>JAEZGJ010000076.1 GCA_023416965.1 Pseudomonadota bacterium | reverse complement strand
TTATACGCCAAGCCCGGCCGCGCCTCGGTGAACCCCTACCTCACGCCGCGCCTGCGCCGCCTCTACACCGAGCAGCAGGCGCGCTCGCGCCGCTCCGGCGAGGTGATGCCCGGCCTCGATTTCGGCTTCGCCTGCGGCTGCCAGGACAGCGACGACGACTATCACACCCGCAATGTCTACCGCATCGTCAGCCGCGACGAGCGCAAGGCCCAGGTGGCGGTGACGCTGAAGCTCTTCGCCAGCCAGCCGGAGACCCAGGTCATCACCTTTGACATGGCGCAGGAGAACGGCCGCTGGCTGATCGACGACGTCTCCAGCGCCGGCGACCCGGCCTGGGTCCTGTCGCGCCTCCTCCAGACGCGTGAGTGACATGCCCGACCTTCTCCTCGAACTCCTCTCCGAAGAGATCCCCGCCCGCATGCAGGCGGATGCCGCCGCGCATCTGAAGAAGGCCGTCACCGACGCGCTGGTGGCGCGCGGCTGCCTCTACGAGGGGGCTCGCGTCGTCGTCACGCCGCGCCGGCTCGCCCTCTCGGTCCACGGCCTGCCCGTCGCCTCCCCCGATGTGAACGAAGAGCGCAAGGGCCCGCGCGTCGGCGCGCCCGAGGCCGCCATCCAGGGCTTCCTCAAGGCCGCCGGACTTTCCTCCATCGACCAGGCGACCATCCAGTCGGACCCGAAGAAGGGCGACAGCTACATCGCCGTCATCGAGAAGCCCGGCCGCCCGGTGCCCGAGGTGATCGCCGAAATCGTGCCGGAGATCGCCCGCGCCTTCCCCTGGCCAAAGTCGATGCGCTGGGGCGCCGCCTCGGTCTCCTCCTCCTCGCTGCGCTGGGTGCGCCCGCTGCAGTCCATCCTCTGCACATTCGGCCCGGAGACCGAGGACCCGGAGGTCATCCGCTTCGCCATCGACGGCATCACCGCCGGCGACGTGACGCGCGGCCACCGTTTCATGGCTCCCGGCGACATCCGCGTGCGCCGCATGGACGACTATCTGACGAGCCTGGAAAAGGCCTTCGTCGTCGCCGACCCGGAAGAGCGCAAGCGCCGCATCCTGGCCGATGCCCGCAATCTCTGCTTCGCCCAGGGGCTGGAGCTCGTCGAGGACGAGGGGCTCCTGAACGAGGTCGCCGGCCTCGTCGAATGGCCGGTCGTACTGATGGGGTCCTTCGAGGAGAGCTTCCTCGCCATCCCCGACGAGGTGATCCGCGCCACCATCCGCGCCAACCAGAAATGCTTCGTCGTCCGCGACCCGAAGACCGGCCGCCTTGCCAACCGCTTCGTGCTGACCGCGAACCTCGAGGCCAGCGACGGCGGCAAGGCCATCGTCGCCGGCAACGAGCGCGTCATCCGCGCCCGTCTCTCCGACGCGCTCTATTTCTGGGAGACCGACCAGAAGCCCCTCCCGGACTTCGAGGACAAGGGCAAGCCGCTCGACCAGCGCATGGCGAAGCTGCGGGCCCTCAACGTCGTCTTCCACGAGAAGCTCGGCACGCAGGGCGAGCGCGTCGACCGCATCAAGGCGCTGGCCCGCCACATCGCGCCTCTCGTCGGCGCCGATCCGGACCTCGCCGAACGCGCGGCAGAACTCGCCAAGGCCGATCTGATGACCGAGGTGGTCGGCGAGTTTCCCGAGGTGCAGGGCCTGATGGGGCGGAAATATGCCCTCCTCCAGGGCGAGCACGAGAGCGTCGCCGCCGCAATTGAGGACCACTACAAGCCGCAAGGGCCGAGCGACCGCGTGCCGACCGACAAGGTCGCCGTGGCGGTTGCGCTGGCCGACAAGCTGGACACGCTGGTGGGCTTCTGGGCCATCGACGAGAAGCCCACGGGGTCGAAAGACCCGTTTGCGCTGCGCAGGGCGGCACTGGGTGTAATTAGGCTTGTCTCGACAGGAAGCCAGAAATTTTCATTGAGCGAAATTCTACAAAGCCATTTCAATCGCCTTGGAGCCCAGAAGATCTCCAAGCTTATTGACGGTCGATTTCTGCAAGTAGCCATCTATGAAGACGATGGAGAGCAGAATGATATTATTTGGCCGGGCGAATACGAATACGAGGGATACATTTACGACAATATCTCGCCTGCGGAATATAAATCTTTAGTGCAAGCGCGCATCCGGTTTGATCGCGCATATTACATTAACCCGATATCTATTGACATGACTACGGGTCGTCAAGAAGGACACTTCGATGAACTTTCTCAATCTTTCGATGTCGAGCCATTCATCAAGATAATTCGAAAGGAGGACCTTGTTTGGCCCAACAATGTAAACGCGCTGGCAGACCTCCTCTCCTTCTTCCACGACCGCCTGAAGGTCCTGCTCCGCGACCAGGGCCAGCGCCACGACCTCGTCGATGCGGTGCTCGCCTCCGGCGAGGGCAATGACGACCTCCTGCTCGTCGTCCGCCGCGTCGAGGCGCTCGCCGCCCTCCTCGGCACGGAGGACGGCAAGAACCTCCTCGCCGGCACCAAGCGCGCCATCAACATCCTGCGCATCGAGGAGAAGAAGGACGGCCGCGCCTATGACGGTGCGCCGGACGCCGCCCTCGTCCACGAAAAGGGCGAGCCGGAGGAGCGGGCGCTGTTCGCGCTCCTGCAGTCTGCCTCGGCCCGTGCGCGCGATCACGTGGCAAGGGAAGACTATGCCGGCGCGATGAGGGCTCTCGCCGAGCTCCGCCCGGCGGTCGACGCCTTCTTCGACAAGGTGACGGTGAACGCCGAGGATCCCGCCCTGCGCGAAAACCGGCTGAAGATGCTCGCCGAACTCCGCGCCGCAACGGCGACCGTCGCCGATTTCTCGAAGATCGAGGGCTGAGGGCGACGACAGCGCCAGCCCGACCCTCCTCCCCGGGGAGGGTGACGCGGCGCCTCCGTCGCGGACGTCTCGAGGATCGCGGGACCGCCGCGCGTCTGCGCTCACTGCGTGATGCACGAGCGCGTCCGCGCATCCACGACATTCCGAACTGGCGGCGTGAAAGGCGTGGATTCCCGGCCACACGGCTAGGCATGACGGCGTGGAAGTCCCATCAACCCTCCGGAAGCCGGCGCGGGCCCACCGCCATCGAGGTCCGGGGATCGCAGACTGGGACTAGAAGCCCTGCCCTTCGCGCAGGATGGCCTCGGCCTCCGCCGTCGGCTGTCCCAGGCTGTCCTGCAGCACCAGGCCCGGGAGGATGGAGACCGGCGCGCGCGAGCCCTTGGTGCCCGTCAGGATGAGCCGGACGGCGGCCGCGCCTGGCCGGGGATGGATGGGGCGCACGGTGATGCCGCCGAACCGGCCCTTCATGGCGGCCAGCAGGGCGTCGGGACGGTCGGCACGATGGATCAGAGTCACCGTGCCGCCCGGCCGCAGCACTGCGACGGCCGTGCGCAGGAAGCCCGCAAGCAATTCGTCGCCGCCCGAATGGGCGAGGCGCTTGCCGACGCCGGGCGAGGGGCGATGGCGCGGCAGGTCGTGGAAGGGCGGATTGGTGATGACCCGGTCGATCTCGCCCACCAGCAGCCCAGCCTTCTCCCGCGGCGCACCGCGGGCGAGAGCGTCCATGACGAGGACGCGAGTGCGGTTGCCGAAGCCGTTGGCCGCGGCGTTGCGCTCGGCGAGCTCGGCGAGGGCCGGGTCGATCTCCACCAGGGTGAGGAAGCATTGCGGCACGCGCGCCGCCAGGCAGAAGGCGGCGGCCCCCACGCCCGCGCCGAGGTCGAGGATGCGGTCCCCCGGCGAGGCGGGCACGGCGGCCGCCAGCAGCACGGCATCGTGGCCGGCGCGGTGTCCTGTACGCGGCTGGGTGATCGCCACCCGGCCGCCGAGAATGCGATCGGCCGTGGGTTCGAAAAGGGGGTCGTCAAGCAGAGTCATATGCGCCTTATTGCATACGCGTGCGCTGATTAGAATATTTCAATTGTAGCGACATTTCATGAATCAACAGATCGAGCGGTGTTTTTCGCCCCTAGGGAGCGCCCTGCCGCAACGTTTCCCCCCATCCGGCGGCCACGATGGCGGCCCGGGCCCGCGCGACATCTCTCTCCGGTACCAGAATACGCAGGGGAAAGGCGGCGATTCGCGCCTCGATTGCCGAGACGTGACGATCGGCGACGAAGACGGTGATTCCCTCGCCCCCGAGCAGGGCCTCCACGGCGCTGACCAGGACCGGATCGGCGGTGCGGATGATCTCTTCCAAGCTGCCTCCCAGAGGTCGTGCGACGTTTCGTGAAGGGGGCGCGGCTTGAGAAGCAGCCGCCACCTGCCTATTGTCCGTCACGATTTTGCCCGCATCCTGCGGGCCGGCAGTGGAGCATGGCGTGGCAGTCGTTGTCCCCTTCGAAAAGGACAGGGCCTCCATCGAGGCATTGGTGGGCGCCACGCGGGCGGACATGGACCGGGTGAATGCCATGATCCTGTCGCGCACGGGGTCCGAGGTCACCATGATCCCGGAAGTGGCGAACCACCTCATCTCCTCGGGCGGCAAGCGGCTGCGGCCCATGCTCACTCTCGCCACTGCGGCGCTCGCCGGCTACCAGGGCGAGGGCCATGTGAAGCTCGCAGCGGCTGTGGAGTTCATGCACACCGCGACGCTCCTCCACGACGACGTGGTGGACGAGAGCGACATGCGGCGCGGCCGGCCGGCGGCCCGCATGGTCTGGGGTAACGAGGCCTCCGTGCTCGTCGGCGATTTCCTGCTCGGACAGGCCTTCAAGATGATGGTGGAGGTCGGCTCGCTGCGCGCCCTCGACATCCTCTCTACCGCCGCGGCCGTCATCGCCGAGGGTGAGGTGATGCAGCTTGCCGCCGCCAAGAACACCGCCACCACCGAGGACGAATATCTCGCCGTCATCCGCGGCAAGACGGCCGAGCTCTTCGCCGCTGCCTGCGAGGTCGGCCCCGTCATCGCCGGCAAGCCAAAGGCCGAGCAGGCCGCCGCCCGCGCCTACGGCATGAATCTCGGCATCGCCTTCCAGCTCGTCGACGACGCCCTCGACTATGGCGGCAAGTCGCAGAAGCTCGGCAAGAACACCGGCGACGACTTTCGCGAGGGCAAGATCACCCTGCCCGTGGTACTCGCCTTCCGTCGCGGCTCGGAACAAGAGCGCGCGTTCTGGAAGAAGGTGCTGGTGGACGGCGATATCGCCGATGGGGACCTCGAGACCGCCACCGGCCTCATGGCCCGCCACGGGGCGCTCGCCGACACGATCGAACGCGCCCGCCACTACGGCGACATGGCCAAGGACGCCCTCGCCCTCTTTCCCGACAGCCCGATGAAGGACGCGCTCGTCCAGGCGGTCGATTTCTGCATCTCCCGCGCCCATTGATGGCCGACAGCGCCGCCGGCACGTTCGTCCACGGGCCCCGCGCCCGGCCCGCCCGGGGTTTGGAAGAGGCTTGCCCTCATGGCTGACGACGGCGCCCTCGTCCTCTTTTCCGGCGGCCAGGATTCGGCGACCTGCCTCGCCTGGGCCCTCGACAGGTTCGGTCACGTCGAGACCGTCGGCTTCGACTATGGCCAGCGCCATCAGGTGGAACTCGCCTGCCGCGCCGGCATTCGCGACGGTCTCGGCCGGGTGAACGCCAGGTGGGCGGCCCGGCTCGGGCCGGACCACACGCTGGGCCTCGCGGCGCTCGGCGAGGTCTCCGACACCGCGCTCACCCGCGAGGTCGCCATCGAGATGACCGACCAGGACCTGCCCAACACCTTCGTGCCCGGTCGCAACCTCGTCTTCCTCACCTTTGCGGCGGCCCTCGCCTATCGCCGCGGCCTGAAGCACATCGTCGCCGGCATGTGCGAGACCGACTATTCCGGCTATCCCGACTGCCGCGACGACACGATCAAGGCGCTGCAGGTGGCGCTGAACCTCGGCATGGAAAAGCGCTTCGTGCTGCACACGCCGCTGATGTTCATCGACAAGGCCGAGACCTGGCGCATGGCGGAACGCCTCGGCGGCGAGCCACTGGTCGAGCTGATCCGCACCGACTCCCATTCCTGCTATCTCGGCGACCGCAGTGAGCTTCACGAGTGGGGCCATGGCTGCGGCGCCTGCCCGGCCTGCCACCTGCGCGCGGCCGGCTGGCGGCGCTATCGGGATAGCTGACGCCCCCGCACGCCCTGCATTCACCCCAGCATGGTCGGCTTCACCCACCAGTCCGGGTGGGCGGCATTGATCGCCTTGCCCGCGGCGGCGGCGGCGCGGCAGGTTTCGTAGATTCCGAAAACGGTCGCGCCGGAACCGGACATGCGCGCCAGCCGGGAGGCGGGATCGGCGCGCAGCAGCGCCAGCGCCTCTCCGATGACCGGCGCCAGCGCCGTGGCCGGCGCCTCGAGATCGTTGCGCGAGCCGGCGAGCAGCGGCAGCAGAGCGCGGCGGTCAAGCCTGCTCCCCTCCTCCATGACGGCGGCGGGATCGCCGCTCTGGCGAGTCCCCGGCGCCAGACCGAGCCTGCCGAAGACGGCGGGGGTCGGCACCGCCACCCGCGGATTGACCAGCAGCGCCGGCAGGCGCGGCAGGGCGAGCACCGGCCCGAGATCGTGTCCCGTGCCGCGCATGAAGCGGGGACGGGCATCGAGGCAGACGGGCACGTCCGAGCCGGCCAGCCGCGCCGCCTCCATGAGGCGGGGATCGCCGGGAGCGAGCTTCGCGGCGCCCGCGAGGAGCCTGAGCGC
>JAEZGJ010000270.1 GCA_023416965.1 Pseudomonadota bacterium | reverse complement strand
CGCGTGGCCCGGGGCCCCAGGCGATGGCGCCGGCGAGGTCGCCCCTGGCGGCGCCGGGACGGGCGGAGCGGACGAGCTGCAGGATGGCCTCGACCACGGAGTCGCCGGCGGGCAGGCGGCGCACCAGGCGCTGGGCGGCCATCAGGTCCTCGGCGGTGAGGGCCTGTTTGGGGCGCGATTCCTCGGAGCCCGTGGTGTCGAAGAGGATCTTCCGTTCGGCCTCGAGGTCGGGATAGTCGACGTCGATCTGCATCAGGAAGCGGTCGAGCTGGGCCTCGGGGAGGGGATAGGTGCCCTCCTGTTCCAGCGGGTTCTGGGTGGCGAGGACGTGGAAGGGCCGCGGCAGGTCGTAGGTCTCGCCGGCCACCGTCACGTGGTGCTCCTGCATGGACTGGAGCAGGGCCGACTGGGTGCGCGGCGAGGCGCGGTTGATCTCGTCCGCCATGAGGAGCTGGGTGAAGACGGGACCCTTCACGAAGCGGAAGGCGCGCTTGCCGCCGGCCGCCTCCTCCAGCACCTCGGAGCCCAGGATGTCGGAGGGCATCAGGTCGGGCGTGAACTGGATGCGGCGGGCGTCGAGGCCGAGCACCGTTCCCATGGTCTCCACCAGCTTGGTCTTGGCGAGGCCGGGCAGACCGACGAGCAGCGCATGTCCGCCCGACAGAACGGTGATGAGGGCGCGGTCGATGACGGATTGCTGACCGAAGATGACCGCGGAGATGTTGCCGCGCGCCGTGCGCACCTGAGCGGCGGTGGTTTCCGCGGCGCGGACGATGGCGTCTTCCATGCGTTCGGCGGTCTCGGCGGTCATGGTCACTCCCTTCGAGGCTGCGTTTTCGTCGCAGTGCATCATGACCCATGCGTTGCGGCGGGGATAGTCGAGACTTACGTTCGTCACAGGCTTCGAGCGAAAGTCGGGCCTTTTTGAGAAGTCTTTCACTCAATCGTGAGGTGCCGAGGGTGACCACTGCCATGACCCCGCCAGGCGGGCTCGACGCCATTGCCGCCCAGGTGAAGAAGGGTGGCGGCGGGGCGCCGGTTCATCTGTGGAACCCGCCCTATTGCGGCGACCTCGACATCCGGATCGCGGCGGACGGCACCTGGTACTACATGAGGTCGCCTATCGGCCGTATGCCGCTGGTGAAGCTGTTTTCGTCCGTTTTGAAGCGGGAAGAGGGGCGATTTTTCCTCGTCACGCCGGTGGAGAAGATCGGCATCACCGTCGACGACGCGCCCTTCACCGCGGTGGAAATGCGGGTGGAGGGTGAGGGGCGGGAGCGGCGCCTCGCGTTCCGGACCCAGGTTGAGGACTGGATCGAGGTTGGCGAGGAGCACCCGCTTCGCTTCGAGAAGGAGGCCGGCACCGGGGGCGTCAAGCCCTACCTGCATGTGCGGCGCGACCTTTGGGCGCTGGTCTCCCGCGCCCTCTTTCACGATCTCGCGAGCCTCGGCGAAGTCGCCCCCCGTGAGGGGCGCGACTGGTTCGGCGTCTTCATTGCCGGGCGGTTCTACCCCATGGTGGAAGCGACCGAGATCGAGGGCCTGACGTGATTCCCCTGTCGACCGACGAATTCAGCACCGTCGTCACCCGCCGGCTGTCGCTCGCCGTGCCATCTGTGCGGCAGGACCTGTTCGGCGGGCTGGGCAATGGGCCGGACCTTGGCGACCACACGATCAACGAGGGGCTTCCGGCCAAGCCGGCGGCGGTGCTGGTGCCGGTGGTAGCACGGCCCGTGCCGACCATCCTCTTGACCCAGCGTTCCAGCGACATGCCGGACCATTCCGGCCAGATCGCCTTTCCGGGAGGCAAGATCGAACCGGGGGACGCGACGCCGCTGGACGCGGCCCTGCGTGAGGCGGAGGAGGAGGTGGGGCTGGCGCGCACCCATGTGCGCCCGCTCGGCTACCTCCTGCCCTTCCACTCGCGCACCGGTTATCTCATCACGCCAGTGGTGGGGCTCGTGACGCCGCCCTTCGAGCTGACGCTCAACCCGCGCGAGGTGACGGATGCCTTCGAAGTGCCGCTCGCCTTCCTCATGGACCCGCGCAACCACCAGAAGAAGTCGCGCGACTTCAACGGCCAGACGCGGCACTTCTACGCCATGCCCTTCGAGAACCGCTACATCTGGGGCATCACCGCCGGCATCCTCCGCAACCTCTGGGAGCGCCTCAGCGAGGACGCTGTGGCGGGGGACGGCGCATGAGGATCATCGTCAACCTCCTGCTCTTCATCCTGCCCTTCATCCTCTATGTCGGCTGGCTGCACCTGAAGGAGAAGAGCCCCTTCCTGAAGGAGCACTGGGAGCGGCAGCCGGTGATCTGGCTCGGCCTGTTCGGCATCGTGCTGGGCGGCGGCTATTTCCTCTACCATCTCGCCTATCAGGTGCGGGATCCCAACGTGATCTACCGCCCGGCACGGGTGGAGGATGGCGTCTATCACCCGGCGCGCATGGAGCGGCGCGGCGACCAGGCCCCGCGATGACATCGCTGCCACCCCTCCCGGACTGGCTCGCCGAGGGCGACGTGCCGCGGCTGATCCGGGCCGTCGCCCTGGAGGGCGACGCGGTGCGCGCCGTCGGCGGCGCGGTCAGGAACTGGCTGGTCGGCCTGCCGCCAGGGGACGTCGACCTCGCCACCACGGCGGAGCCGGGCACGGTGGCGGCGCGGGCGGCGCGGGCCGGGTTCAAGGTGGTGCCGACGGGCATCGACCACGGCACCGTCACCGTCGTGGTGGAGGGCACCGGCTACGAGGTGACGACGCTGCGCGAGGACATCGCGACGGATGGACGCAGGGCTGTCGTGCGGTTCGGCCGCGACTGGCAGGCGGATGCGGCGCGGCGCGCCTTCACCATCAACGCGATGAGCCTGTCGGCGGAGGGCGAGCTCTTCGACTATTTCGGCGGCCGCGACGACCTCATGGAGGGGAGGGTGAGGTTCATCGGCGACGCGCGGGCGCGCGTGCGCGAGGACCGGCTGCGCATCCTCCGCCTGTTCCGCTTCCACGCCACCTACGCGCGCGGGGAGATCGACCGGGAGG
The DNA here is from genome assembly GCA_023416965.1 of Pseudomonadota bacterium. Lineage (GTDB taxonomy): Bacteria > Pseudomonadota > Alphaproteobacteria > Rhizobiales > Phreatobacteraceae > Phreatobacter. The sequence goes on along the minus strand of JAEZGJ010000270.1, from coordinate 17,935 downwards.
CGCTGGCCGCCTGCATCGCGGAGCGGGAGGGGCTCGCCGATCTCTCGCGCGAGCGCCTGCGCGCGGAGATCATGAAGCTCGTCGCCGCCCCGCGCGCGGGCGCGACGTGCCAGGCCATGGCCGATTGCGGCCTGCTCGGCCGGGTACTCGGCGGCGTGACCATGGCGGCCGCCATCGACCGGCTCGCCGCCGTCGAGGCCGCCCTCGCCATCGAGGCCGACCCGGTGCAGCGCCTGGGTTTGCTCGCCGTGCTCACGCGCGAGGACGCGCTTCGCCTGCGCGAGCGCCTCGCCCTCTCCAACGCCGAATTCCGCCGCCTCGACGGCATCGGCCACGGCTGGCGCATCGACCCGGCCGCGGGGCAGGCCGCCGCCAAGCAGCTCCTCTACGCGGTCGGCCCGCGCGGTTTCCGGGACCGGGTTCTGGTCGGCTTCGCGCGATCCGGCGCGCCGGCGGAGGATCCGGCATGGCGCGGTCTCGCCAGCCTTCCGGACCACTGGACCGCCCCGCACTTCCCCGTCTCGGGCGAGGAACTGCAGCGGCGCGGGCTCCCGCCCGGACCGGAGATCGGCGCCGTCCTCGCGGAAATCCGAGAGCGCTGGATGGCGGCGGATTTTCCGGTCGGGCGGGCCGCAGTGGGCGCGCTGGTGGAGGCCGCGCTTGCGGGACGTGTAACGGGTGAACAACGCCCTGATCGGCGCCCAGATCGCCAGTAGTAGCAACCATCTCGCGCCAATTAATTGATAGGCAAGTTTTTTTTGATTGATTCGATCGGTAAGCCGATCTTCCTCGACCGGCCCCCCGAGTGGTTCTTCTGTCGATATGACGCGCGTACAGGGCAAGTCATCGAGCGACATGATGCGCGAGCTGCCCGTCGAAATATACGTTTCGATGGTCGATGCGCTGTACGAGGACGTGCGATCGCTGCTGCTCGGGATCGTCGCCGCCCTCGCCGGAACCGTCTACACCGCCTATCTCACCGGCCACCCTCTCCTCGTCGCCTTTCCCTTCGCGATCGTGCTGATCGGGGCCGTGCGGACGCTGCGCATGATGGCCTACAGGCGCGTGCGCAAGGAGGTGGTGACCTACGAGCAGGCGCTCCGCTGGGAACGCGAATACACGATCGGCGCCAATCTCCTGGTCTTCACCATCGGCATCTGGTGCTTCGCGACCTTCAACCTGACGCAGTCGATGGCGGCGCACCTGTTCTGCGTCTCGGTGGCGCTGTCCTACATGGTGGGCGTGACCGGCCGAAACTTCGCCAACGGCCCCTTCGTCGACAACCAGATCGCCCTTCTCTGCGTCCCGCTCGTGCTGGGCATGGTGATGACGGGCGTCTGGGACTATCTGATCCTGGCCTGCTTCGCGGTCCCCTTCTTCGGCAGCGTGCGCAGCATCGCGCGACGGCTGCGGGACATCCTGCTCAACGCCATCATCGCGAAGCGCGACGTGTCGCTGCTCGCCAGCCGCTTCGACACCGCCCTCAACAACATGCCGCACGGCCTCGCCATGTTCGACGCCGACGGCCGGCTGGTGGTGGTCAACCGCCGCTGGGCGCAGATCCTGCCGCTCGATCCCGACAGCCTCGCTCCCGGCGCCCAGGCCGGCGCCATCGTCGCCGCCTATGTCGACCTCGGCATCATCAGCGACCGCGACGGCGGCCGCGTGCTCGATGCGGTGGCGCGGCGGGTCGACGGCCTCACGCGCGAGCAGTTCGAACTGCAGGCCAACGGCTGCAATGTCGACCTCACGTTCCAGCCGATGGAGACAGGCGGCCTGGTCGTCGCCATCGAGGACATCACGGAGAAGCGGCGCACAGAGGCGCGGATCGCCCACATGGCGCGCCACGACGCGCTGACGGGACTGCCCAACCGCTCGCTGTTCCAGGAGCGGCTGGAAGCTGCCCTCGCCATGACCACCGACGATGACATGCTGGCCGTGCTCTTCGTCGACCTCGACCATTTCCAGCAGGTCAACGACACGCTCGGCCACACGGTGGGCGACGCCGTGCTGGTGGAGGTTGCCGACCGCCTGCGCTTCGCCGTGGGCGAGAACGACGTGGTGGCCCGCTTCGGCGCCGACGAATTCGTCGTGCTGCAGAGCGGCAGCCGCGCCGTCAACGACGTCACCTCCCTTGCCGCGCGCATCATCGAGAGCATCGCCGACATCACCCAGATCGACGAGAAGCCCATTGCCACCGGAGCCTCTGTCGGCATTGCTCTGGCGCCGCGCGACGGCCGCGATCCCGACCAGTTGCTGAAGAGCGCCGACATGGCACTCAGCCGCGCCAAGGCCGGCGGCCGGGGCATCCTGCACTTCTACGAAGAGGAAATGGACCGTCAGGCCCAGGCGCGCCGGGCCACGGAGATGGATCTGCGCAAGGCGATCCAGAACGAGGAACTCGCCGTCTATTTCCAGCCGATGCTCAACCTGAAATCGCTGAGCATCACCACGTGCGAGGCCCTGGTGCGCTGGCCGCATCCGGTGCGCGGCATGATCTCGCCGGCCGAGTTCATCCCGGTGGCCGAGGAGACAGGCCTTGTCATCGAGCTCGGCCGGCAGGTCATGCGCAAGGCGGCCCAGGCCTGCGTCGCCTGGCCCGACCGGGTCCGCGTCTCGGTCAACCTCTCCTCCGTCCAGTTCGAGCGCGACGACGTGGTGGCGCTCGTCGCCGAGACGCTGAAGACGACGGGCCTCGATCCGGACCGCCTCGAACTCGAGATCACGGAGACGCTGCTGCTCAAGGATTCCGCAGCCGTCCTCGACAGCCTCAACAGGCTGAGAGCCATGGGCGTGCGGCTGGCGCTGGATGATTTCGGCACCGGTTATTCCAGCCTCAGCTACCTTCACAAGTTCCCGCTGGACAAGGTCAAGATCGATCGCTCCTTCGTGCGCAGCATCACCACCGACCGGAAGGCGGCGAAGCTGCTGCGGGGCGTCACCCGGCTGGGCTCGGAACTCGGCCTGTCGGTCGTCGTCGAGGGGGTCGAGACGCTGGAGCAACTCAAGCTGATCGATGCGCCGGGAGTGGTCAGCGAGGTTCAGGGCTTCATCCTCAGCCCGGCCGTTCCAGACGACCAGGTGCAGGCCATGATGGGCCGGTCCGGAAAGGACCTGCTTCGCCGCGCCGCCTGACCACGCTGTACTGACGTTACGTCATTTATACTCGCCGAGATGAGCGGAGCCGACCGGCGCGCTCTCTGCCAGTGTTGCCGGCGTCCCGTGTCCGCCTAAGGCCGGGTTCCAGCGGCTCCCTCGCGCTCATCCTCGAAAAACTGCCGATTTCCGTGTCTTCTGCTGGCTTTCGAGCGTCCGTGCGATCGCCGGCCTGCGAACGTCTTTCTCTCATTCCGCAGCGCGGCAGAGTAAAAAATCTCCGAGAAGACGGTATCATCATAACGTTGCGTGTATTTAATTGTGTTTCCGCAGCCCCGTTAACGATGATTTAACCAAACGCTTCCCACCCGTTAAAAAAGCATTAACATCATCCCCACTGTAGCGGCGAAGTTCAGCGCATCGCGTGGGGCATGGCAGATGACGACGGTGAATGCTGAAGGCTCGTTCGCCCGCAACGTCGCCGACCTGGTCGGTCGGGTGACCTACCGGCGGGTCGAGTCGGAGGAGGACCGCCGGGCGGTCTATCGCCTGCGCTACGACTGCTACCTGCGCGAGGGGGCGATCTCCGAGAACGAGACCGGGCTGTTCGAAGATGATCTCGACCACGCGCCCAACGTTTCCATCTTCGGGCTCTATCTCGACGACCACCTGGCGAGTTCCATCCGGGTCCACGTCGCGACGCCGGAGGTGCCGATCGCGCCGGCCCTGGCGGTGTTCGGCGACATTCTCGGCGCGAGGATCGACGCCGGCGAGACGATCGTCGACCCAACGCGCTTCGTCGTCGACCACGAGTTCTCGCGCATCCATCCCGGCCTGCCCTATGCGACGGTGAGGATGGGCATGCTTGCCTCGGAACATGCCGATGCCGACTACGCGCTGGCGACGGTGCGGACCGAGCACCGCGCCTTCTACCGCCGCCTCCTCTTCATGGAACCGGTCGGCGAGCCGCGCTACTATCCGAACCTGAAGAACCCGATCAACCTGATGGGCGTCTCGTTTCCGCTGATGCGGCAGAGCGTCTACAAGCGCTATCCGTTCATGGCCTCGACGCGCGAGGAGCAGGAGCGCCTGTTCGGACCGCGGCGGAGCCGCACGAAGGTGGCGGTGGCCGGAGCGGCGGCCGCGGCCTGACACCCGGGAGGCGAGGGCCATGAGATCCGGCGGCCGCAGACCCTTCGACGCATTCCGCCGGGCGCCGGGAACGGGAAGCCGCGAATCCGACGGCTGGAAGCGCGAGACCTTCGTGCTGCCGCGGGACGCGGCCCGCATCAAGGCGCGTGAAATCCTCGACCGGTTCCCCCGCGCTGCCTATCTCACCGAGGTCGAGTTCTGGCGCGAACTCGAGGACGGACGCATCGAGTTCACGATGCGCCGCCTGCCGACCTCGGACTGAGCCGCGATCAGGCCGCGGCCTCCTCCTCTTCCTGGTCGTCGTCGTCGCCGTCCTCGCTATCCTCTCCGTCCTCTTCCTCGAGGTCGATGGCCTGGAGGGCGACGAGGGGGATGGACTCGCGGAAGAGGTCGCCCTCTTCGCCGAGCCAGATGCAGGTGGCCTCGTCGTCGCCGATGGCGGTGACCGTCAGCGCCGGGCCTCCGGACCTGAGGGTGACGATGTCGCCGGGTGTGAACGTCATGGGTGCCTCCTTGTGGCGCGAAGGCGACCCTAGGGCTTCTCCGTGACGCCCCCATCACAACGGTGCGACGCCCGCGGGCGAGGAGCCTGGAGGCTCCCCGCCGCTAGGTCAGGTGCGCCGGGCGGCGAGGCTCGCCATGAGGCTGCGGATGCCTTCCTTCCAGGGCGGGCACTCGGTCGAGAGCCGCACCCGGTTGGTCAGGCTGCCGAGGCCGTCGCTGGCGATGGTGACGATGTCGCCGAGCTTGTGGGTGAAGCCCTTGCCTGCCTCGCCGCGGTCCTTGATCGGGGCGAAGAGCGTGCCGCAATAGAGCACGAGCCCGTCGGGATACTGGTGGTGGGGGCCGATGGCCTGTCTCGCGAGGTCCTCGACGTCGCGCGAGATGGCCGCCATGTCGCTCCGCCCGTCCAGCACGAAGCCATCCTCGCCGGTGACGGTGAGGCCGATCTTCATGCGGCGCACGTCGCCGATGCCGAAGCTGGCGTCGAACAGGCGTACGAAGGGGCCCAGGGCAGCGGAGGCGTTGTTGTCCTTGGCCTTGCCGAGGAGCAGGGCCGAACGGCCCTCGACGTCGCGCAGGTTGACGTCGTTGCCGAGCGTCGCGCCCACAATGCGGCCGGCGGAGGAGATGACCAGCACCACCTCGGGCTCGGGGTTGTTCCAGGTGGAGATCGGGTGGATGCCGACATCGGCGCCGGTGCCGACGGAGGCGAGGACCGGCGCCTTTGTGAAGATCTCCGCGTCGGGGCCGATGCCGACCTCGAGATATTGCGACCAGAGCCCGCGTTCCTGGAGGTGTTTCTTGAGGGCGGCGGCCTCGGGGGAGCCGGGCTTGAGGCCCTTCAGCTCGCCGCCGATGATGGCGCCGATCTCCTCGCGGATGGCGGCGGCCCGCTCCGGCACGCCCTTGGCCTGTTCCTCGATGACGCGCTCCACCATGGAGATGGCGAAGGTGACGCCCGCCGCCTTCACTGCCTGCAGGTCGACGGGGGAGAGGAAGAAGGGCCTTGTTGCGTCCCGGCCGTCCGGCGCTGTGTTGGCGAGGAGCGCTTCGAGATCACCGATGCGCTCGCCGGCGGTGGCCGCCGCCGCTTTCGCCGGATCGGGCGTGTCGAAGAGGTCGGCTGTCGTGGGATAGGTGCCGGTGAGGTCGAAGACGCCTTCCGCCCGGATCGCGACCACCGAGGGGCCGAGGCCTGGCCGGAAGACGCGGCCGACGAGGGTGCCCGCCGTGCCGTCGGCGGGAAGGGTAGTGGCGGCGGAGAGGACGATCGCGCTCATATGCAGCGCCCCCCGTCGACTTCCAGCACGACGCCGGTGAGGAAGTTGCCGGGATCGGCGGCGAGGAACAGCGCCGCGTCGGCAATGTCCTTCGGCGTCGAAAGGCGGCCCATGGGGATGGAGGCGATGAACTTCTTGCGCATTTCCGGGGTGTCCTCGCCCATGAACATGCCAAGGAGCGGGGTGTCGCCGGCGACGGGCGCGAGGGCGCAGACGCGGATCTTGTCGGGAGCGAGCTCGACAGCCATGGATTTGGTGAGCAGGTTCACCGCGCCTTTGGAGGCGTTGTACCAGGCAAGACCGGGGCGGGGCCGGATGCCAGCGGTGGAGCCGACATTGATGATGGCGCCGCCGCCCTGGGCGCGCATGGCCGGGATGACGGCGTGGGCGAAGTGGAAGATCGACTTCACGTTGACGTCGAAGACGCGGTCGAAGGTCTCCTCGTCCACCTCCAGCATCGGGCGGTTGCGGTGGGAGGTGCCGGCATTGTTGACCAGCACGTCGACCCGGCCGAAGCGCTCCAGCGTCTTGGCGACGGCGCGCTGCACGTCCTTCGCCTTCGAGACGTCGCACTTCATGCCGAAGGCCTTGCGGCCGTAGGGCTTGGCCGCCGCCTTGGCGCCCTCCTCGTTGAGGTCGAGGACGACCACACGGGCGCCCTCCTTGGCGAAGGTCTCGACGATGCCGCGACCGAAGCCCTGCGCGCCGCCGGTGACGATGGCGACCTTGTCCTTGAGACGCATGTTATCCCCCTGATGCGCGGATGCTTGTAAGTGCAGACGGCTGGTCAGCCGTGGTTGATGACGACGGTCTTGGAGGCGGAGAACTCGTAGAGAGCCTCGAAACCCTTCTCGCGGCCGTGGCCGGATTTCTTCACGCCGCCGAAAGGCAGTTCGATGCCCCCGCCGGCGCCGTAGCCGTTGACGAAGACCTGGCCGCAGCGCATGGCGCGGGCGACCCGCATGGAGCGCTTGGCGTCGCGGCTCCAGACGCCGGCGACGAGGCCGAAATCGGTGCCGTTGGCGAGACGGACGGCGTCCTCCTCGTCGTCGAAGGGAATGGCGGAGAGGACGGGCCCGAAGACCTCGTCGCAGGCCAGGCGGTTGGAGCGCGGCACCGGGCCGAACAGGGTCGGCGCGACGTAGTAGCCGTTCGGCGGCAGGTTCGGCGCGAACTGGCCCTCGGCGAGGACCGGAATGCCGTCGGCGCGGGCGCGGGCGACGAAGTCCTCGACCCGCTTCTTCTGGCCGGGGGTGATCATCGGGCCGCAGTCGAGATCCATGTCCCAGGCGCCGACGCGCACGGTGCGGAAGCGCTCGGCGACGCGGGCGACGAGCTCGTCATAGGCGGGGCGCTCCACCAGCATGCGCGAGCCTGCCGAGCAGGTCTGGCCCCCGTTCTGGATGATCGCGTTGACGAGGCTCGGCACCGCCGCGTCGAAATCGGCGTCCTTGAACACGACCTGGGGCGACTTGCCGCCGAGCTCCAGAGTGCAGCCGATATGGTTCTTCGCCGCCGCCGCCTGGATCAGCGTGCCGACTTCCGGGGAGCCGGTGAAGGAGATGAAGTCGATGCCGCGATGGGAGGAGAGGGCCGCGCCCGCCTCCTCGCCGAGACCGGTGACGAGGTTCAGCACGCCCGGCGGGAAGCCGACCTCGAGCGCCAGTTCGCAGATGCGGATGAGCGAGAGGCAGGCATCCTCCGCCGGCTTGACGACGCAGGTATTGCCGCAGGCGAGGGAGGCGGCGACCGAGCGGCCGAAGATCTGGGCGGGATAGTTCCACGGCACGATATGGGCGGTGACGCCGTGGGGATCGCGCACCACGGCGACCGTATAGCCGTTGAGGAAGGGAATGGTCTCGCCGTGCACCTTGTCGGCGGCGGTGCCGTAGAATTCGAAATAGCGGGCGGCTGCGGTGATGTCGGCCTTGCCCTGGCGGGCGGGCTTGCCGGTGTCGACGCTCTCGAGGAAGGAGAGCTCGTCGTGGTTGGCGAGGATGGCCTCGCCAAGCTTGCAGAGGAGGCGGCCGCGCTCGGTGGCCGTCATGCGGCCCCAGGGCCCCTCCTCGAAGGCCTTGCGGGCGGCGGCGACGGCACGGTCGATGTCCTCGGCGGCGCTGCGCGGCATGTGGGTGAGGACCGCGCCGTCCGACGGGCCGACCACGTCCAGGGTAGCTCCGCCGAGGGCGGGGATGCTCCTGCCGTCGACGACGTTGAGGTAGTTCGGCGCGACGGCGCGGGTGGCGGCGATCGTCTGGGTGCTCATGCTCTCGGCTCTCGTGGTGGTCGTCGGCCTCGGGCCGCGGCAATTGGGGCGCGCACGCTAGCCTCCCGCACCCCCTCTCCGGAAGGGGGCCTTCGCATGGGAGACTTACGCGCGGCGGCTGTGGCCGCGGTCAGAGCCGGGCGGCGAACTGGGCGAGGCCGAGGACTCCGCCGATCCCGACGGCGATGCCGAGCAGGAAGAGAACGAAGGCGCCGAGGCCGGAGAAGCGGACACCCTCCCGTGGGGCGGGTGGCGCGGCGGCGGCCTGCACCGGTTCCGCCGGAGCCTCTCTCTCCGGTGCGGGTTCGCCGGCCGCGCGCGGCGCGGCGAAGACCGGCGGCAGGTCGGCCGGGGGCAGGGCGGGATAGTCGAGGACCGGGGGCAGGGCGAGCAGGCGTTCGCGCTCGATCAGCCGGCGGGCGATATAGGCGGTGATGCGCTCGGCGACCTGATCGGCATCGGCGCTCTCGATCATCACCCGCCGGCCCTCGCGGGTGTCCTGAAGGAAGCGGTAGCTGCGCTTGTCCCGGGCCATCTCGACGAAGGCGATCATGTCGATCCACAGCCGCGGCGTGGCGCCGGGGGTGACGGCGACGTCGAACAGGGCGACGCCCCTGGGAATGTCGGCGAGCACCGGCTTCAGGCGGTCGTGCAGGATGTCGAGCCGGGCAATGTCGGCCTCGCGCAACGCGACGACGACGCCGGTGCGCTCGGCTTCCTCGATTCGGATGGCGCGGATCGTGTCGGTGAGCCCCGGGCGGGCTGATTGTCTGGGGTCCATCGGAACCTCGCGGAGGCGGTGCCGGCAGGGCGGCCCTGGTTAACGCCATATAAGCACGGCCGGGGTTCACGCCCAACTCCGCCCGGCCCGCCGGCGTGCGGGCCTCCGGCGGGGCGCCGGACCTCGGCGGCTCCGTCAGCTGCACAATCCCCGTCAGCTGGCGCTGGATGCAGACTTACCCGACGCGTCACTGTGCCAACACTGCAACAGATCGTTTCCAAAGCAGCGTTTCCCGTGCGTCAGGAGCCCTGCGGCGCTGCGCGGCGGTTGAAACCACATCCTTGAATCGGCCATATTATGTTACCGATCTTCGCAACGGCGGACCTGTCCGCCCCGTCCACGGATGTTCGTCATGAAGAAGCTGCTTCTCGCCTCCACCGCCCTCGTCGCCTTCGCCGCGGGCGCCCAGGCGGCCGATCTCGGGTCTCCCCGCATGCCGATCGCCGCGGCGGTCGTCGCGCCCGCCTTCTCGTGGACCGGGTTCTATCTCGGCGGCAATGTCGGTTTCGGAATCGCCAACACCAATTATGCGGCCCTGCTCCCCGGTATTCCCGGCAGCGGCTCGGGTCTCGTCGCGGGTGTGCAGGCTGGCTATAACTGGCAGGTCAACAATTTCGTCCTCGGTGTCGAAGGCGATTTCGGCTATTTCGGCACCCGTCGGTCGGGTGTCTTCGGTGCGGGAAGCACCTTGACCTGGCGCACGCAGTGGGACGCGTCCCTTCGCCTGCGCGCCGGTGTCGCCGTCGACCGGACACTGCTCTACGTGACCGGTGGTCTCGGCTTCGCCGACATTGGCGTCCGTGGCCAGATCGCGGGTCTGGCCGTTGTCAATTTCGCCCAGACGCAGACCCGCGTCGGCTTCCAGCTTGGTGCCGGCATCGAGCATGCGCTGACCCCGAACGTGACGGTCCGCGGTGAATACCTCTACGGGAACTATGGAACGAAGCTGCTCGTGGGCAACAATGTCCGTCTCGAAGAGCACAAGTTCCGCATCGGCGTGAACTACCTCTTCTCGACCGGCCCGTCGGCCGTCGTCGCGCGCTACTGACATCGACGCCAGCGTCGGAATGCCGAGCGGGCCGCCTTCGGGCGGCCCGTTTGCGTTGGTGGCCGACATGCAGGGCCAGAGGGCTGCGACGGGGGCGGGGGCGGCACCGTCCAGCGAGGCGTTCCGCCGGCGAAGGGCGGTGGCGGCGAAATGGCCCCGGCTGCCGTCGAGGGCCACTGACCCTGCGTGAGTGGCTTTGGGGCGACACCGGAAACGATCATCGACGGCGGCGGCGTCACCACCATACCAACCTGCCACACCGCGCTACCAAAGCGGGAATTTCGCGGGTTGCGCCGCCGAAATGGCCATGTCACCCCGGATTTGTTTCGTGCATCCGGGAACCGCTTTTGGGGGAAGGGGTTCTGAACTCTGGTAGCCGGGGTCTCGTCCCCGCGCTCTTCAAGGGACGACACAGATGAAAAAGCTGCTCCTTGCCGGCGTCGCCGCCGCTGCTCTCTCCACCACCGCCATCTCCTCCGGGGCGCTTGCCGCGGATCTGGGCGTTCCGCGCCAGCCCGTCGCGGAAACCGCGGTCGTCGTTCCCACGGCCTTCTCGTGGTCGGGCTTCTACGGCGGCGTCCACTTCGGCTATGGCTGGGGCCGGTCGAACTGGGGCTTCAGCCCGTCGGGCACCACCGTCTCGCCGTCCATGGACGGCGTGTTCGGCGGCGGCCAGCTCGGCTTCAACTATCAGATCAACAACATCGTCCTCGGCATCGAAGGTGACGCCTCCGCCGCCGCCCTCAGCGGCTGGAGCACCTGCCCCAACGCCGCCTTCACCTGCGCCTCGCGGGCGAACTTCCTCGGCTCCATCCGCGGCCGCGTGGGTTGGGCCTGGGACCGCACGCTGATCTACGCCACGGGCGGCGTCGCCTTCGGCCAGTTCCGCAACCGCACCTATGACGCTCCGACCGTCACCCAGGTTGGTGCCTACAGCAACTCGCGCGTCGGCTACGCTCTCGGCGCCGGCCTCGAATATGCCTGGACTCCGAACGTCACGACCAAGCTCGAGTACATGTACTACGACTTCGGTTCCTCGACGCAGCTTCCGGGCCCGGGCTCGCTCGATCCGACCGGCTTCGACAGCACCCGGATTCGCAACAACGTCCACACCGTCAAGATCGGCCTGAACTACCTGTTCTCGACCGGTCCGGGCGCGGTGAGCCGCTACTGATCGCCGGCGCTGCCGCCGATCACGCGAAAGGGCTGCCCTCGGGCAGCCCTTTTTCGTCTGGCAGGGAGGGCAGTCCGTCGAGCTGGCGCAGCGCCTCGCCCGCCACCATGGCGGTGGCCACGGCCACGTTGAGGGAGCGCATGGCAGGGCGCATGGGGATGACAATGCGACCGTCGGCGCAGGCATGGACCGCATCGGGCACGCCGGCCGATTCGCGTCCCGCCATCAGCACGTCGCCGGCACGGAAGGCGAAGTGCTGATAGGGGAGGGCGCCACGGGTCGTCATCAGTATGAGGCGCCGGCCTTCGCGCCGCCGCCAAGCCTCGAAGGCGGCGAAGTCGTCGTGGCGGGTCCAGGCGACATGATCGAGATAGTCCATGCCGGAGCGGCGGAAAGCCTTGTCGGAAACGGGGAAACCCGCGGGTTCGACAATGTCGACGGCGAGGCCGAGGCACGCGGCCAGCCTCAGGATGGTGCCGGTGTTCTGGGCGATGTCGGGTTGGTACAGGGCGATGCGGATCATGGCGACAGGGTGCCCGACGGAAGGGGCGGTACGGAAGAGCCGCGGTGGCGGTTCACCGGATCAGACGAAGGTGCGATGCGGCGCAATGCCATGTTCACAAGGGCGCACTGGACATCACCTTATAACGGTGCGAATAAGCGACGCCGATCAAGGTTCCCGCGCGGATTCCACCAGGCCCTTCAGGGCCATTTCGGCGTGGCGGCGCCGCCCCTGAAGGCTGCCGCGCGTCGGGTCAGGTGGCGCGGCAGCGCTCTTCGCGCGGTCGGCGCGATCTGGCCATCTTGACGGGCCGACGAGCGAAAGGACGACGAGAAGTGGCAAGCGTTCAACATTCCGAGGGTGATCGCCGCGATTTCCTCTATCTGGCGACCGGTGCGGCAGCGGCCGTCGGCGCCGCCGCGGCGGTCTGGCCCTTCATCAGCCAGTTGGCGCCTGATGCCGGAACGGTTGCCGCCGGTGCGCCGATCGAGATCGACCTTGCCCCCATTCCCGAGGGCGGCCAGATCAAGATTCTCTGGCGCGGCAAGCCCTATTTCGTCCGCAACCGTACCGAGGCCGAGATCAAGGCGGCCGTGGACGTCGACGTGAGATCGCTGCGTGACCCGCAGCCGGACTCGGCGCGCGTCAAGGAAGGCCACGCCAAGTGGCTGATCACCGCGGCCAACTGCACCCATCTCGGCTGCGTGCCGCTCGGCAACCAAGGCGATTACGGCGGCTGGTTCTGCCCCTGCCACGGATCGCATTTCGACACGTCGGGCCGCATCCGCAAGGGTCCCGCCCCGACCAACCTTCCCATTCCGCAGTACACCTTTGTTGGCGACACGCGCATCCGCATCACGGGTGCGGCGGCGACCGCCTGACGCCCGGATCCAGAGGTATCTCGACCATGCAGGGTCATTCGCACTACGTACCCACCTCGGGCATTGGCAAGTGGATGGACACCCGTCTGCCCCTGCCGCGGCTGGTCTATGACAGCTTCATCGCCTATCCGGTGCCGCGCAACCTGAACTACTTCTACACGTTCGGCGCCATCCTCTCCTTCATGCTGGTGGCGCAGATCGTCACCGGCGTCGTGCTGGCGATGCACTACACCGCCCATGTCGACCTCGCGTTCAACTCGATCGAGAAGATCATGCGCGACGTCAACTACGGCTGGATGATCCGCTACCTGCACTCCAACGGCGCCTCGATGTTCTTCATCGCCGTCTACGTGCACATGTTCCGCGGCCTCTATTACGGGTCCTACAAGGCCCCGCGCGAGGTGCTGTGGATCCTCGGCGTCATCATCTACCTCCTGATGATGGCCACCGCCTTCCTCGGCTACGTGCTGCCCTGGGGGCAGATGTCCCTGTGGGGCGCCGTCGTCATCACCAACCTGTTCTCGGCGATCCCGCTGGTCGGTCCGACCGTGGTGGAGTTCCTGTGGGGCGGCTACTCGGTCGACAACCCCACGCTCAACCGCTTCTTCTCGCTGCACTACCTGCTGCCGTTCATGATCGCCGGCGTCGTCGTCCTGCGCGTCTGGGCGCTGCACGTCACCGGCCAGAACAACCCGACCGGCGTCGAGGTGAAGGACGTGAAGAAGGACACCGTGCCCTTCACGCCCTACGCCACGCTGAAGGACGCCGTAGGCCTGATCTTCTTCATGATCCTGTTCATGTGGTTCGCCTTCTTCCAGCCGAACTATCTCGGCCATGCGGTGAACTACGTGCCGGCCGACCCGCTGGTGACGCCGCCGCACATCGTGCCGGAATGGTACTTCCTGCCCTTCTACGCGATCCTGCGTGCCATCACCTTCGACATCAACCTGATCATCTTCACGATCCCCTCGAAGCTCGGCGGCGTGCTGGCCATGTTCGCGGCCATCGCGGTGCTGGCCTTCCTGCCCTGGCTCGACACGTCGAAGGTGAAGTCCACCGCCTACCGGCCGCTGCACAAGCAGTTCTTCTGGGCCTTCGTGGTGGTCTGCGTGATGCTCGGCTGGCTCGGCTCGAAGCCCGCTGAATATCCCTACACGGTGCTGTCGCTGATCTTCACCGGCCTTTACTTCGCCTATTTCCTCGTCGTTCTGCCGCTTCTCGGCCTGTTCGAGACGCCGCGCCAGCTTCCTGCCTCCATCGCCGATGCGGTGCTGGCGAAGACGAAGAAGGGCGGCGCGCCGGTGACGGCCGGGGCTGCGGCTGCGCCGCAGACCAAGGGCTGAGGCGAGAGAGAGCTTAAGGATCCACGATGATGAAGCGTTTCTCTCTCCGCATGGCGGCGGCCGGTCTGACCGGCCTGGTCATGGTCTCGCTCGCCCCGGCCCAGGCCGCCGAGCAGCTCAACCCGCCGCGTTATTCCTGGTCCTGGGCCGGCATCTTCGGCACCTTCGACCGGGCGCAGCTGCAGCGCGGCTTCCAGGTCTACAAGGAGGTCTGCGCCGCCTGCCACGGCGTCAACCTGCTGTCGTTCCGCAACCTCGCCCAGCGCGGCGGGCCGGAATTCTCCGCCGCCCAAGCGGCCGCCATCGCGGCTGACTGGATGCACAAGGTGCGCGAGATCGGCGACGACGGCCAGCCTGCCGAGCGCGCGCCGCGCGTCGCGGATCGCATCCCCGGCCCGTTCCCGAACATCAAGGCGGCCGAGGCGGCCAACGGCGGCAAGGCGCCGCCGGACCTCACGCTGATGGCCAAGGCGCGCTCCTACGAGCGCGGTTTCCCCTGGTTCCTCTTCGACATCGTGACCCTCTACCAGGAGCATGGTGCCGACTACGTGAAGGCTTTTCTGACCGGCTACGAGGACGGCCACGAGACGCCGCCGGGCACGCACTACAACAAGTACTATCCCGGCAATTTTGTCGGCATGCCGAACGTGCTGCAGGACGGCCAGGTGACCTATTCGGACGGCACGCCGGCGACCCGGCAGCAATATGCCGCCGACGTCACCGCCTTCCTGATGTGGGCCGCCGAGCCGCACATGGAGGCCCGCAAGCGCATCGGCTTCCAGGTCATCCTCTTCCTCCTGGTGCTGGGCGGCCTCGCCTATTTCACCAAGAAGAAGGTGTGGAAGAACGTCGAGGGGCATGCCTGAGGGCAACGCTCCGCGAGGACTTGACGAAGGGCCGCGCGAGCGGCCCTTTTTCATGGGGCGCTCCGTCACGCGGGCGTCGCGGGAATCAGGTCCCTGCGGGCCGGCAAGCGGATGGGAGAGCCAGGATGACCAGGGCCGTGCTCGGCGTGATCGGAGGCTCCGGCATCTACGACCTGCCCGGCCTCGAGGGGCTGGAGGAGGTCGCCGTCGCCTCGCCTTGGGGCGAACCCTCCGACGTGCTGCGCCGCGGCCGCATCGGCACCACCGAGATCGTCTTCCTGCCGCGCCACGGCCGCGGCCATCGCTACAGCCCCTCCGACATCAACTACCGCGCCAATATCGACGTGCTGAAGCGTGCCGGCGTCACCGACCTCGTGTCGCTGTCGGCGGTCGGCTCGTTCAAGGGCGACCTGCCGCCCGGCCATTTCGTCCTGGCGGACCAGTTCGTCGACCGCACCTATCTGCGCCCGTCGAGCTTCTTCGGGCGGGGCTGCGTCGCCCATGTCGCCTTCTCGCATCCGGTAGCGCCGCTGCTGCAGAAGCGGCTCGCCGCGGCGGCGGAAGCCGAGGGCATCGCCCATCAATTCGGCGGCACGGCGGTGTGCATGGAGGGGCCGGCCTTCTCGACGCTCGCCGAGAGCCTGTTCCACAAGGGGCAGGGCTGGGACCTCATCGGCATGACCTCGATGCCCGAGGCCAAGCTCGCCCGCGAGGCGGAGATCTCCTACGCCTTTGTCGGCATGGTCACCGACTTCGACGCCTGGCACGAGGAGGTGGGACCAGTGGACGTATCCCAGGTCATCCACCACCTGCATTCCAACGCCGACAAGGGCCGGCGGCTGGTGGCGCGGCTCGCCCGCGACTTTCCCGCCGCGCACGAGCCGTGCCCGATCCATTCCGACCGGGCGCTGGAACACGCCATCATCACCGCCCCCGAGCACCGCGACCCGGATCTCGTGGCGAAGCTTGATGCCGTCGCCGGCCGGGTTCTCGGGCGCTGAGGCCTCAGAGCCAGCCGAAGGGCCCGCCCATGAAGCCGTAGCGCCAGGCGCCGAAGCCGAAGAAGAGGATGGCGCCGATCACCTTCACCACCAGGGCGACGGCGATGAGGGCGGGAATGGCGGCGAGCGCCGCCTTGAAGAAGAAGCCGACGAGCCGGGTGAAGGGCACGTCGATCGCCGTCACGGTGATCGGGGTCGGCTGGTAGGTGACCGGGGCGGCCGGTGCCTGCGGCATGGTCATGGTGTCTCTCCGTCTCCTGAAGGGCGCCCGCGGCTTCCCGCGCGGCTCGCCGTCCCTCTAGAGTTAGAAAGGGCGCGGCTGCCGCGCCAATGAATTCGCGGTAAGGTTTTGCCGCCGCCGACGGAGAGTGAGCGCATGGCCGAGGACGAGGAACTGAAGGCGTCGGTGAGGACGATCCCGGATTATCCCAAGCCCGGCATCATGTTCCGCGACATCACCACGCTGCTCGGCAATGCCCGCGCCTTCCGCCGCGCGGTGGACCAGCTCGTCCATCCCTATGCCGGCGGCAAGATCGACAAGGTGGCCGGCATCGAGGCCCGCGGCTTCATCCTCGGCGGCGCCGTCGCGCACCAGCTCTCGTCCGGCTTCGTGCCGATCCGCAAGAAGGGCAAGCTGCCGCACCAGACGGTGCGCATGGCCTATGCGCTGGAATATGGCACCGACGAGATGGAGATCCACGTCGACGCCATCCGACGCGGCGAGCAGGTGATCCTGGTCGACGACCTCATCGCCACGGGCGGCACGGCGGAGGGCGCGGTAAAGCTGCTGCGCCATATCGGCGCCGAGGTGGTGGCCGCCTGCTTCATCATCGACCTTCCGGACCTCGGCGGCGCCGACAGGCTGCGCGCCATGGACGTGCCCGTGCGCACGCTCATGGCCTTCGGCGGGCATTGAGGGCGGGCCGGCCCGCCTCACAGCGGCACGAAGACCGATCCGTCGAAGGAGAAGACCAGTTCGCCGTGCTGGTTCTCGCCGGTGTTGAGCGAGAAGACGATGCCCCAGCCGGGGCGCGAGGCGAGGGGGCGCTTCGACACATATTCGGTGTAGTAGGTCACCGTGTCGCCGGCGCGCACCGGCCGCGGCCATTTGAGGTTCTTGAAGCCGCCGGAGGGACCGTTCCATTGCGGCGGCAGGCCCTGCGCCGCCCGGTCGGCGGCGACGCGCTGGGAATGTTCCACCCGCATCCGCATCCAGACGCTGCCGGTGTGCCAGCCGGAGGCGACGAGCCCGCCGAAATGGGTCGCCTTGCCGCCTTCGTCCGAGAGGTGGAAGGGCTGGGGGTCGTAGTTGCGGGCGAAGGCGACGATGGCTTCGGCGGTGAAGGTGTAGGCGCCGAGCATCTCGCGCTGGCCGAGGACGATGTCGTCGTACATGTCAGGCCGCGTCCTGGCTGCGCCGGGCGAAGAAGATCGGGTTGGTCTGTTCCATCACCACCTCTCCCTTCTGGTTCATCAGCTCGAAGCGGAAGCGCACGACGCCGCGATCGGGCCTGGAGGCGGAGGGGCGGGCGTCGAGGATGGTGCGGCGGACGGAGAGCACATCTCCGGGGAACACGGGGCGGATCCACTTCACCTCGTCGATGCCGGGCGAGCCGATGGAACTCGACCCGTCCATGAAGTGGTCGAACATCATCCGCATGAGGATCGAGCAGGTGTGCCAGCCGGAGGCGGCGAGCCCGCCGAGCATGGAAGCGCGGCCGGCCTCCTCGTCGAGGTGGAAGGGCTGGGGGTCGAACTGGCTGGCGAAGTCGATCACCTCCTCCCTGGTCACGGCATAGGCGCCGAAGGTGGTGACCTCACCAGGTTCGAAATCCTCGAAGGCGGGATAGGGCTTGGCTGTCATCATGGCATCCGGCGCGGTGGCTGTCCGCCTTATGCCGGAATCGGCGGGCTTCGTCCCGCTGGACCTTCGGCAGGGTGGGGGGCGAGGGCGCGTCCAGTCGATTCCACCCACCACGTCATGCCCGGGCTTGTCCCGGGCATCCACGAATTCTCACGCGGCGGTGGCCAAGTCGTGGAT
>JAEZGJ010000262.1 GCA_023416965.1 Pseudomonadota bacterium | reverse complement strand
CCGTGACGTCGAGGGCGCCGGCCGGCGTCAGCGGCACGGAGCCGCCGAGGGTGAGGGCGATGGTGCGGCCGCCGGCGATGGGGGCGTCGATCGAGGCGCGCTCTCCCCGGGCCTCGCCGCGCGCCGTGATGTCCAGGGCCGGCACGCCGGCATTGCGGGTGGCGGGCGCGGTGAAGCCGCGGATCGTGGCCTCGAAGGGGCCGCGGGGGGCAGAGGCGGGGCCGCGCAGGGTCGCGCTGGCCTCCAGCGTGCCACGCAGGCCCGTGCCCGGCATGAGGATGTCGATGGCGGCGAGCGGCACCCGCCGCGCCGCGACTGTGGCGTCGAGGTCGGCGCCGAAGGCCCCCGCGATCTCGATCTCGCCACCCTGGAGAGCGACGATCAGGCGCTCGGTGCGCACCTGGCCGCCGTCGAAGGTGAGCGTCGCCGGGCGGGCGAGGGCGATGCGCGCCCCCGCGCGCGTGGCGGTGAAGGATGCGAGGTCGAACCGGTTGGGCGTGCCCGGCACGAGGCGTCCGGCGCTGGCGAGGGCGAAGCCGCGGGCGCGGGCGGAGAGCGTGATGTCGGTGGCCTCCGGCGAGCCGGCGGCCTTCAGCTCGATGCGCTCGACGGTCTCGCCGGCGGTGACGAGGCGATCGACGGTGGCCTCGCCGTCCAGGCGGGGGCGGCCGTAGAGATCCTCGGCGCGCAGGTCCGCCCGCAGGATGTTGAGGCTCGCGGCGCCAAAGACGAGACGCTGGCCGTCGCCATCGACGGTGACGGACTGCCGGCCGCTGGAGGCATCGGCGGTGACGGTGGCGCGCAGGCTGCCCGAGAGGCGGGTCAGCACCAGGGGCGAGAGGTCATCGAGATTGCCCGCCGCGACGGCGAGGCGGCCGGCGACGAGCCGGTCGGGCCCGAGCCGGCCCCGGCCTTCCGCCGAGACCGATCCGAGCCGGGCGTTCAGGCGGTCGAGGACCCAGGCGCTGCCCTCCTCCCGCGCCACGATGTCGGCGGTGAGGGGGTTGCCGTCGACATCGCCGCCGGCGGTGACGGTGAAGGCGGGGGCCGAGCCGAGGGTGCGGGCGTCCACCACGAGGCGGAGATCGCGGACCGGCCGGTTCAGGGCCCGCACGCTGGGCGCCGCTACCATCAGGGCCACCGCGGGATCGAGCATGTCGCCGGTGACGCGGGCGTCCGCCCGCGCCGCGCCGGCGAGCTGGCGGTCGACCTGCGACAGGTCCGGCAGGGCGAGCGCCGCGCGCAGGTCGATGCGCCCGTCGCCGAGGGTGCCGTCGAGGCCGGCGGTGACGTGGCGGCCGGCGAGCGTCACGCCTTCCAGCGTCATCACCTCGCGGCGGCGGATGACGGTACCGGCCAGTGTCGCCTCGCGGCCGACGAGGCGGTCGGCGCTGGCATCGCCGAGGCTGAGGCCCGTGGCGCGGCCGTTGAGGACGGCGCGGGTGAGCGCCAGGGACGGGTCGCCGGACAGGGTCGCGGCGACATAACCCTGTCCGGAGAGGGGCCGGCCTGCGAGGCGGGAAAAAGCGGCGAGGCGCAGGATATCGGCCTGGGCCTGGCCCTCCAGCACCCGCCGGCCGGTGCGGCCGGCAAAGGCGAGGCGAAGGTTCGGAGAGACGACGGAGAGGTCGGAGACCTCGGTGACCGCCTGTTCGTTGACGATGGCCCTGAGGGTCAGCACGGCCCGCGGGCCGATGGCCTCGGAGATGCCGCGGTCGGCGAGGGCGAGGCCCTCGGCCTCTCCGTCCATGATGATGCGGTAGCGGGCCGAGCCCGGGCTTTCCGGTTCGGCAGAGAGCATGCCGGTGAGGCTGGCGACGGAGGCCGCCGGAGCCTCGAGACCTTTCAGATCCAGCCTGCCCTCGACGCGCGGGGCGTTGAGGGCGCCCATGGCGCTGGCGTCGAAGACGAGGCGGGCGATGCGCGCCCCGCCGCGGGCGGTGGCACCCTCGGCATTGGGCAGGGCGCGGGCGCGGGCCGTGACGTTCAGCTCGTTGCGGGCGGTGAGATAGCCGTGGGCCGTCAGTTCGGCGAGCTGGGAGGCGAGGCGGAACGCCTCGATGGCATAGCCGCCGTCGTCGCCGAAGACGATGCGGCCGGACAGCCTGGTGTCTCCGGCAAAGACCGCCGAGACGGCGGCGGGGAACAGGCTCTCGATCCGGGCGTCCAGGTCGAGGCCGAGGCGGCGGATCTGGTCGACGCGGGTCACGACCGCCTGGCCGCGCGCATTGATGTCGGGGCCGGCATCGAAAGCGATGCGACCGCGCCAGTCGTCGAGGGGGCCGGCGCCGGTCACGTCGAGGCGCACCGGCGGCAGTCCCGGCAGATTGGCGAGGCGGGCGGCGATGCCTCCCGCGGGCTCGTCGTGCTGCAGCGACAGGTCGAGCCGCTGGGTGGCGGGAACGAAGGTGAGCTTCAGCGCCGAGAGACCCGGCGCATCCAGCCGCCGGATTTCCAGCGCGGCGTTGAGCCCCTCGGCGGGCGGGCCGAGAGAGGCGTTGCCGGAGGAGGTGAAACGGGCGGCGACCCCGAGGACAGGCTCCCCGAGCCGGAACTCGCCGACGGCGAACTTGCCGATCTCGACCTTCAGCGGCAGTTCGGGGAGGAGCGGACCGTCGGCCGCGGGGGGCGCGTTCGGATCGGGAATCGGCCGGCGCAGGAGCTCCACCGTCCCGATCTCCAGGTTCTGGATCTCGAGGCGTCGCGACAGCAGCGCCACACGCCGCCAGATCAGCCGGATCGTGTCGATGCGGAGATAGACGCCCTGGCTGTCGGCGATGGTGACGTTGCGGATCATCGCGTCGGAGGAGAGCGGGCCCTCCACCGCGCCGATGGTGACCGTCGAGCCCGGCGAGGACAGCGTGCGGGAGATGAAGCCGGCGAGGACGCCCTGGTCCTCCTGGGCATGCGGCCGCGTCGGGGCGAGCAGCACGCCGGCGACGACGATGAGGGCGAGGAGGCCGAGGGCGGCGAGGGTGCGGGCGCGGGTCATCAGAAGGCCTGCCCGATGCTGACATAGAAGGCGTAGGGCCTCTCGCCCTGGCGGCGGGCGAGGGGCACGGCGACGTCGAAGCGGATGGGGCCGACGGCGGTGTAGTAGCGCAGGCCGAGGCCGGCGGCGTAGCGCAGCGGCGCCGAGCGGTCCGGGAAGGAGCCGGCATAGGCCTGGCCCATGTCGAAGAAGGGCACAATGCCGATCGTGTCGGTGAGCTTCACCCGCGCCTCGACCGAGGCCTCGAACAGGCTCATGCCGCCGGTGACGATGCCGCCGACGGTGCGGGGGCCGAGGCTCTTGTACTCGAAGCCGCGCACCGATCCGCCGCCGCCGGCATAGAAGCGCCGCGAGGCGGGAATGGCGCCGAGCGAGCCGCCGAGAATGGAGCCGAAGGCGACACGGCCGGCGAGGATGGTGCGGGCGGCATCGTCGAGGGCGTAATAGGTGGAGGCCTGGATGCGGCTGATGACAAAGGCGTCCGGCGCGTCCCCGAAGCCGAGATAGGGCGTGACGGAGGCGGTGACGCGCACCCCCCGGGTGGGGTCGAGCGGCTTGTCGGTGGTGTCGTAGGAAGCGGCCAGCGGCAGTCCGAGCAGGCCGTAGTCGAAGCGGCCGAGCACGTCGGTGGAGCGGCCGACCTCGCCCTCGATGCCGACGCGGACATTGAAGCTGTCGGTGAAGCGGTGCCGGATGGCGGCGGTGCCGTTGATGACGTTGCTGGTGTAGAGTTCGGTCAGTTCGCGCTGGATGAAGGCGTCGACCAGCAGGTCGTTGCGCGTGCCCCAGAGCGCCGGCTTCAGGAAGGAGGCCGACAGGCGCCCGCCGATGTCGTCGGTGTTGAAGCCCGGCCGGTTGGAGCCGCCCGGCCAGTTCTGGGGGCCGGTGAAGTAGAAGAGGTCGCCGTCGATGCGCAGGCGCTCGGCGCCGCCGAACAGGTTGCGGTGGGCCCAGTAGGCCTTCAATGCGGGTCCGTCGATGGTGGAATAGCGCACCGAGCCGCCGATGACCCGCAGCGGGCGCTCGGTGACCTCGACCTCCACGGGAAGCTGGCCGTTGGCGTCGAGAGCCGTGCCCTCGCGCACGCGCACGCCGCCGATCGCCTCGATGCGCGCCACCGAGCGGCGGATGTCGGCCATGGCGCGACGGGAATAGGGGTCGCCCCGCTCGGCATAGATGAAGGAGCGCACGACGGCGGGGTCGACCTGCCTGGTGCCGGAGACGCCGATGCCGCCGATGCCTGCGCGGGCGCCGGGATCGACGAGAAGGGTGAGGTCGACGGTGCGGGCGGTATGGTCGATGACGGGCGAGCGGCGGCCGACCTTGACGAAGGGGTGGCTGCGGTCGCGGAAATGGTCGGAGAGGGCGGCAGCGGCCTGCAGCACGTCGGCGGTACGGGCGGGATCGCCGGGCGCGATGGTGACGAGGCGCGGCGGCAGGACCGCCGGGTCGAAGGGCAGGTCGCTGCGCTGGTCGAGTACCTGCACGCGGTCGAAGCGGTAGAGCGGCCCCGGCTCGATCATCACCGCCACGGGTACCAGGGCGCGGCCGCGAAGGCTGTCGACCGTGGCGCGGACCGAACCTGAAGCCGGCCGGTCGAGGGCGATGACCTGGCCGCCGACGACGATGGAGACGCGGGCGGCGTAATGGCCGGAGCCCCACAGCGCATCGACGATGCGCGGAATGTCGGCCTCGGCCCGGCGCACCAGCTCGTCGCCTGTCTGGGGAGGCTCCTGGCGCAGGCGGTAGAGGATGGAAACGTCGCGGACGGCGGTCAGGACCGCGGAATTCCCCTCGACCCCCTGGATCTGCAGATCGTAGGCCACCGCATTGGCGCTGACGGCAGGCTTGTCCTCGCCGAACAGGCCGAAAAAGTTGAAGGCGCGGGCAGGCGGAGCCTCCGCCGCCAAAAGGACGCCGACGAGTAGACCCATACCGATGCGGGCTCGCTTCGTCCCGTCAGCCACCATTTCCGACCTTTCGGACGCGATACAAAACGAAATCCCGGACGGGAGACGGTCGGTTCCCGCCGGAATTGCGTCCGGGGTGACCTTACCCGCTCCTGGCTGTGGAAGTCGACCTTACGGACATGCCGTCGCGGCGCGACCAGACCGCGCGGCGGGCTGCTGCCATTCTCCCCCTCCCGCCGGCGGGCGGCAGCCCCTATGTTCCGCGCCATGAATAGCATCATCAAGGTTGCCAATCTCTCAAAGCGCTTTGCATCGGGCTACCAGGCGCTGAAGGGCATCGACCTGACCATCCGCAAGGGCGAGATCTTCGCCCTTCTCGGACCCAACGGCGCCGGCAAGACGACGCTGATCTCCACCATCTGCGGCATCGTACGGCCGTCGGAGGGGACGGTGACCGTCGGCGGGCATGACATCGCCGCCGACTACCGCGCCGCCCGCAGCATGATCGGCCTGGTGCCGCAGGAGCTGACCACCGATTCCTTCGAGTCGGTCTGGGCCACCGTCACCTTCTCCCGCGGCCTGTTCGGCAAGCCGCCGGATCCCGGCCTCATCGAAAAGATCCTCCGCGACCTGTCCCTCTGGGACAAGAAGGACGCGAAGATCATGACCCTGTCGGGCGGCATGAAGCGGCGCGTGATGATCGCCAAGGCGCTGTCGCACGAGCCGGACGTGCTCTTCCTCGACGAGCCGACCGCGGGCGTCGACGTGGAACTCCGGCGGGACATGTGGCAGCTCGTCGGGCGGCTGCGCGAGCGCGGCGCGACGATCATCCTGACCACCCACTATATCGAGGAGGCCGAGGAGATGGCCGACCGGGTGGGCGTCATCTCCAGGGGCGAGATCATCCTCGTGGAGGAGAAGGCCGCGCTGATGGCCAAGCTCGGCAAGAAGCAGATGACGATCGAACTGCAGAACCGCATCGATGCCCTCCCCGCGGCCCTATCGCCCTTCAATCTCGGCCTCGCCGACGGCGGCAATGCCCTCGTCTACACCTATGACAGCCAGGCCGAGCGCACCGGCATCACCGCCCTCCTGCAGGCGCTGGCGGAAGCGGGCCTCCGGCTGAAGGACCTCCACACGCGGCAGAGCTCGCTCGAGGAGATCTTCGTCAACCTCGTGAGCGACCGATGAACCTCCACGCGATCAAGGCCATCTACCTGTTCGAGATGGCGCGGACCTGGCGCACCCTGTGGCAGAGCATCGTCTCTCCCGTCATCTCCACCTCGCTCTATTTCGTGGTCTTCGGCGCGGCCATCGGCTCGCGCATGCAGGAGATCGACGGAGTGCCATACGGCGCCTTCATCGAGCCGGGGCTGGTCATGCGCTCGCTACTGACGCAGAGCATCTCCAACGCCTCCTTCGGCAGCTACTTCCCGAAGTTCACCGGGACGATCTACGAGGTCCTGTCGGCGCCGATCTCCACCTTCGAGATCGTCGCCGGCTATGTCGGCGCGGCGGCCACCAAGTCCGTCATCCTCGGGCTGATCATCCTTGCGACGGCGGCCTTCTTCGTGCCGCTGCGCATCGAGCACCCGCTGTGGATGCTCGCCTTCCTGGTGCTGACCGCCGTGACCTTCAGCCTGTTCGGCTTCATCATCGGCATCTGGGCGGAGGGGTTCGAGCAGCTGCAGTTCGTGCCGATGCTGGTGGTGACGCCGCTGACCTTCCTCGGCGGCAGCTTCTATTCCATCGACATGCTGCCGCCACTGTGGCGGACCATCAGCCTGTTCAACCCGGTGGTCTATCTGGTGAGCGGCTTCCGCTGGAGCTTCTTCGGCACGGCGGACGTCCATATCGGCGTCAGCGCCGCAATGACGCTGGCCTTCCTCGTGCTCTGCCTCGCCGGCATCGCCTGGATCTTCAGGACCGGCTACCGGCTGAAGGCCTGACCCCTCGGGGGATCAGGCGCGGGCGATGGAGGCGAGCTTCTTCTCGTCGAGGACGCGCACGGCTTCCGGCACGATCAGGATGATGCCGTCGCGGGCGAGCTTGGTCAGGGTGCGGCTGACCGTCTCGATGGTGAGACCGAGATAGTCGGCCATGTCGATGCGCTGCATCGGCAGCTGGATCGTCACCGACGGCCCCTTGATGCGGGCCCAGCGCTCGCGCATGCCGACGAGGAAGGCGGCGACGCGCTCCTCGGCAGAGCGGCGCCCGATCAGCGTCATCTGTTCCTGCGCGATCACCAGTTCATGGGTGGCGAACTCGTGCAGGCGGCGCAGGAAGTGCGGCTTGGCGGTGACGAGGCTGTCGAACTCGCGCCGGTCGAAGCGGCAGAGCGCGACATCATCGACGGCGTCGGCGGAGAAGCCGTAGCGGTTGTGCAGGGCGAGGCCCAGGAAATCGCCCGGCATGGCGAAGCCGATGATCTGGCGGCGGCCGTCCGAGAGGAGCTTGTAGAGGCGGACGACGCCCTCGGTGACGGAGAAGACCGACTCGGCCGTTTCACCCTGGTGGATGAAGGTCGTCTTGCCCTCGGCACGGGTGTGGTGGACGATGTCGTCCAGCTCGTTGAGCTCATCCGAGCCGAGCGCCGCGCAGACCGCGAGAGACCGCACCTTGCACGTATCGCAGTAGTTGTCGCCGGGCTGTCGCCCGCACGCGTGGCTCCGCGGCGGGGAAATATCAATCGTTTCGGTCATGGCAGTGACCCTGAGTGGGGGAACAAAGGCACTAACGTCATTTTTCATATTCACAAACTCATACACCCGAATTGATCCAGCGCAAGGACGGAACCTGAACGGCTTCCCATCCTCCGGATGTCCGTGCATTCTGGGAGCCTGCGCCTCGATGTTCAAAGGCCGCATCATCGAAGCGAACGAGGCCATGACCGTTTTCGGTCTGGTGCGCCTCTGTTACCCCGACATTGAGATCGAAGCATGGCGGCAGCACCTGGCGGGGCTGGGAACCGGCAAGCGCCGGCGCTCGGGCTGCGTGGTGGTCAACGACCAGCGCGGCTATGTGCACGCCGCCTGTCTCTACCGCGTCGCCCCCGACCCGCGCTCGGGTCGCCGGCTGGAACTGTCCTATCTCTCCAAGGCCGAGTTGCCGGCCAGCACCGCGCCCGACACGCTGTTCGACTTCGTTGACGAACTGGCGCGCGACGAGGGCTGCTCCAGCATCCTCATCGAGGACACGGCGAGCGGCGTGTCACCGGATCGGCTGGCGGCCTGGAGCGACATCGACCAGGCGCTCGCCGCTCACAATTTCCGGCCGGGCTCCGTCGGGTTCGTCAAGACGGTCGAGCCGGTCGAGTCCTGACCGGGCGCGGCGCGCGCCGAGTCGGGGATCGTATCGTCGTCCATGATGGCGCGCCAGGCGGCGCCGTCGAGATCGTCGTACTGGCCCGTCCTGAGCGACCAGAGGAAGGCGGCGAGGCCGAGCCCGCCGAGGCCCAGCGCCAGCGGAACCAGATAGACCAGAACGTCCATCGTTCATCTCCTCACAGCCGGCCGTGCCGCGCGCGGAGCGCGTTGGCGGTGACGATCACCGACGAGCCCGACATGGCGAGGGCGGCGATCAGCGGGGTGACCAGGCCGGCAATGGCGATGGGCACCGCGACGGCATTGTAGACCACCGCGATCCACAGGTTCTCCTTCATCAGCCGCAGGGCCGTGCGCGAGACGGCGAGGGCGTAGGCGACGGGCGCGAGCCGGTCGCCGAGGAAGACCGCGTCGGCGGCGGCCTGCGTCAGGTGGACGGCGGTGATCGGCGAGATGGAGACATGGGCCCGGGCGAGGGCGGGCGCGTCGTTGAGACCGTCGCCGACCATCAGGACCCGGCGGCCCGCGGCCTTCAGCGCGTCAAGGCGGGCGATCTTGTCCGCGGGCTTCATCTCGCCCCGCGCCGCGGTGATGCCCAGGGCCTTCGCAACCGTGGCGACGGCCTCGGCGCGGTCGCCGGAGAGGATCTCCAGCTCCAGGCCCGCCCGGCGCAGCGCCTCCGCGACCGCGGCCGCATCCGGCCGCAGCACCTGACGGACGGCGAAGACATGGGCGGCATCGCCGTGGCGGAAAGCGATGAACGAGGCGTCGGGATGGGCGCCGGCGACGGCGGCGCCCTCCGCCGCGGCATCGCAGAAGGCGAGGCTGCCAAGGCGAACCTCGACGCCGTCGACGACGGCGCGCACGCCCTTGCCAGGCTCCTCGGTCGCCTCGTCCAGGGGACGGGCGTCGGGTACGGCCGCGGCGAGAGCGCGGGCGAGCGGGTGGTGCGAGGAGAGGGCGAGCCGGCCGGCGAGGGCAAAGGCCTCGTCCGAGAGACCCGCCGGCCGGTCGAGGGCCGGATCGGGCAGGGTCAGGGTGCCGGTCTTGTCGAAGACGACGGTGTCGACCTCGGCCAGCCGCTCCAGGGCGTCGCCGGACTGGAGCAGGACATGGGCCTTGAACAGCGCCCCGGAGGCGACGACCTGCACTGCGGGAATGGCGAGGCCGAGGGCGCAGGGGCAGGTGATGATCAGCACGGTGATGGCGATGATCAGGGCCGGCTGCCAGGCGAGCCCGGCGATGATCCACCCCGCCAGCGTCGCGATTGCGGTGAGGTGAACCACCGGCGAATAGAGGGCGGCGGCACGGTCGGCGAGGCGGCGATAGGAGGAGCGGGCCTCGAGAGCGGTCTCCAGCAGGCGGCCGACCTCGTCGAGCAGGGTGCCACGGGCGGCCGCCCGGACTTCCACCGTGAGATTGCCGGAGGTGTTGAGCGTGCCTGCATAGACCGCATCGCCAGGACCCACCTCCTGCGGCAGGGTCTCGCCGGTGACGAGGCTCTGGTCGAGGGCGGAGCGGCCGGCGACGATGACGCCGTCCACAGCGACCCGCTCGCCGGGCCGCACCATGACCCGGTCGCCGGCCGAGACGGCCGCGATCGGCACCTGGCGCAGGGCGCCGTCCGGCATGATCCTGAGGGCGGTCTCGGCCCGGAGCGCGGCGATGTTGGCGGCGACGCTGCGGGTCTTGCGCCGCATCATCTGCTCGAAATAGCGGCCGATGAGCAGGAAGAAGAGCAGCATCACCGCGCTGTCGAAATAGGCGTGGGTGGCGTGGTGCGCGGTCTCGACCAGCGACATGCCGACGGCCAGAAGCACGCCGAGGGAGATCGGCACGTCCATGTTGAGCTGGCGGGCGGCGATCGCCATGCGCGCCGAGCGGAAGAAGGGGCGTCCGGCATAGGCGACGGCAGGCACGGCGATGAGCGCCGAGAGCCAGTGGAAGAAGTCACGCTGTTCCTGGGTGATGTCGCTGACATTGCCGGACCAGACCGACACCGACAGCAGCATGATGTTCATCATGGCGAAGCCGGCGACGCCGAGGCACTGGAGCAGGAAGCGGGCCTCGCGCGCCTCCTCGCCCTCGACCGCCTTCGGGTCGAAGGGGAAGGCGCGGAAGCCCATGGCGGAGAGGCGCTGGACAATGGCCTGCGGCGTGGTGGCGGCCTCGCGCCACTCGACGGTGAGGCGGCGGTGGGTCAGGTTGATGCGCGCGGTCTCGACGCCGGGTTCGCGGGCGAGACCCTGTTCGATGACCGGCATGCAGGCGGCGCAGGTGATGCCGTCGACGGCGAAGTCCATGCGGGCCCGGCCGTCGCCGAGCGGCTCGACGAAGAGCGAGAGATCGGTGCCGGCGACCGGCGGGAGAGCCGCCGCCGCGGCTTCGAGGCGTGGCGGATCGGCGGTCAGCGCGGGGGTCATGGCGGCCTCAGGGCAGCATGACGCGGTTGCGCGAGCGGTAGAGCGTCTCGCCGTCGCGCTCGACCTCGACGACGAGATCGTGGGCACCGGCCACGAGGCCTTCCGCTGTTCCGGCATAGGCGCCCGGGCCGGTGCGGGTCACGTCGAAGCTGCGGTCGTTGGCACGGCGCGCCGCATGCTGGACCTGTGCCTTGACGGTGATGCGCTCCACCGGCGCGCCCTCGGGCTCGCGCACCGAGACGGTGACGGCGCCGATGCCGCTGGCGTCGCGATCGACCCGGGCCTCAACCTTCCAGCCGCGCGCGTCGCGCAGGCGGGCTGCGGCGAGGTCGCTGTTGAAGCGCTGGCTCGCCCGGTAGGAGGAATCGGTGGTCAGGCCCGGCATGGTGTCGAGGGCGACCGACAGCATGATCGCATTGACGGTGACGACCACGGCGAAGAAGGCGAGAAAGCCGAGAAAGACCGCGCGGCCGGTGAGGCGGCGTTCGCGTGGCAGGGCGGGGGCGGAACCGGACATCGGGGGGTCCTTCGGTCAGCGTGAGATGAAGTGGTCGGTGACGCTCACCTTCTCGCCCGAGCCGAGCTCGGTGATGCGGAAGGTGACGCGGCTCGAAGCAGGCAGATCGGCGGGCTTGGCGGCGGTGACGTGGACAATGACCTCGCGGGTGGAATCGGGGCCGACGTCGATCACCGGCCAGTCGCCGGAGGTCATGCTCACGCCGACGGCGGTGAGCTTGGCGAGCGGCAATTCGTCGACGGCGAGGACGAAGATGCGGTGCAGCGGCCGCTTGTTGAGGATGCGCACCGTGTAGCTGTTGCGCACCGAGCCGTCGGAGAGCTGGACGAAGAGCGGGTTGCGGTCGTGCAGCACCGAGAGATCGGTGAAGGAGCGGGTCAGGAGCCCGTAGAGCATGACGAGGCCGACCACGGCGATCATGCCGACATAGAGCACCGTGCGGGTGCGGACGATGGGATAGACCTCGTCGAGGCCCTGCCGGCGACGCTCGATGTTGACGTCGTTGTCGTAGGCGATGAGGCCGAGCGGCCGGTTCACCTTGGTCATCACCGTGTTGCAGGCGTCGATGCACAGGCCGCACTGGATGCAGCCGAGCTGGGCGCCGTCGCGGATGTCGACGCCTGTCGGGCAGACGACCACGCACTGGCGGCAGTCGATGCAGTCGCCCGCCGGCTGTTCGGCCTGGCGCGCCCTGGTGGCGGCCTTCACCGACATGCGCGGCTCGCCGCGGTCGTAGCGGTAGGTGACGTTCAGCGCGTACTGGTCGGTCAGGGCCGCCTGGATGCGCGGCCAGGGGCACATGTAGAGGCAGACCTGTTCCTTCATCAGGCCGGCGAGGGAATAGGTCGTGAAGGTGAGGATGCCGATCCAGACATAGGCGACCATCGGCGCCTGGAAGGTGGCGAGGTCCTTCACCAGGGTGGGAGCGTCGGCAAAGTAGAGGACCCAGGCGCCGCCGGTCCACCAGGCGATCATCAGCCAGAGGAAGTGCTTCAGCACCTTGCGACCGGCCTTGGCCGCGGTCATCGGCTGGGAATCGGCGATCATGCGCTCGCGCCGGTCGCCCTCGACCCAGCGCTCCACCGTGGTGAAGAGGTCGGTCCAGACCGTCTGCGGGCAGAGATAGCCGCACCAGACGCGGCCGGCGACGGCGTTCATTAGGAACAGGATCAGCGCGGCCATCACGAGCAGGCCGGTGAAATAGTAGATTTCCTGCGGCCAGATCTCGATGAAGAAGAAGTAGAAGCGGTTGTTGGCGATATCCACCAGCACCGCCTGGTCCGGCTGGTTGGGGCCGCGGTACCAGCGCACGAAGGGCAGGAAATAATAGACGCCCAGGCAGACGAAGAGGACCGCCCACTTGATGGTGCGGAGCCGTCCCTTGACGCTCTGCTGGTAGATCTCCCGCCGGCTCTCGTAGAGCGGTTCGTCCTCTGCGACGACGACGTGGGGTTCTTCCACCTCGGCGGCGGACTTGCGGGCGGCAGGGTTGAGAAGGTCCGACATGGGGCGTCCCGGGGGGAAGGCATGCCACGCATGGCGGCATGGCGGGAC
>JAEZGJ010000101.1 GCA_023416965.1 Pseudomonadota bacterium | reverse complement strand
CTGCTGCTGTTGCTGGAGCTGCTGCTGGCGCTGCGCCTCGCGCTGGCGCTCGACCTGCGGCATGCCGACGAAATACTGCCAGCCGACCAGAACGAGGATCGAAAGAACGATCGCGAGAATGTAGTTGCGGTTGTCGGCCATCGGTCCGTCGGTGATCAGGGATTGGGGCGGCCCGCGGAGCGGGCGGGGCGGGGGGCGGCAGCGCGCCGGAGCGCGTCGGCGAGATCGGTCTTCAGCGCGTCGAAGGGCCGGTCGAGCGCATTGCGGTTGAGCACCAGGACATAGTCCGAGCCGGGCCTCGCCCCCTCGTGGGCGCCGAGCCGGACCACCTCGCGCAGGCGGCGGCGCATGCGGTTGCGCTCGACGGCACCGCCCGTCTTGTTGGTGACCGTGAAGCCGAAGCGCGGCGGCGCCTCGTCGCCGCGCGTGCGTTCCTGCAACACGAAAGCCGCCGTTGTGACACGGCGGCCCTTGGAGCAGGCGATGAAGTCGGCTCGGCGAACGAGACGGGCGGGCGGTGTCGAACTCGTCATTCGCGCCCTCCCGTCGTTCGGCTCAGCCGAAATCGCGGCCGTGGCAGATCACGCGGACAGGCGCTTGCGGCCGCGGGCGCGGCGGGCGGCGAGGACGCGCTGGCCGCCCTTGGTGGCCATGCGGGCACGGAAGCCGTGGCGGCGCTTGCGGACGAGCTTCGAGGGCTGGTAGGTGCGTTTCACGGGATGTCTCCGCGCGTGTCGGGTTCAAACGATCGAATGGGGATCGGACCGGCTCGCAAGGCGCTGGTCCGTCGAACGGGCCGAGCACTCGGGCGCGAGCCGCTCCCAAGTCGGCGCGGGTTATAGGCCGCACCGTCCGGAAAAGTCAACGCGACACGGTGGACCGCGGGAAACGGCGGTCCCGTGGGGCGTCGGCAGCCCTCAGGTCAGCGGGATGCTGGAGACGTGCTGGGTGAAGGCGGGGCGCCCCTGGATCGCCTGGTACCACCGGTCGACATTGGCATAGGCCGGGCTCTCCGGGATCAGCGCCTTGTAGCGGAAGACCATGATGCCGATCGGAATGTCCGCCACCGTGAAGGTGTTGCCGACGACATGGAGGTGCTTGCCGAGCTCGGCGTCGAGGATGGCCATGGAGGCGATGGCGGCCTGCTTGGCCTTCCCGATGGCCGCCATGTCACGCTGCTCGGGAGGCGTGCGCACCATGCCGATGAAGACCGGGCCGACGCCCTGGCCGAGTTCGGTCTGCTGCCAGTCCATCCACATGTCGACCCGCGCCTGGTCGGCCTCGCCGCGCGGCATCAGGCGCCCGTGCTTGCGGGCCAGGTGCCGGCAGATGGCATTGGATTCCCACAGCACCACGCCGTCGTCCTCGACCGTCGGAACCTTGGCGTTGGGATTCTTGGCCTTGTAGGCCGGCTCGTTGACGATGCCGAACTGGCGGCCGGCATCGACCCGCTCATGCGGCAGGCCCAGTTCGCCGATGCACCACATCACCTTCTGCACGTTGGAGGAATTGTTCCGTCCCCAGACCTTCAGCATGCGTCTCGTTCCTCAGCGCTGGCAGGCCGCGCAGTAGAAGGTGGAGCGGCCGGATTGCACGATGCGCCGCACTTTGTGCTGTTCGCCGCACCGCCGGCAAGCCTCGCCTTCCCGATCATAGACATGGAAGCTGTGCTGGAAATAGCCGAGCTCGCCGGAAGGCTGGGCATGGTCGCGGAGCGACGAGCCACCGGCGGCAATGGCCTCGGCGATGACCTCGCGGATCACCGGCACCAGCCGCTCGAGGCGGACGGTCGGCTCCCCGCCCTTGGTGACGAGGGTTCCGGCGGCCCGCTGCGGCGACAGGCCCGCCCGGTGCAGGGCCTCGCAGACATAGATGTTGCCGAGGCCGGCGACGATGGACTGGTCGAGAAGGGCAGCCTTGAGCGGCGCCGCCTTCCCCCGGAAGGCCTGCGCCAGATGGGCGGCGGAGAGGTCGTTGCCGGTCGGCTCGACACCGAGCCGGGCGAAGAAGGGATGCTCGGCCAGCGCCTCACGCGGGCTCATCAGCATGAAGCCGAAGCGGCGGGGATCGTTGTAGGTCACCGTCGCCCCCGAGGAGAGCTGCAGCACAACGTGATCGTGGGCGGCATCGCGCGAGCGCTCGTGGTGGAACTCGCCGACCACGTCGGAAGCCGCCGCCCGCGCGATGCGGAACGAACCGGACATGCCGAGATGCATGATGACGACGGCGCCGTCGTCGAGATCGGCGAGGAGATATTTCGCCCGCCGGCCGAGGCTGGTGACGGTCCGGCCCGTGAGGCGGCCGGCGAAACCGTCGGGGAAGGGAAAACGCAGGTCGGCGCGCCGGATCTCGGCGGAGAGGATGGTCGCGCCCTCCATGACGGGCTGCAACCCGCGACGGACGGTCTCGACCTCGGGCAGTTCGGGCATGGCGCGACGGCCTTGGAAGAGGGGGACGGCTCCCCACATAGCGCCCACCGGAACGTTCCGCTATGGTCCGGCCACTTCAGCAGGACCCGGCCATGTCAGCAGCCACCGCCCAGACCGATTTCGGCTTCCGCCGCGTCGACCTCGACGCCAAGCAGGACCTGGTGGACGACGTCTTCCACAAGGTGGCGGGTCGCTACGACCTGATGAACGACCTCATGTCGGCGGGCCTGCACCGGGTCTGGAAGGACGTCATGGTAACGCGGCTCGGCGTGCCTAAGACCCGGCCCTTCCGCCATCTGGACGTCGCCGGCGGCACCGGAGACGTCGCCTTCAAGGTGGTCGGCGCCGGTATGGGCGCCGAGGCCACCGTCTGCGACATCAACGGCGAGATGCTGAAGGTCGGCCGCTCGCGCGCCGACCAGCGCGGCCTGTCGGGCCGCGTCGAGTTCGTCCAGGGCAATGCCGAGGCCCTGCCCTTCCCCTCCGCCCATTTCGACGGCTACACGATCGCCTTCGGCATCCGCAACGTGCCGCGCATCCAGGTGGCGCTCGAGGAGGCCTACCGGGTGCTGCGCCCCGGCGGACGGCTCCTGGTGCTGGAATTCTCCCCCGACGTCGTTCCCGGTCTCGACCGCATCTACGACGCCTATTCCTTCGCGGTGATCCCGCCCATGGGCCGCATGGTCACGGGCGACGCCGAGCCCTATCAGTATCTCGTCGAATCCATCCGGAAGTTCCCCCGCGACGAGGTCTTCGCCGGCATGATCGCCAGGGCCGGCTTCTCCCGCGTCGAGGTGACGCCCATGACCGGCGGCATCGCCTGCCTCTCCGGCGGCTGGAAGATCTGACGCCGTGATCGCCGGCACCATCCATCTCCTCCGCCTGGCGCGGGCGGGCTTCGTCTTCGCCCGCGAGGGCGTCTTCGGCCTCGTCGACCCCGAGGCCCTGCCGCCGCCGGCGCGCCTCGGCCTGCGCATCGCCCGCCTCGTCGAGCGCCGCGGCACCGGCACGCGGTCGGACCGGCTGACCGCCGCCCTCACCCGCCTCGGCCCCACCTATGTGAAGCTCGGGCAGTTCCTCTCCACCCGGCCGGACGTGGTCGGCGCCGCCATCGCCCTCGACCTCGAGAGCCTGCAGGACAAGGTGCCGCCCTTCGACCAGCGCCTCGCCGAGCAGATCGTGGTGGAAACGCTCGGCATGACCATCGCCGAGGCCTATGCGAGCTTCGGCCCGCCGATCGCCGCCGCCTCCATCGCGCAGGTGCACAAGGCTTCTGTCCGCGACGGTGACGGCCTGCGCGACGTGGCGGTGAAGATCCTCAGGCCCCATGTCGCCGACCGCTTCCGCGCCGACCTTTCCGACTATTACTTCGCCGCGCGGCTCGCCGAGCGCTTCGTGCCGGATTCACGCCGGCTGAAGCCGATCGGCATCGTCGACACGCTTGCCCGCTCCATGGCCATCGAGTTGGACCTGCGCCTCGAGGCCGCCGCTGCCTCCGAGATGGCGGAGCGGACGAAGGATGATCCCGGCTTCCGCGTGCCCTCGGTCGACTGGAACCGGACGGGCCGCAACGTGCTCACCACCGAATGGATCGACGGGCTGAAGCTCGGCGACCGCGAGGGCCTGGCCGCCGCCGGCGTCGACTCGCGCGCCCTCGGCCAGACCGTCATCCAGAGCTTCCTGCGCCACGCCCTGCGCGACGGCTTCTTCCACGCCGACATGCACCAGGGCAACCTCTTCGCCGACCGCGCCGGCAATCTCGTCGCCGTCGATTTCGGCATCATGGGCCGCATCGGCCCGAAGGAGCGGCGCTTCCTCGCGGAGATCCTGCTCGGCTTCATCACCAAGCAGTACCGCCGCGTGGCAGAAGTGCATTTCGAGGCCGGCTACGTGCCGGGCCATCATTCGGTGGACGAGTTCGCCCAGGCGATCCGCGCCATCGGCGAGCCGATCCATTCGCGCACCGCCGACCAGATCTCCA
This sequence comes from Pseudomonadota bacterium, assembly GCA_023416965.1. Lineage (GTDB taxonomy): Bacteria > Pseudomonadota > Alphaproteobacteria > Rhizobiales > Phreatobacteraceae > Phreatobacter. Next base: position 17,023 of record JAEZGJ010000101.1, on the reverse strand, counting down.
TGGCCAAGCTCCTGTCGCTGCTCTTCGAGGTCACCGCCATCTTCGACATGAAGACGCGCACCGAGCTGATCCTGCTGCAGAAGACCATGGTGGTGGTGGAAGGCGTCGCCCGCTCGCTCGACCCGCGCCTCGACATCTGGACGAGTTCGGAACCGGTGGTGCGGGAGTGGATCACCCGCAATCTCGGCCCCGTCGGCCGCATCGAGGAGGTCGGCGCCGGCGCCCGGCTCGTCGGCCGTATCGTCGGCGAGGCTCCGGCCCTGCTCGGCCGCGCCGCCATGCTGTCGGAGCGCATCGACGACCTGACGAAGGACGGCTTCGTTCTCTCGCCCGACTCGCTGAAGGGCATCGGCGAGGCCGAGGCCCGCCGCAACCGCTCCTCCACGGTGGCGCTGTGGATCATCGCCGCCCTGCTGGCGGCGAACCTCATCTGGGGATAGAGCCTCACTCCGCAGCCAGCGAGGAGCCCTTCAGCGGCAGCTTGGCGAGTGGCGGCGGCGCCGTCGCTTCGTCGAACTCCAGCGCCTCGATCCGCCCGCCGCGCTTGGCGATCTTCTCCGCCGAGGTGAGGATCTGCCCCAGATCCTCCTGGGCCTGGCCGAAATGCTTCTGCAGGGCGAGCACCCGGTCGGTCAGCCGCGACACGTCGTCGAGGAGGTGGGAGACCTCCTTCTGGATGACGCGGGCCTCCTCGCGCATCCGCTCGTCCTTCAGCAGGCCCTGAACCACCTGCACGGCCAGCATCAGCAGCGAGGGCGAAACGATGATGACGCGCGCCCGGAAGGCCTTCTGCACGACGTCGTCGAAATGCTCGTTGAGGTCGGCATAGATGCCCTCGGACGGCACGAAGAGCAGCGCCATGTCCTGCGTCTCGCCGGGGATCAGGTACTTGTCGGCGATGTCCTTGATATGGACGGCGATGTCCTGACGCAGCCGCTGCGCCGCCAGGCGCCTGACCTCCTCGGCGTTCGCCTCGCGCCAGAGCGTCACGGCCTCCAGCGGAAACTTGGCGTCGACGACGAGGCCGCGGCTGTCGCCGGCGAGCCGGATCACCGCGTCGGGCCGCTTGCCGTTGGGCAGCGTCGGCTGGAACGTGAAGCCGGTGCGCGGCAGGCCGTCCGACAGGATCGCCTCCATCCGCCCCTGGCCGAAGGCGCCGCGCGCCTGCTTGTTGGCCAGCACGTCCTTCAGGGTCACCACCTGTCCCGCGAGGTCGGTGATGTTCTTCTGGGCGCTGTCGATGACGGCGAGGCGCTCGTTGAGCTTGCCGAGATTGTCCATCGTCGTCCGGGTCTGCCCCTCCAGCGACTGGCCGATGCGGGTCGACATGCCGTCGAGCCGGTCGCCGAGCTGGCGGGCGAGGTCGTTCTGCCGTGCCCCCAGCCCTTCGGCCATGGCCTGGAGACGGCCGGTGAGCTCGGCCTGGATGCGCGCCATCTCTCCCATCCGCTCCTCGATCTCCTGGGCGTGGATCACCGCGCGCTCGGCTTCCATGGCGCGGGCGGACGCCTGCCGGCGCAGCGCCACGAAGAGGGCGACGAGCATCAGCACGGCGAGGCCGATGAGGGAGAGGATGAGTTCGCCGGCCGTGACCGCACGGCCGCCGACGACGAGGACGATATCGGACATGGTGTGAGACTAGGCGATTCGCGCGGCCCTGCCGAACGAAGAGGGAACGGTATCCTGCCCCGCCCTCAGAGGAAGCGGCGCAGGTCCGCCGCCGCCTTGGCGGGGTCGCGGGCGACGTCGAAGGTGGAGACGAACTGGCCCTGCCGGTCCATCAGATAGACGAAGGTGGTGTGGTCCATCGTATAGCCGCCACCGTCCAGCGGCACCTTGCGGCCATAGGCGCGGTAGGCGCGCATCGCCTGCGTCACCTGCTCCTCCGTGCCGGTGAGGCCGCGGATGGAGGCGTGGAAACTGCCGAGATAGGTCGACAGGAGATCGGTCGTGTCGCGGGCGGGGTCGACCGTGATGAAGACGACGTTCACCTTCGTCGCATCCACCCCCATCGTATCGAGGAGCTGGGTGATCTCGAACAGCTTGGTCGGGCAGATGTCCGGGCAATGGGTGAAGCCGAAGAAGACGAGGCTCGGCTTGCCCTGCAGGTCCTTCTCGGTGAAGGGCTTGCCGGTCTGATCGGTGAGGGTGAAGGCGCCGCCAATCGCCGAGGAGCTCGTGGCGAGCTGCCCGCCGCGCGGCATGGTGAAGTGGACGACCGCCGCCAGCACGCCCAAGCCGCCTACCAGCAGGGCGAGCGACAGGATGAGCGCGGCGGAGCGCGGGCCCTTGCGCGGGGATGCGGGCTTGTTGGTCTGGGTCATGGACGTCTCAGAAGCACCAGGCGAGGCCGGCGGCGAGCGTGTCGAGGAACACCTTGGAGCCCTGCGTCCACCACAGCACGCCGGAAGCCGCCATCAGCGCGGCGACGCCGATCCCCGCCGCCCAGCGCGCCAGGCGCGGCGTTTCGGAGGAAGGCTGCTGAACCGTCTCGGTCGACATGGCGTTTATGTAGTCCAAGATGGGGCCCGAGGCAAAAGCGACGAGCGGACGGCCCCATCCCCTTTTCGTGAAGACGGCCAATGCCGATAGGGTCCCGATGCGCCCCGACGACCTGCTGCAGCCCACCCCTCGGGGACTCTATTGCCCTCCGGCGGACGTCTATATCGATCCGGTCAGGCCGGTGCCGCGGGCCCTCGTCACCCACGGCCATTCCGACCATGCCCGCGCCGGCCACGATCACGTCCTGGCGACGGAGGCCACGCTGAAGATCATGGCGATCCGCTACGGCGAGGACTTTGCCGGCACCACCCAGGCCGCCGCCTGGGGCGAGCCGGTCGCGATCAACGGCGTCACCTTCACCTTCCACCCTGCCGGTCACATTCTCGGCTCGGCGCAGATCGCCGTCAGTCACCGCGGCCTCACCATCGTCGCCTCGGGGGACTACAAGCGGGCCGCCGACCCCACTGCCGAGCGCTTCGACGTCGTGCCCTGCGACGTCTTCATCACCGAGGCGACCTTCGGCCTGCCGGTCTTCCGCCACCCCGATGCAGCCGGCGAGGTCGACAAGCTCCTCGCCTCGCTCCGCCTCTTCCCCGACCGCGCCCATCTCGTCGGCGCCTATTCCCTCGGCAAGGCGCAGCGGGTGATGGCGCTGATCCGCGCCGCCGGCTGGGATGCGCCGATCTACCTTCATGGCGCGGTGGAGAAGCTGACCCGCTTCTACGTCGCCGAGGGCTTCGACCTCGGCGATGTGCGCCTGGCGAAGGAAGCCGACAAGAAGGCGCTGGGCGGCGCCGTCGTCATCTGCCCGCCCGGCGCGATGAAGGACCTGTGGGCGCGGCGTTTTCCCGATCCGGTCACCGCCTTTGCCTCGGGCTGGATGCGCATACGCGCCCGCGCGCGGCAGGGCGGCGTCGAGCTGCCGCTGATCGTCTCGGACCATTCCGACTGGGACGAATTGCAGCAGACCATCCGCGACACCGGCGCGGGCGAGATCTGGGTCACCCACGGACAGGAGGACGCCCTCGTCCACTGGTGCGGCAGTCAGGGGCTGAGGGCGCGACCGCTGCGCCTCGTCGGCTATGGCGACGAGGGCGAGGGTGAAGCCACCCCGGCCGAGGCCTCGGCATGAACCGCTTCGCCGCTCTCCTCGATCGCCTCGCCTACGAACCGCGCCGCAACGCCAAGCTGGCGCTCATCACCGACTATTTCCGCACCACGGCCGATCCCGAGCGCGGCTGGGCTCTCGCCGCCATGACCGGGGCGCTGACCTTTCGCAACGCCAAGCCGGGGCTGATCCGCGGCCTCATCGCCGAGCGTACCGACCCGGTGCTCTTCGCCCTCTCCTACGACTATGTCGGCGACCTCTCGGAGACGGTGGCGCTGATGTGGCCGGGGCCGGCCGAACCAAGCCTCGGCCACAACCGCCCGCCGCCGCCGGCCCTGTCTGAGGTGGTCGCGGGCCTCGGGACCACCTCGAAGACCGCCCTGCCGAAACTCCTCGCCGGCTGGCTCGACCACCTGGACGAGACCGGCCGCTGGGCGCTGCTGAAACTGATTACCGGTTCGCTGCGCATCGGCGTCTCGGCGCGACTTGCCAAGACGGCGGTCGCCGCCCTCGGCCCCCGGGACCCCGACGAGATCGAGCTGGTCTGGCCGGGCCTGACGCCGCCCTATGAATCCCTCTTCGCCTGGGTCGAGGGCCGCGGCGAGCGCCCGGAGAGCGTCGACCCCGCGCCCTTCCGCCCGCCCATGCTCGCCCACGGCATCGAGGAGGCCGATTTCGGCAAGCTCGACCCCGCCGATTTCGCAGCCGAGTGGAAATGGGACGGCATCCGCGTCCAGGCGGCGGCCGGCACGCTGCCCGACGGCCGGCGCGTGGCGCGGCTTTATTCGCGCACCGGCGAGGACATTTCCGCCGCCTTCCCCGACCTCGTCGAGACCCTCGCCTTCGATGGCGCGATCGACGGCGAGTTGCTGGTGCTGCGCGAGAGTCGTGTGCAGAGCTTCAACGTCCTGCAGCAGCGCCTGAACCGCAAACAGGTGACGGTGCCGCTGCTCGCCGAGTTCCCGGCCCATATCCGCGCCTACGACCTGCTCTTCGCCGGAGGGGAAGATTTGCGCGAGCGGCCCTTCGCGGCCCGGCGGGCGATCCTCGAGGAGATGGTCGCGGCCATGGCGAACCCGCGCATCGACATCTCCCCCCTCGTGCCTTTCGAGACCTGGGATGGCCTCGCCGCCATCCGCCTCGACCCCGCGTCCGCGGACGCCGGCGAGGATGCGGACGCCATCGAGGGGCTGATGATCAAGCATCGCCAGTCGCCCTACCTGCCCGGCCGGCCGAAGGGGCCGTGGTGGAAGTGGAAGCGCGACCCGATGGTGGTGGACTGCGTGCTGATGTACGCCCAGCGCGGCCACGGCAAGCGCTCGAGCTTCTATTCCGACTTCACCTTCGGGGTCTGGCGCGACGGCGCGGAGGGCGACGAACTGGTGCCCGTCGGAAAGGCCTATTTCGGCTTCACCGACGAGGAACTCGGCCAGCTCGACCGTTTCGTGCGCAATCACACGGTCAACCGTTTCGGCCCGGTGCGCGAGGTGACGCACACGGCACGCGAGGGCCTGGTGCTGGAGATCGCCTTCGAGGGGCTGCAGCGTTCCACCCGCCACAAGTCCGGCATTGCCATGCGCTTTCCCCGCATCTCGCGCATCCGCTGGGACAAGCCGCCCGGAGAGGCGGACCGCATCGAGGCCCTGGAACTGCGGCTGAAGGGCTGAGGCACCGCCACGGGACGGCAGGCATGCTCCCGGGGCTTTGCCAGAGGCGGCGCTTCATGCGAAGCGGGGGCGCCATGCCCCGCCTCGCCTTTCTCCCCGACCTCGTGAAGACCTTCGTCTGGCCATGCCTGGTCGGCGCCGCGGGCGGCTATGCCTTCCACCGCCTCGGCATGCCGGCGGCCTGGATGTCCGGCTCGCTGGTGGTCGCCACCGTCCTCGCCCTCCGCGGCGCGAGGGTGGCGGTCCCCGGCCCGGTGGCCACCGCCACCTTCCTCCTGCTCGGCACTGTGATGGGGTCCGCGGTGACGCCGCAGACACTCCGCCTGATGATGACCTGGCCCATCTCCATGGCCGGCCTCGCCGTGCTGGTGCCCGCCATCATCGCCGCCATCACGCTCTATCTTGCCCGGGTCGAGCGGCTGGACCGCCAGACCGCCTTCTTCGCCTCCATTCCCGGGGCGCTCAGCTATGTCATGGCCATGACGCTCGCCTCGCGCGCCGATGCGCGGCAGGTGGCGGTCATCCAGAGCTTCCGGCTCGTCCTGCTCGTGGCGGCGCTGCCGGGCCTCCTGTCGCTGGCACGCATCGGCGGCACACCCGTGCCGGCCGCGGCGACGGGGCTCGGCTCCTGGCCTGAACTCCTGCTGCTCGTCGCCGTCTCCTCCGGCTTCGGCCTCGCCATGGAGAGGCTGAAGGTGCCGGGCGGCGCAACGGTCGGCGCCATGCTGGCGAGCGCGGTTCTGCACGGCACCGGCCTCGTCACGGCGCTCATCCCCGAGCCGGTGATGATCGTCGGCTTCGTCGTCATCGGCGTGCTCATCGCCGCCCGCTTCGCCGGCACCTCCCTTGCCGAACTGCGGCATCTGCTGCGCGCCTCCGTCGGCGCCTTCCTCGCCGGCATCGCCGTCACCGTGGTCGTCGCGGCTGCGGTCGCCTGGGTCGCCGGCCTGCCGCTCGGCAAGGTCATCCTCGCCTATGCCCCTGGCGGCATCGAGGCTATGGCCATTCTCGCCTTCGTCCTCGACATGGATCCCGCTTTCGTCGGTGCCCACCACATCGTCCGTTTCGTCGGTATCGCGCTGCTGCTGCCGCTGGCGGCCCGCATCGTGCTCGGTGCAGATCGCAGCGCCTGAGGCCGCGAAACCATTGCAAGGCGGCGTTTTCTTCCGCTATCCATAGGCCGCCAGCGATCCCGAGGTCCGTGCATGCTCCCCCTCCGCCTTCCGCATGCTGCAGCCGTCGCCCTCTCTGCGGCTCTCGCGCTCACCCCGTTCTCGTCCGCCGCCCTCGCCCTCTGCACGGTTCCCGCCCTGACGGAGGCGACGCCCGGCGGGGCCCTGCCGCGCACCTCGGCGCGGCTGAGGACGCAGGAGCCGGTGCGCATCCTCGCCATCGGCTCCTCGACCACGGCGGGCGTGGGTGCCGGCGGCGCGGGCTTCGCCCATCGGCTCGGCCCGATGATCAAGGCGCGCTGGCCGGACAAGGTGATCGAGGTCGTGGTGTCGGGCGTCTCCGGTGAGACCGCCTCGGGCGCGGCCGGGCGCCTCGCCCGCGAGATCACCCAGCACAGGCCGACCCTCGTCGTCTGGCAGCTCGGCACCAACGATGCCAATTTCGGCGTCTCGGCGGAGTCCTTCCGCGCCACGGTGGGCGCCGGCCTCGCCACCATCCGTGCCGCGGGCGCCGACGCCATGCTGGTGGACCCGCAATATTCACGCTGGGCCGAGGGCGGCACGCGCACCGCAGAATTCGCCGGCATCATCGCCAGCGAGGGCGCCCGCGCCGGTGTTCCCGTGGTCCGTCGCTACCAGACGATGGTCCAGCTCGCCAATTCCGACCGCACCACCTTCAACGGGCTCATCTCCTTCGACGGCCTGCACCTGACGGCAGCCGGCCACGACTGCATGGCCCGGCAGGTGGCGGGCACCATCCTGCGCACGGCCCGGCGCTGAGGCGCCGCAGCCGTCTTGCCTTCGGGGCATGTGGCCACCACATTGACGGCGCCGGCGGCGGGCCGGTTCTGGCCTCAAGAGCGTAGCGATGAACACCACCACCACGCCGACGACCACCACCACCGTCGTGCCCTCCCCCATGCAGTATCTCGACCGGGCTACCGGAGTCCTGCGGGACCTCGGCCTGATGCCGGCCAAGATCGACGAGCAGCCGATCATCCCGCTGCTGCAGAAGATTTCCGACCTGGACCAGGACCGCGTGACGATGATCGCCCGCACCCTCAACCAGGTCGGCGTATTCAACGAGGTGGTACGCAACCAGGTCGCCGGCATGGAGGTGGGTGAGCGCTACGAGCAGATCACCCAGGGCTTCAACTCCATCCGCGACGACGCCAAGCGCATGGTGGAACAGCTCTCCGACGGCAAGCTCTCCACCTTCGAGCGGCTGGAAAACGTCTGGACCAAGGTGCGCCGCGGCGACATCGCCACCCGCTTCGAGGCCATCCGCACCACCTATCTCGACGTCGCCCGCGCCACCAAGGACCAGATCCAGCGCGAGGTGACAATTCTCGACGCCTATCGCGACTTCCGCGGCGCCCTGAAACAGGCCGAGGTGCAGGCGCTCGAGGTGCTGGAGAAAGCCAACGACAAGCTCCAGGCCAAGCAGGCCGAGCTGAAGGCCGCTTCCGAGGCGGTGGCCGCCTATACCGGCACCGTGCCGGCCGAGCGCGCCAACCTCGAACTCATCCGCGACACCAAGCTGCGCGAGATGCAGGACGAGGAGAAGCGCTTCCAGATCGCCAAGGACCTCTCGGACAACCTCACCATCGGCTACAACACGTCCGAGGTCATAATGGCCCGCCTGATGCAGACGACCAACGCCAAGGAGCGGGTCTACGCCCAGGCGATCTCCTTCTTCTCCACCAACGACGCCGTGCTCACCGCGCTGAAGGCCTCCTTCACCGGGCTCCAGGGCCTGCACGAATCGACCCGCACCCTCAACGAGATGAAGGAGGGCGTATCGAAGTCGCTCGAGACCCTCTCGGAAATCGGCGACAAGGTGCAGGAGGAGGCGCTGCGCGCTGGCTACGGCCCGACCATCCGCGCCGACGCGGTGAAGAAGCTGGTCGAGAGCGTCGTCACCTTCCAGGAAAAATCCGGCGAGATTATCTACGAGATGCGCAAGCTCTCGACGGAGAACTCGCGCGAGATCCGCGACGCGGTGGAGGACGGCAAGAAGCGCCTCGCCGCCCTCGCCGAGAAGGGCGCGGCGCTGGGCATGTGAGGGCGCAAGCCCCGTCCGTCCCGGCTTCCCGAATCCTGACCGGAGGGTCATCCGATGACCGATACCGCCGTCGCCGCCCCTCCGGCCGCTCCCCCCGCCGAGGCGCAGTCCGCCAAGCTCGACGACATCATGCTCGCCATGGATGTCGTCGACACGCTGCGCCATGACCGCAAGATCACCGAGCGCGAACTCGCCGAGGGCGACCGCGAGGAGGACCTGATCGAGCGGCTGCGGGTCATCTATCGCAACCAGGGCATCGACGTGCCCGACGAGATCCTGCGCCAGGGCGTCAAGGCCCTGCGCGAGGAGCGCTTCGTCTACAAGCCGCCGCGCGAAAGCCTGTCGGTGAAGCTGGCGCGGCTCTACGTCACCCGTGGTCGCTGGGGCAAATGGGCGCTGGCCGCTGTCGCGGCGCTCGCCATCGGCGCCGGCACCCTGGCCTGGCAGGGCTATTCCCGGCAGGTCGAGCTGACACAGACCCTTCCTGCCGCCATCGAGCGGCTCTCGGGCGACATCACCCGCGAGGCGACCGCAGAGGCGGTGCGCACCCGCGTCACCGCCCTCGCCTCCGACGGACGGATCGCCGCCCGAGACGGCAAGGCGGAAGCCGCCCGCGCCGCCGTCGCCGATCTCGAGCGGCTTCGCGACGACATCCGCACCGAATACGACGTTCGCATCGTGTCCCGGCCCGGCCAGTCCACCGGCGTCTGGCGAAGGCCGCGGCGCAATCCCACCGCCATGAACTACTACCTCATCGTCGAGGCCATCGGCCGCGACGGCCGGCCGATGTCCCGATCCATCACCTCCGAGGAGGACGGCTCGACGAAGGTCGTCACCCAGTGGGGCGTGCGCGTGCCCGAAAGCCTCTACCGGCAGGTGGAGGCCGACAAGCGCGACGACGGCATCGTCCAGAACGCCATCCTCGGCCGCAAGCAGCGCGGCCAGCTCGACCCGACCTGGCGCGAGGCGCTGCCGGGCGGTGCCATCACGAGCTGGTAGGAGCATCGCATGATCCCCGGACATTCCGCTCTCGGCGGCATCGAGGGCGCTCTCGCCGAAATCCGGCAGGCCGAGAACGAGGTCAACCGGCGGCTCGACCAGGCCAACCGCAGCCAGGCCGAGGCGCGCGCCGCGGAGGCCGAGTGCTTCCGCGATCTCGCGGCCTTCCGCCTGACGTCCGAGAACGGGCTCGGCGGCCGCCTCACCCAGGTCGCCACGGAGGTGCGGGCGCTCCTCGCGCTGCGCCTCAACGACCGCAACCGGCTCGACCAGGACGTCGCCGCCGTCGAGGCGGAGATCGCCCGCATCGCCGCCGAGCGGCAGGATTTCGCCCGCAGGCTGGAAGACGCCGAGGAGCGTCGCGACGCGGTGGCGAACGAGGCGCAGATCGGCCTCGCCGCCCGTTCCGACTATGTCGCCGCCAGGGCCGCGGCCGACACCGCCGTCCACGTGGCGCAGGAATCGGAGAAGAAGGCGGCGCTCGCCGAGCAGGAGCTCGAGGAGAAGCGCAAGCCCTACGAGGACGATGCGCTGTTCATGTATCTGTGGAGCCGCGGCTATGCCACCCAGGCCTACGAGGCCGGCAACATCGCCCGTCTCCTGGACGGCTGGGTGGCCCGCCTCGTCCGCTATGCCGATGCCCGTCCGAACTACGCCCGCCTCACCGAGATTCCGCGGCGCCTGCGCGAACATGCCAACCGCAGCGCTGCCCTCGCGGTGGACGCGGTCGAGAAGGTGAAGGAGCTGGAGAAGGGCGCCTTCCTCGGTACCGGAGGCGATGCCGCCGATGCCGAGATCGCCGGCCATCGGGGCCGCCTCGCCGAACTCGACGCCGCCCGCGCCGCGGCAGAGGACCGGCACCGGGACCTCGACTCCCGCGCCGCCGCCTTCGCCCGTGGCGAGGACGACAGGTTCCGCCAGGCGGTGGCCCTCCTCGCCGAGACCCTGCGGCGCGAGGACATCGAGAGGCTCTATGCCGAGGCGCTGAAGACGCCGGCTCCCGACGACGAGGCGATCGTCGGCCGCATCCGCGGCCTGCGCGACACCCAGGAGCGTGCCGAAATCGAGGTTCGCCGGCTGCGCGGCGAGCTCGCGGACCTGTCGCGCCGCCGGTCCGAGGTTTCGCAGGTCGCCACCGGCTTCCGCCAGCGCCGCTACGACGCAGACGGCTCGGTCTTCTCTAACGACGTGGTCGGCGCCCTGCTGCGCGGCCTCGTCACCGGCGTCATCACCGGCGCCGACTACTGGTCTCGCATGGAACAGGGCCGTCGCAGCAGCCGCTCCGACGGGGGGCCCTGGGGCGGCGGCGGCTCCTGGGGTGGAGGCGGCTCGTGGGGCGGCGGCGGTTCGTGGGGCGGCGGCTCGTCCGGAGGCTGGAGCGGGGGATCGTCCGGCGGTGGCTGGAGCGGCGGCGGCGGATCCTCGGGCGGCGGCTCCTCCGGCGGCGGCGACGGCTTCGATACCGGGGGCAGGTTCTAGGCGGCCTGCGTCACAGCCGCAGCATCACCAGGAAGGCGGTCAGGTCGTCGGTGACGAAGTCGACGTGGTCGTCCTCGCGCCCCTCGAACTCCCAGGCCTCGCGGAACACCTCCCGCGTCCGCTCCGGCACCACCAGCACGGTCTTGATGCCGAGCGCATGGGGCGCCTCGAGGTTGCGGGCGAGATCCTCGAACATGGCGGCGCGCGCGGGGTCGACGCCGTGGTCGGCGAGGAACTTCTCGTAGGTTTCCCGGTGGGGCTTTGGGAGAAGACCGGCATCGACGATGTCGAACACCCCGTCGAAATGGTTCTCGATGCCGAGCCGGCGCGTCACTGCGGCGACATGCGAATGGGTGCCCGAGGTGAAGACGAACTTGCGGCCCGGCAGGGCGGCGATGGCGGCGCCGAGCTCCGGATTGGCCTGCAGCGGCGAATGGTCGATGTCGTGCACGTAGCTGAGGAAATCATCCGGGCTCATGCCGTGCTCGATCATCAGCCCGCGCATGGAGGTGCCGTAGCGACGGTAATAGTCCTTCTGCAGGACGAAGGCCTCGTCGGTGGAGATGTCGAGGAGCTTCGCCACATAGGCCTTGATGCGCCCGTCGATCTGCTCCCACAGCGACAGGTGCGCCGGGTAGAGCGTGTTGTCGAGGTCGAAGATCCAGGCCTCCACCCCGGCGAAGGCTTTGCGGATATCGGCGGCGTCGGTCATCTCGGCTCCCGGAAGCGCAGGGACGCGCGGCGGCGCCCGTCGAAGGTGACGGCGGCGAAGCCCGCCGCGGTGCCGCCGTGGGTGGCACAGTCGCCCGCCCCTGTTATCTCGAACTCGCTGGTGCGGATACAGGCCTGCACATCGCCGCCGAAGACGAGCGGGCGGCCTGCCCGCGTCACGGGGCGCCCCTCCGCATCGACCGCCTCGGCAAAGGAGAGGACCCGCGCCGGCTGGCCCTCCAGCGGCGGCTTGAGGCAGGCGCCGGGCTCGATGCGGAACCAGCCGCGCGTCGCGATCCGGCCGCCCTCTTCCAGGCCCAGCGCCGCCATGACCCGGTGGCCCGTTTCGTTGCACCAGGCAAAGCCCGGCCCCTCCCCGGCCCTCAGCGCCGCCAGCAGGCGGTCGAAAATGTCGGGCAGCGCCGCCGCATCCGCCGGCAGGTTGAGATCGGTGACGAAGGCGCGCAGCGCCGCATCGGTCTTCGGTCCCTCCAGCCCGTCGATCGGCCCGGGATCGTAGCCCATGCGGGTGAGCAGACGCTGGATGCCGGCCTTGCGCGCCTGGGGCAGGTCGTAATCGGCCTCCTCCGACAGGAAGAGCACGCCGATACCCTCGACCACCGTCGGCTTCACCTCGACGAAGGAGGCAAGCCTGGTGTTCGGCTGGCGGCAGGACTGGGCGGCCGGCACGAGGAAGTCGCCCTCGCCAATGCAGAGGCTGAGGTGCTCAGGCTGGCCCAGGCTCGCGCCGGGGGCGTCGCCGAGCGGGCGGGTATGCAGGAACAGGCGTCCCGGCGCCTCCGCCGATTGCAGGATGGCCCGGCACTGGCCGGGATCAAGACGGAACCAGCCGCGCGTCGCCGCCGTATCGCCGACGACGACGCCGATGGCCGCCTCCGTCACCACGCTCGTGCGGTTGCACAGGCGGGTCTCGGCCGAGGCGGGGGCGGCGAGCCACACCGCGGCGCAGAGCGCCGCCGCGAGGCCCGCCAGGGCCTCACGCATGGATGAGCGTGCCGGCGCCGCCATCGGTCAGGAGCTCCACGAGGACGGCGTGCGGGGTCTTGCCGTCGAGGATGACGACGCCCTCGACGCCGCGCTCGATGGCGTAGATGCAGGTCTCGATCTTCGGGATCATGCCCCCCGTCGCCGTGCCGTCGGCGATCAGGCGGCGGCAATCCTCCACCGACAGCGACTTGATCAGGTTCTTGTTCTTGTCGAGAACCCCGGGCACGTCGGTCAGCAGGAGCAGGCGCTTGGCCTTCAGCGCGCCGGCGATGGCGCCCGCGAAGGTGTCGGCGTTGACGTTGTAGGTGTCGCCTTCCACCGAGGTCGCCACCGGCGCGAGGACGGGCACGAGATCCTTGCCCAGGACCGTGTCGAGCACCTTGGTGTCGACCTTGTCCGGCTCGCCGACATAGCCGAGGTCGACGATCCGCTCGATGTTGGAATCGGGGTCGCGGGTGACGCGGCTGACCTTCGCCGCCTTCACCATGTCGCCGTCCTTGCCGCACAGGCCGATGGCCTTGCCGCCGGCGGCGTTGATGAAGCCGACGATCTGCTTGTTGATCGAGCCGGCGAGGATCATCTCGACGATCTCCACCGTCTGCTTGTCGGTGACGCGCAGGCCGTCGACGAACTCGCTCTTGATGCCGAGCTTGGCGAGCATCTGGCCGATCTGCGGCCCGCCGCCGTGCACCACCACCGGGTTGATGCCCGACTGCTCCAGCATGACGATGTCGCGGGCGAAGGAACGGGCGCCACCCTCGTCCCCCATGGCATGGCCGCCATATTTCACCACGACGATCTCGTCGTCGTATTTCTGCATGTAGGGCAGCGCCTCGTTGAGGACGCGGCCGATGTCCTGGGCGTCGAGAGGGGTATGCGACATGGCGGCTCCGGCGGGTCACGTCCTCGAGGGGATCGCGCTTGACGTCTTCGCGTTCTGGCGCGCGAGTGGGCCGGGTCTTAGCCGATTTGGACCGGAGGGTGAAGAAACCTTCGCGCCTTGACTTCCATGTCCGAATGTCCACAGTCGCCCCCGCCCGAGGGGAGCCCCGACGAGGGGGCTGAGAGGCTGCGCAATCCGCGGCGACCCTTGAACCTGATCCGGGTCATGCCGGCGGAGGAATGGGGATGCACGGACAGGACGCCGCGCGGCGCATCGACATCATTGGGGCGGGCATTGCCGGGCTCTGGCAGGCCCTGTCCTTCGCTGAGGCGGGCTTTGCCGTCACCCTTCACGAGCGCGGCGGAGAGACGCAGGCGAACTCCGCGAGCCGCTGGGCCGGCGGCATGCTGGCGCCGTGGTGCGAGGCGGAAGGGGCGGAGGACGTCATCATGCGCCTCGGCCGCCGCTCGCTGGACCTCTGGCGGGAGGCGGTGCCGGAAGCGGTCTTCAACGGCACGCTCGTCGTCTCCCATCCGCGCGACCGCGCCGATTTCGACCGCTTCGCACGGATGACGACGGGGCACAGGCGGCTCGATGCCGATGGCGTCGCCATGCTTGAGCCGGCCCTCGCCGGCCGCTTCCAGCAGGCGCTGTTCTACCCGCAGGAAGGGCATGTCGAACCGCGCGTGGTGATGGAGGCTCTGCTGCGGCGGCTGGCCGCGCTCCCGGTGACCATCCGGGCCGCTGGTGGCGATCCCCCGCCCGCCTCTTGCCTGACGGTGGATTGCAGGGGCCTTGCCGCGCGCGACCGGGAGCCCCTGCGCGGCGTGAAGGGCGAGACCCTGCTGGTCGAAACGGCCGAGATCAGCCTGTCGCGGCCCGTCCGCTTCCTCCATCCGCGCTGGCCGCTCTACGTCATTCCGCGCGCCGGCAATCGGTTCCTCCTCGGCGCGACGACGGTCGAGACCGAGAGCGAGGGCGTCTCCGTCCGCTCCGCGCTGGAGCTTCTGTCGGCGGCCTACGCGCTACACCCCGCCTTCGCCGAGGCGCGCATCGTCGAGCACGGATCCGCCCTGCGGCCGGCCTATGCGGACAACCTGCCGCGGATCGTCGTCTCGGACGGCAGGCTCACCGTCAACGGGCTTTACCGGCACGGCTTCCTGATCGCCCCGGCGCTTGCCGAGATCGCCGTCGCCCACATCGCGCGCGGCACCCACGACAATGAGGTGATGCAATGGTCCTGACCGTCAACGGAGAGAAGGCCGAGAGCGCGGCCACCACCGTCGCCGAGCTTCTGCGCGAGCGCGACCTCGACGGGGTGCATGTGGCCATCGCCGTGAACTTGGAGGTCGTGCCGCGGCGCCGATGGGCCGCCACGACGCTCGCTGCCGGCGATGCCGTGGAGATCATCAGCCCTCGGCAGGGAGGCTGACATGGACCAGACCTCTTCCGTCGATCCCGTCACCTTCTACGGCCGCAGCTTCGCCTCGCGAATGATGATCGGCACGGCGCTCTACCCCTCGCCCGCCGTCATGCAGCAGGCGATCGCCGCCTCCGGCGCCGGCATCGTCACCGTCTCGCTCCGCCGGGAGAGCGCGGGCGGGCGCACCGGCTCGGCCTTCTGGGACCTGGTGCGCGAGACGGGCGCCGCGGTCCTGCCGAACACGGCCGGCTGCCGCTCGGTGAAGGAAGCCGTCACCACGGCGCAGCTCGCCCGCGAGCTCTTCGACACGCCCTGGATCAAGCTGGAGGTCATCGCGGACGATGAAACCCTGCAGCCCGATGTCGTCGGCCTGGTCGAGGCCGCGACCATCCTCACGCGCGACGGCTTCGAGGTCTTCCCCTACACGACCGAGGATCTCGGCGTCGCCATGCGCCTCGTCGATGCCGGCTGCCGGGTGGTCATGCCCTGGGCCGCGCCCATCGGCAGCGCCCGCGGCATCATCCACGCCGATGCGCTGAAGCTGATGCGCCAGCGCCTGCCGGATGTCGCCCTGGTGGTCGATGCCGGCCTCGGGGCGCCGTCCCATGCGGCCGAGGCGATGGAGCTCGGCTTCGACGCCGTGCTCCTGAATACGGCGGTAGCGAAGGCTGCCGATCCGGTCGCCATGGCGACGGCCTTTCGCCTCGCCGTGGAAGCCGGTCGGACGGGCTATGCGGCCGGCCTGATGGGGCCGCGCGATTTCGCCTCGCCCTCGACGCCCGTCGTGGGCAGACCGTTCTGGCACGGCCCGTCCTGACCGCCTCGGATCATCGCGGGGGCATCGCGCCGCGCCATGAGGTCGACACGATCGGCGGCCATGATCGCCGCGGGTGACAGGGGCGAAGACACGCCCTATGGCTCGCCCGCAGGTCGGCTCGCGGAGCCTTGGCCACAGATGCTGCGATCGGAGACCATGACCGCACTCCGTTCCAGAACATTCGACCTGTTGCTCGGCGGCTGGACCGCCCTGTTCGGCGCCATCATCCCGGCACTCCTCTGGTCCGACGCACGGCGACTGCGCCGCGTCTCGCGCCTCTGGGTCGCCGGCGTCATGGGCCTGCTGCGCCGGGTCGTCGGCCTCGACCACGTGGAGATCGGCAGCGACAACCGCCCCGCCGGCCCTTGCCTGATCGTCTGCAACCACCAGTCCACCTGGGAGACCATCGCGTTCATCCGACTGTTCCCCGACGTCGCCATCGTCGCCAAGGAGGAACTGCTGAAGATCCCGGTCTTCGGCTGGTACCTGCGCCATTCGCCGATGATCACCATCGACCGCGAGTCCGGCACCCAGGCCCTGCGGCGCATGGTGGAAGGCGCCAAGGCGGCTCTCGCCGAGGGCCGCCCCGTCCTGCTCTTCCCCGAGGGCACGCGCAAGGACCCGGACGCGCCCATCGACTTCAAGCGCGGCGTCGAACTGCTCTACGGTCGCCTTGACGTGCCCGTCCTTCCGGTCGTCGTCAATTCCGGCCGCTTCTGGGGGATCGGCCGGCCCTTCAAGCGCCGCGGCACCATCACCGTGTCCTGCCTGCCGCTGATACCCGCCGGTCTCAAGGCCGGAGAAATGATGGCGCGGGCCGAGCAGGTGATGGAGGAGGAGCGGCGCAGGATAGGCTAGCGGCAGGGCGCCTTGACTTCGGGCGGTCGGCGGTCACTCTCCGCCCGCCCCCGGGGCCCGCGAGGCCGCACATCCCCTTCAGGAGCATCCGCCATGACGCGCGCCTATCCCGACCGCTTCTATCCCGTCGTCGACAGCATCCGCACCCTCATGGACCTCGCAGCCCTCGGCGTCGGCACGATCCAGCTCCGGGTCAAGGACC
The DNA here is from genome assembly GCA_023416965.1 of Pseudomonadota bacterium. Classification (GTDB taxonomy): domain Bacteria; phylum Pseudomonadota; class Alphaproteobacteria; order Rhizobiales; family Phreatobacteraceae; genus Phreatobacter. Next base: position 129 of record JAEZGJ010000101.1, on the reverse strand, counting down.
TCGGCGAGGGCCAGGCGGCGGCGCTGGTGCGGGAGGCGGTCGAGTCGGTCGAAGGCCTGCCGGTGCGGCTCGTCATCAACGACTACTGGCGCGCCGCCAAAGCCCGCGGCGCCCGCCCCCGTCACCGGG
>JAEZGJ010000099.1 GCA_023416965.1 Pseudomonadota bacterium | reverse complement strand
GGTCCGGCACGCCGGCGGGCTGGTTCGGCGCTTGGGCGCCGCCGCCGGCCGGCTTCTCGCCACGGCGTGGAACATCCCAGTGCTGCTGATCGTCGAGGGTCTTCTCGTCCGTCCCGGTGAGATCCCGCGTCTTGCTCATGGCTCGCCTCCTGATGGAGGAGCAACAGGCGGCGCGGCGCGGCGGTTCCCATCGGGCCGCGCAGCGGCTGCTATCCGTCCTTGCGGACGACGCTGATCCGCCCGTCGGGCTCGATCCGCGCCAGCTTGACCGAGGCGGGGTCGTCGGTGCCGCTTTCCCTGAGATGGCTGATGAGTTCGCCGCGTGACATCTTCTCGCGGCGCAGGTTTCGCCAGAGGATCCGGCCATTCCTCACCAGCGTCACCGGCGGATGTTCGACGAGGGAGCCGAAGGCGGGAAAGCGCCAGGCGAGCCAGTCGATGACGAAATCCCCGGCCATGATGGTGATCACCAGGACCAGGCCCTCGGGGATCGACTTCATGTCAGCCGCGAAGGCGTTCTGCGACACGTCGGCGATGAGCACGATGACAAGGAGATCGGAGGTCGACATTTCGCCAACCTGTCGCGTCGGCGCCAGGCGCAGAATGACGAAGAGCGCCAGATACATCACCGTGCCGCGGATCACGGGGTCGAGCAGCGAGCCCGTGGGCACGAACATCTGGTGCCAGTCGACCACGGCTGCCTCCTTCATGCCCGTCCACTGCTGAACCGGGCAAAAGGCCACAGGGTTCCCCGAGGGCTGCCGTGGGAGAGAGATCAAGCAGGATCTGCCCGTGATGGATATGACCAGCCCCCCGCGGATCACTGGGCTCCGCGAGGCGTCCCTCAGAATGTACTGCTCCACAGGCCGTTCGCCATTGCCCCAGCACCGTCAGGAGCGCCACTGGCGCTTAACGACGCCGTTCTAAGGGGGTGTTACCGGCTCTCGTGAGAGATACCCATACCGACATGTGCCCTGATGGGGAATTCGGCGCGCCAGGTAAGCCCTTCACTGGTGGGCAAGAGTTGGACCTGACCACCAGTTGCGGCCCCGAAAATCTGGGTCAGGAGCACCGAGCCGAAACCCACCTTCCCTCCCGCGGAATATCCCGGCCCCCCCCCTTCTTGCCAGCCGATCTGCAGAATGTCTGTGGGGGTCAGCTTCCAGGTGACGCTTACAGAGCCGCTCGGGCGGCTCAGCGCACCGTACTTCAGCGCGTTGGTGCTCAGTTCATGGGTCGCCAAGGCGATGTACGGCGCCACAGGGCCCGGGATGGACAGATCAGGGCCCTCGATGGTCACTCCAGAAACATGCGCGAGCTGGCGCCTTAGGAGATCGCCCAGCGCGACCTGGTTGTCCCCTGTCGCTATGAGCGCATCCTGGGCGTGAGCAAGTGCCTGAAGGCGGGCCTCGACACTGGACACGAATTCTTTCGGTGCCCCACTTGCTTTGGCCGACTGCCGGACGATGGCCTGGACGACCGCGAAGACATTCTTCACCCTGTGGCTGAGTTCGCGGGCGAGAACCTCCAGTTTCTGCTGGTTGAGCCGGTGCGAGGTCACGTCGAGGGCGCTTGCGACCACTCCGCGGGCTCCATCGGGATGTAGGATCCGGGCCGTCTGGACGTGGAACCAGCGCGGGACCCCGTTGATCGACAGAAGGAGTTCCTCCGACTGGGGTGTGCCGGACAGGGCCCGCTTCAACATCATGTGGATGGGACCTCCGACTTCCGCCCCCACCAGCTCTTCGGGTGTTTTTCCGAGCACGTCGGAAGGGAGGTTGTGAGCCCAGGTATATCGAAGCTCTTCGTCATGTTCGGACATCGCGAGACCGGAAATGCTGGTCGCGAGCTTGAGCCTCTCGTTGAGCCGTTGCTGATGCGACAAGCCGGTGGCAAGGGCCCGATTGGTGCTTTCGAGTTCGGCCTCCGCGGCTCTGAGATCGGTGAGGTCCTCGTTGACACCAATCATGCCGGTGAAGCGGCCGCTTGCGTCGAAAGAGGGAACGGCTCGCGTGCGCAGAATCCTCACTGCTCCGTCGCAGCGCCGATAGCGCCCTTCGCAGGAAAATTCCTTCTGCCGCGCCATGCCTTCGGAAAAAGGTCCAAATACCTTTTCCCGATCAGCCTCAAGCAGGCTCGTCGCCCAGTCGAAAGTGGCGCAGTCCGAAGGGTTCAAGCCCCAGAACGCTCGCATCGCCGCGTTGAGATAAACACATCGGCCGTTGACATCGCCGCGCCAAAGCATGGCTGGCGAGCCCTCGGCGAGAGCTGCAAGGGCGTGATCTTCTGTCAAGTTCGAACCTGGCTTCGCTGGCTGTGCAAAGTTGCGTCGGCGGTAACTCTTAGGCGGACGAAAGGTTCATTTCAGCCCCAGGCGACGTGCAGGCTCGCACCCCCCGGCCTGCGGGCGGGCGGCAACTCCTGCGGCCGGTCGCGGTGGCTCTGGCCCGGGCTCCATGTGGTGCGACCTGGGAGCTCATGCCTTCACGAAGTGCAAAGCCACCTCTCCTCATATCGTGATTGACAAGCGCCCGCTTGGCGGCGCCATGCTCCCACTTCGCAATCACCCGCCCGGAAGAGATTGCAGAGTCGCCATGGTGGCTGACCAAGAACGCGACGAGGGAACTCTTCGTCAGCCCGTGTTCATCGCACGCGGCCTGACCAAGGCCTACGGAAGCGGCGCGACCCAGGTCCTGGCGCTGCATGACGTCGATCTCGATATCCATGCCGGCGAGTTCGTCGTGCTCCTCGGGCCGTCCGGGTCCGGCAAGTCGACGCTGCTGAACATCCTCGGCGGCCTCGACGCGCCGACCTCCGGCAAGGCGCAGTGGCGAGACCATGTTCTCACCGGGGCGACGGAAGCCGAGCTGACCACGTACCGGCGCGAGCATGTCGGTTTCGTCTTCCAGTTCTACAATCTCATTCCCAGCCTGACGGTGCGGGAAAACGTCATGCTGGTAGCCGAGATCGCCGAGAACCCCATGGCGGCCGAAGAGGCCCTCGCACTCGTGGGCCTGTCGCACCGCATGGACAATTTCCCCTCGCAGCTCTCCGGCGGCGAACAGCAGCGCGTCGCGACCACCACCGTTGTCATCACCCACAATTCGGCCATCTCCGCCATGGCCGACCGCATCCTGCGCATGCGTGACGGACGCATCGTCAGTGAGGACCGCAATGCGGTTCGCGTCCCCGCCAGCGAACTGACATGGTGAGGATGCTCGACCGGAAGCTCGCTCGGGACCTGTGGCTAATGCGCTCGCAGGTTCTGGCCATCGTCCTTCTGGTCGCTTCCGGCGTCGCCGTCTTCGGCATGTCGCTGTCGAACTACCTGACACTCCTGGCCATGCAGCAGAAGCATTATGAACACGAGCGCTTCGGCGATCTGTTCGTCCAGGCGAAGCGCGCGCCGCTGGCGCTCGCGAGCCGGCTGGCGGAGGTAGCTGGGGTGGCTGCGGTCGAGGCGCGCATCGTACAGCCGGCGCGGGTCGACCGCGCGGACTCGGACCTGGCGATCGGCGCGCGCATCGTCTCGGTCCCCGCTCGCCAACAGCCCGAGTTGAACCGGCTGAGGCTCGTGGCGGGCCGCTGGATCGATCCGGGCAGGGCCGATGAGGTCATCGTCAACATCGCCTATGCCGAAGCCTGGCACATTCGCGCCGACGATACGATCGACGTGATCCTGAACGGCCGGCGGCAGCGTTTTCGTGTCGTCGGCACGGCCATGTCCCCCGAGTTCGTCTTCGTGTCGCGCCCCGGCCTGCCGCTCCCGGACGACCGCGCCTATGCCATCATCTGGGCCGGCAGGCCCGCGGTGGAGGCAGCCTTCGACATGAGCGGGGCCTTCAATGACCTCGTCGTCCGGCTCACGCCGGAGGCCCATGCTGCAACAGTGGTCGCCGAGATCGATCGGCTGCTCGAACCCTATGGCGGCGGCGGCGCCATCACGCGGCGAGACCATGCCTCGCATCGATTCGTGGAGGATGAGCTCGCCGAACAGCGCACCATGTCCATCGTCGTGCCGCTGATCTTCCTCGGCATCGCCAGTTTCCTGCTGCATGTCGTCATGGGGCGGCTGGTGGAGGTCCAGCGCGAGCAGATCGCGGCGCTGAAGGCGCTGGGCTATGCCAACGAGCCGATCCTCCTGCACTATCTCAAGCTCGCGGCCGTCGTCGTGCTCCTCGGTGTCCTTGCCGGCGCCGGCCTCGGCGCCTGGCTCGGGTCGCTGATGATCGACACCTATCGCCCCTTCTTCCGCTTTCCGGACTGGGGCTTCGAATTCCGCCCGTGGATCCCTCTTGCGGCTGGTGCGCTGGCTTTCGCCGCGGCGGCCGCCGGGATCTGGACGGCCGTGCAGCGGGTCGTGCTGCTGCCTGCGGTAGTGGCCATGCGGCCCGCCGAGCCGGTCGCGGCGCGTGTCGGCCGCATCGCCCGCCTCGCGACCGGGCTCGTGCCCGGTCCCCGCTGGCGGATGGTCGCGCGCAGCATCGCGGGGCGGCCCCTACGCTCGCTGATGACGATGGTCGGGCTGACCTTTGCCGTTCCGCTCATCGTGATGGGCCTGTTCTGGTGGGACGCGCTCGGCACGATGATCGAGGTGAATTTCGAGCGGATCGAACGCGGAGACGTCCAGGTCACGCTGTCCCGGCCCGCGGGCATCCGCTCTGTTCGAGAACTCGGGGCGATGGCCGGTGTCCATCATGCAGAGGGGCAGCGGATTGTCGCCGCGCGCCTGCGCTATGGGCATCGCAGCTACAGGCTCGCCCTTCAGGGGCTTCCTGCCCGCGGCGAACTCAAGCGGCCCCTCGACAGTGCGCTCCAGCCCATCCCGATCTCCGCCGACGGCCTTGTGCTGTCGCGTCGGCTGGCGCAAAACCTCGGCGTCGAGCCGGGGGACGAGGTCACCGTCGAGGTGCTGGAGGGCAGCCGGCCGGTGCGGCGAACTCCGGTCGTCGGTCTGGCCGACGACATTCTCGGGTTCAACGCCTATACGGAAATCGGCTCGCTCAACCGCCTCATGCGGGAACAGGACCTCGTCAACGCCATAGTTCTCGCCGCCGATCCCGCCTGCACCGGTGCGGTGCAGCGCCGCCTGCAGACCTTTCCGCAGATCGAGGCCGTCACCTCGCGGGCTGCTACCCTCACCGCCTTCAACGACAAGATCGCTGGGCTCCTGACCATCAGCGCCGTGGTCCTGACCTGTTTCGGCATCCTGATCGCCGTCGGCGTGGTCTACAATGCGGCCCGGGTCGCCTTCCAGGAGCACGCCTGGGAACTGGCGAGCCTTCGTATTCTCGGGTTCACTCGTCGGGAGGTCGCGCAGGTGCTGTTCGCTGAACTGGCGCTGATGACGCTCGTCGCGGTGCCCCTGGGTCTGGCACTGTCACGGTGGCTGATCGCCCTCATCTTCGCCCTGCGCGAGAACGAGAGCTTCGACTTGCCGGCGGTCGTGCATCCCGCCACCCTCGGCTATGCGGCGATCATCGTCATCGCCGCCGTCATAGCGAGTGCGATCGGCATCCGGCGCCGGGTAGACCGGATGGATCTCGTTGCCGTCCTGAAGACCAGAGACTGACATATGGGCCGGAACCGCATTGTTGTCTCCCTGCTCGCCGGCCTTGCTGTCATCGGCGCCGGCTTCTGGGCCTTTATGCCGCGGGCCATCCAGGTCGAGACGGCGGCCGTGACCTCGGGCCGTTTCACCGCGAGCGTCGAGGAGACCGGGAGGACGCGGGTGCGCGAGCGCTACGTCGTCTCCTCTCCGCTCGCGGCCCGGCTGCTCCGGCCCTCGCTGCGCCCGGGTGATGAGGTTGAGCAGGGCCAGGCGATCGCGACCCTTCGGGCTATCCCCTCATCGCTGCTCGACCAGCGCGCCCGGCAGGAACTCGAGGAGCGGATCGGCACGGCCGAGGCGTCCCTCGAGGAGGCTGCGGCGGCGGAGGCGCGGGGGGGCGGGGGCCACGCCCCCCCGCGCCCCGCCCCGGG
>JAEZGJ010000040.1 GCA_023416965.1 Pseudomonadota bacterium | reverse complement strand
GAGCGCTCATGTCCCGACCCGCATTGAGAGCCGTCGACACCATGCCCGATGTCGCCGCAGGGCCGCCGCCCAAGGCGGAGGTGGTGGCGTTGTCGCCCGCCCCCGCGCCGAGCCGGCTGGAGCGGCTGAAGCCGCGGCTCGTCGCCGTCACGAGCGCCGTGGTGCCGCCCCTCCTCACCCTGGCGCTGATCCTGCTCGTCTGGGAAATCCTCTGCTCCGGCTCGGGCGCCACCCTCCCCTCGCCGAGCCAGGTCTGGCGCGATTCCAGCGACCTGATCCTCGATCCCTTCTTCGTCGCCGGCAGCCAGGACATGGGGCTGGGCTGGCGCGTCATGACCTCGCTGCAGCGCGTCGCCATCGGCTTCGGCCTCGCCGCGATCGTCGGCATCGTCGTCGGCACCGTCGTCGGCCAGTCGACCTGGGCCATGCGCGGCCTCGACCCGATCTTCCAGGTGCTGCGCACGGTGCCGCCGCTGGCTTGGCTGCCGATCTCGCTCGCCGCCTTCCGCGACGCCAATCCCAGCGCCATCTTCGTCATCTTCATCACGGCGATCTGGCCGATCCTGATCAATACCTCGGTGGGCATCCGCAACATCCCGCAGGACTACCGCAACGTCGCCGCCGTGCTGCGGCTGAACCAGATCGAGTTCTTCTGGAAGATCATGCTGCCGTCGGCGGCGCCCTACATCTTCACGGGCTTGAGGATCGGCGTCGGCCTCGCCTGGCTCGCCATCGTCGCCGCCGAGATGCTCACCGGCGGTATCGGCATCGGCTTCTTCATCTGGGACGCGTGGAATTCCTCCAAGCTCTCCGACATCATCGTCGCGCTCGTCTATATCGGCCTGGTCGGCTTCGTCCTCGACCGCCTGATCGCCGGCCTCGCGACCATCGTCACCCGCGGCACGGCCGCGAACTGAGGAGCGCCGCGATGAAACAGGCCCCCTATCTGCAGATCGACGGCGTCGACAAAACCTTCACCCGCGGCGGCACCTCCAACAACGTCCTCTCCGGCATCCATGTCGGCATCGACAAGGGCGAGTTCGTCTCCATCATCGGCCATTCCGGCTGCGGCAAGTCGACCCTGCTCAACATCATCGCCGGCCTCACCCCGGCGACCTCCGGCGGCGTGCTGCTCGACAACAAGGAGGTGAACGCGCCCGGCCCCGACCGGGCCGTCGTCTTCCAGAACCACTCGCTGCTGCCCTGGCTGACCGTCTACGACAATGTCCGCATGGCGGTGGATAAGGTCTTCAGCGCGACCAAGTCGCGGGCCGAACGCCACGACTGGACGCTGCACAAGCTCGATCTCGTCCACATGACCCATGCCAAGGACCGCCGCCCCGCCGAAATTTCCGGCGGCATGAAGCAGCGCGTCGGCATCGCCCGGGCGCTGGCCATGGAGCCGAAGGTCCTCCTGCTCGACGAGCCCTTCGGGGCGCTGGACGCTCTCACCCGCGCCCATCTCCAGGACTCGGTGATGCAGATCCACGCCTCGCTGAAGAACACCATGATCATGATCACCCACGACGTGGACGAGGCCGTCCTCCTCTCCGATCGGATCATCATGATGACCAACGGGCCCTCGGCCACCATCGGCGAGATCCTCGAGGTCTCGCTGCCGCGCCCGCGCAAGCGGCTCGAGCTCGTCACCAACACCACCTACATCAAGGCCCGCGAGGCGGTGCTGAAATTCCTCTACGAGCGCCACGCCTTCGTCGAAGCGGCCTGACGGGCGCGGCCATGTCCGAACCGCTCGTCGTCATCGGCAACGGAATGGCCGCCGCGCGGCTCGTCGAGGAACTCGGGCGGGTGGCGCTCGGCCGCTATTCCATCCTCGTCGTCGGGGCGGAGCCGCATCTCGCCTACAACCGCGTCCTGCTCTCCTCCGTCCTCGCCGGGGAGATGGCCCGCGAGGAGACCGAGCTGAAGCCTCTGACATGGTGGGAGCGCCAGGGGGTCACGCTGGTCTACGGCCGCCGCGCCGTCGCCGTCGACCGGGATAACCGCCAGGTCGTGCTGGAGGACGGCGCCCGCCTGCCCTACGCGCAGCTCGTGCTCGCCACCGGTTCCGATCCGATTCGCCTGCCCAAGCCCGGCATGGACTTGCCCGGCGTCGTCACCTTCCGCGACCATGCCGACGTCGACGCCATGCTGGCCGCCGCGGGTCCGGCGCGGCGCGCCGTGGTGATCGGCGGCGGCCTCCTCGGCATCGAGGCGGCCACGGGCCTCGCCGCCGGCGGCACGCGGGTCACCCTCGTCCACCTGATGGACCGGCTGATGGAGCGCCAACTCGACGCCGAGGCCGCGGCCCTCCTGAAGGCGGCGCTGGAGGCGCGCGGCATCACGGTCGAACTCGGTGCCGACACTGCCGCCGTCGAGGGTGAGGGACAGGTCGCGGGCCTCCGCCTCTCCGACGGCCGGCTGCTTCCCGCCGACCTCGTGGTCTGCGCCGTCGGCATCCGGCCCAACGCCACCCTGGCCCGCGAGGCGGGCCTCGCCACCGGCCGCGGCGTCCTCGTCGACGATCGTCTCGCCACATCCGATCCCGCCATCCACGCCATCGGCGAATGCGCCGAGCATCGCGGCATCTGCTACGGCCTGGTGGAGCCGGCGCTTGAGCAGGCCCGCGTGCTCGCCCGGAACCTGTCCGGCCGGCCCGCGACCTACGAGGGCACGGTGCTGGCCACCAACCCCAAGGTCTCCGGCATCCCCGTCTTCTCCGCCGGGGACTTCGAGGGCGGGCCGGACGCCGAGACCGTCGTCTGGCGCGATCCCGCCCTCGGCACCTACCGCAAGCTGGTGCTGCGCGGCGGCGCCCTCGTCGGCGCCCTGCTCTACGGCGAGACGGGGGAGGGCCCCTGGTATCTCGACCTCATCCGTTCCGGCCGTCCCCTCGGGACCCTGCGCGACGGCCTGATCTTCGGCCGCGCCCTGGCGGAGGCCGCGTGACCATGACGGCACAATCGCCTCTGCCCCGCCCGGTCGCCACCGCCTGCCCCTATTGCGGCGTCGGCTGTGGCGTCCTCGCTGGCGTCGATGCCGGCGGCGGCGTCACCATCGCCGGCGATCCGGCCCATTCCGCCAATCGCGGCCGGCTTTGCGTCAAGGGTTCGGCGCTCGGCGAGACGCTCGGCCTCGAGGGCCGCCTTCTCCATCCGATGATGCGGACGCGTTCCGGCAGCATGGAACGGGTGTCCTGGGACACCGCGCTCGATGCCGTCGCCGAGGGCTTCCAGCGCGCCATCCGGCAGGGCGGGCCGGATGCCACCGCGCTCTACCTCTCGGGCCAGCTCCTCACCGAGGACTATTACGTCGCCAACAAGCTGATGAAGGGCTTCGTCGGCACCGCCAATGTCGATACCAATTCGCGCCTGTGCATGGCTTCTTCGGTCGCCGGCCACCGCCGCGCCTTCGGCTCCGACACCGTGCCGGGCACCTACGAGGACCTCGACGAGGCCGACCTCCTCGTCCTGGTCGGCTCCAACGCCGCCTGGTGTCACCCGATCCTCTGGCAGCGCATGGTGGCGAACCAGCAGACGCGCGGCGCCCGCATCGTCGTCATCGATCCGCGCCGCACCGCGACTGCGGCCGAGGCCGATCTCGTCCTGCAGATCCGCCCGGGCACCGACGCCGTGCTGTTCGCGGGGCTCCTGGTCCATCTGGCGGATACCGGCGGGCTGGACGAGGCCTGGCTCGCCGCCCACACGACCGGGTTCGACGAGGCGCTGGTCCGCGCCCGCGAGATCGCCCCGACCCTTGCAGCCACGGCGGCCGCGACGGGCCTGCCCGCGGACGACGTGGCGCGGCTCTTCGCCTGGTTCGCGTCGACCGGGAGGGCAGTGACCCTCTACAGCCAGGGCGTCAACCAGTCGGCCCAGGGCACCGACAAGGTCTCCGCCATCCTCAACGTGCATCTCGCCACCGGTCGCATCGGGCGGCCGGGCATGGGCCCCTTCTCGCTCACCGGCCAGCCCAACGCCATGGGCGGGCGGGAGGTCGGCGGCCTCGCCAACATGCTCGCGGCCCATATGGGCTTCACCGCCAGCGACATCGACCGCGTCCGCCGCTTCTGGGGCGCGCCGCGCATGGCCGAGCGCGAGGGCCTGAAAGCCGTGCAGATGTTCGACGCCATCGCCCGCGGCGAGATCCGGGCGCTCTGGGTCATGGGCACCAACCCGGCCGCCAGCATGCCGCGCGCCGATCACGTGCGTCGCGCCATGGCCGGGCTCGATCTGCTCGTCGTCTCAGAGAACATGCTGTCCAACGACACGGTGAATGCGGGGGCGCATATCCTCCTGCCGGCCGCCGCCTGGGGCGAGAAGGACGGCACGGTGACCAATTCCGAACGCCGCATCACCCGTCAGCGGCCCTTCCTGGCGCTGCCGGGCGAAGTCAGGCCCGACTGGTGGATCATCGCCGGGGTCGCCCGGCGGCTCGGCTTCGGCGAGGCCTTCTCCTGGACCGGACCCGCCGCCGTCTTCCGCGAACATGCGGCGCTCTCGGCCTTCGAGAATCGCGGCACGCGCGACTTGGACCTTACCGGTATCGCCGGCCTGTCCGATGCCGGTTACGACGCTCTCCAGCCGGTGCAGTGGCCGGTGCGCAGGCCGGGCGAGCGCACCGAGACGCGCTTCTTCGCCGCCGGCGGCTTCTTCACCGCCGACCGGCGCGCCCGTCTCGTCGCCATCGCCTCGCCGGCCCTCGCCGAGAGCCCGGACGCCGAGCGGCCTTTCCTGCTCAATACGGGGCGCCTGCGCGACCAGTGGCACACCATGACGCGGACGGGGAAGGCGCCGACCCTCGGCCGCCACAGCCCCGAGCCGCTCGTCGCCATTCATCCGGGCGATGCGGCCCATCTGGGTCTCGGCGAGGGCGACGTCGCGCGGCTCGACACCGCCCACGGGACGGCGCGGCTGCGCGTCACGCTCGATCCGGGCCAGGCCCGCGGCGAGGTCTTCGCCCCGATCCACTGGACCGGAGAGACCGCCGCCGCGGCGCGGATCGGCGCGCTGGTCCAGGCGGCGACCGACCCCTTCTCCGGCCAGCCGGAGATGAAGGCGACGCCGGTGGCGGTGTCGCGCGTGGAGGTCGCGACCGACGGCTTCCTGGTCGCCCGTTGTGCCGCCGAGGCTCCGGGGGGTCTAATCTGGACGAAGGTCGCCGTGGCCGGCGGGGCGGGGCTCCTCTTCGCCGCGACGGAACCTCCGGACGCGCCGGCGCTGATCCGCCGCCTCGCCGGCGAGGGCGGCACCGTTGCGGAGGTCAGCGATCCCGGCCGCGGGCTGTACCGGGCGGCTGCCTACCGCGGCGAGGCGCTGGAGGCGGTGGTCTTCATCGGGCCCGGCGCACGCGCCGCCTGGAGCGCCGTCGAGG
>JAEZGJ010000200.1 GCA_023416965.1 Pseudomonadota bacterium | reverse complement strand
GCGCTGCGGCCCGGTCGCGCGGCGGTCGCACCGATTCGGCCGGCCGGGCGGCCCGCGGCGCGGTCGGCCGCGAACCCTGCGGAATGGTGATGATCCGGGGGCGCTGGTCGCGCGGGGCGAACAGATGCGGGTAGCGGTCGTCCACATAGGACGACTGGGCGTGGGCCGGCATGGCGAAGCCGGCCGCCAGGGCGAGGCATGCCCACAGAACCCATCGCTGCAACCCGGCCACGGTCATCCCGCTCTCCGTCCGAAACAGCGCCAGTCTAGCACCGGTCGGCATTTTGGGGACAGGCGGAAGGCACGGAAGCCGCGCAACCGGCGGAAAACCGCGGAAAAAAAGATCGGGGGGCCGGATTCTGTCCCCGGTCTCAGCCGCCGCGGCGCAGCCGCTGGAGCAGGGCGGCGGTGGGGAAGCCGTCGGCCGGCATGCCGGCGCGGGCCTGGAAGCGCTGCAGCGCCTCCCGGGTTCCGGCGCCGAGCTTGCCGTCGACCGTGCCGGTATAGAGCCCGACCTGGGCGAGGCGCTGCTGCAGCTCGATCCGCTCCTGCTGGGACAGCGCCCGTTCCGCCGTCGGCCAGGGTTGGGCGAAGCCGCCGCCGCCGCGCAGCCGGTCGGCGAGATGGCCTACCGCCATCGCGTAGTTTTCCGAGTTGTTGTACTTCATGATGACCCGGAAGTTCGGGAGCATCAGGAAGGCCGGGCCGCGGGCGCCGGCCGGCAGGTGCAGGAAGGCCTGGTCCGTCCTGCGCGGAAAGGCACGGCCGCCGACGCGGCGCACGCCGCGCGCCTCCCACTGGGCGATGGCCTGCGGCCGGTCGCGGCCCGCCAGGGTGAAGTCGAGCCCCTGCGGCACCACCACCTCGTAGCCCCAGCCCTGGCCGGCCTGCCAGCCCTCGGCGCGCAGCAGGTTGCCGGTGGACATCAGCGCGTCGGGCACCGAGCCGAGAAGGTCGATCCGCTGCGATCCGGTGCCGGAGCGGGCCGCGCGCAGGAAGGTGGAGGGCATGAACTGGGTGTGGCCGAAGGCGCCGGCCCAGGAGCCGCGGAAATTCGCCGGCGAGACATGGCCCTGGTGGATGATCTGCAGGGCGGCGACGAACTCGCCGCGGAAGAAGTCCTGGCGGCGGCCGTAGCAGGCGAGGGTCGCCGTGGCCCTCACGACGCTGGTATTGCCCTTCGACCTCCCGAAACTGGTCTCGATGCCCCAGATCGCCGCGATCACGTGGCGGTCGACGCCGGTCTCGCGCTCGGCGCGGTCGAAGGCGGCGCGGTGGGTCTGCAGCATGCGCCGGCCCTCGGCGATGCGGTTCGCCGCCACCAGGCCGTTGATGTATTCCCAGGGCTGGCGGGAAAATTCCGGCTGGCGGTCGAGCAGGGCGAGGATGGAATTGTCCGGGGTCAGCCCGGAGGTCGCCTGCTGGAAGACCTGCGGCAGCACGCCGCGGGCCCGGGCCTGCTGTTCGAGGCCGCGCAGGCAGTCGGAGAAGCTGCCCTGCGCCGCCGCCGGAGCCGAGGCTGCGATAACGGCGACCATGGCCAGCACCGCCGGAGAGAAATGTCCGCTGATCATGCCAAGCGCCTCACGTCCCGAACCCCCGCCCAGGCTCCAGTGGAACAACGTGCATGCTTGACGAACAGTTAAGCCACGGTCGCCGGGACGGGTCCAGAGGCTTCAGGCGCGCTCCAGGCGCAGGTCCACCTCCGCCTCGACATAGCGCCATTCCTCCGTCGCCCTGAGCCGCGCCACCATGTGCTCGAAGTCCTCCGCGTCGGCGGGGGCATATTCGAACCAGGTGAGGAAGTCGAAGGGACCGCCGAGGTCGCGGCAATGGTGCAGCCGCCGCGCCACCTGCGGCAGATAGTGGAGGCCGATGGCGGTGTGGTGCGAGCGCTCCTCGAAGACGGCGCGGCGCTCGTCCTGGGCAAGGGCCCACCAGGCGGCGGACTTGCGGATGGGGATCAGCGCAGCGCGGGTCGCCGCCGGCCGTCCAAGCCCCTCCTGGCGGGCGGCGAGGGTGTCGGCCTCGGCGCGGGTCGCATAGCGGGTGTTGCTGGTGACTCCGGTGAGGGTCCAGATCCCCTCCGGCGCCGCCGACGCGACGGTGACGGCGAGGCGCGGCGCAGCGGCGAGGGCGGGGCCGGTCACCGCCGAGCAGGACAGGATGCGCCAGGCGCCGGTCTCGCCGGCGGTGAAGGCCACGGTCTGGGGATGCATGTTGCCACCTCGTCCGGCCGGATTCCATTCAAGGGGCGTGCCAGAGCGGCTCAGCCGCGCCGGAGGCGCTCCAGGAAGGCGCGGTCCGCCTCGCCGGTCGGCTCCATGCCGAAGCGGCCCTGCATGGTGCGGACCGCCGCCTTGGACTTCTCGCCGAGGATGCCGTCGACGTCGCCGAGGTCGAAGCCGAGCCGGTTGAGCCGGGTCTGGATCTCCTCGCGGTCGGCATGGGTCAGCCCGCCCTCGCCCGGAGGCCATGGCTTCGAGAAGCGGCCGGCGCCCTTGATGCGATCGCCGAGATGCCCGACGGCCAGGGCGTAGGAATCGGCGTTGTTGTAGCGCTTGATGACGTTGAAATTGCTCGTGACCAGCAGATGCGGGCCGCCTTCGCCCGCCGGCTTCCACAGTGCCGCCTGGGCGCCACCGGCCATGGGACCGCCGCCGATGCGGCGCACGCCCGCCGCCGCCCAGCCGTCGAGGCTCCTGCGCTGGGAGCGGTTGCCGGCAAGGCCGGGCGCATGGACCTCGAACCCCCAGGGCACGCCCGGCGTCCAGCCGTTGCGGCGCAGGTAGTTGGCGGCCGAGCCCATGGCGTCGGGGATGGAGGTCCAGATGTCGCGCCGCCCGTCGCCGGTGAAATCGACGGCGAAGGCGTGGAAGCTCGTCGGCATGAACTGCACATGGCCCATGGCACCCGCCCAGGAGCCGATCATGTTCTGCGGCGTCGTGTCGCCCGCCTGCAGGATGCGCAGGGCGGCGATCAGCTCGCGGCGGAAGAACTCGGCGCGACGTCCGGCGGCGGCCAGCGTCGCCATGGCCTGGATCACGTAGTGCTCGCCGCGGGCGGTGCCGTAGGAGGTCTCGTTGCCCCAGATCGAGCAGACGATCTCGGCCGGCACGCCGTAGCGGCTCTGCACGGCGGAAAAGGTGGCGCCGTGCTGGGAGAGGGCGGCGCGGCCGTTGGTGATGCGCTTGTTGGAGGCGCGCACGTCGACATAGTCGCCGAGCGTCCGGCGGAATTCCGGCTGGCGCTGGGACAGCTCGATGACGCGGGGATTGGGCTGGACACCGGCAAAGGCGCGGTCGAAGGCGGCGCGCGACACCCCCGCGGCCGAGGCGGCCGGCCAGAGGCTGGCGACGAAGGCTTCGAAGGAGCGCGCCTCGGCCTCGCTGCCGAGGGCGGGGAGGACGAGGCTTCCGGCGGCGGCGACGAGGGTGCGGCGGGTGATGAGGTTCATGTCGGCTCCCGGAGGTCCGGCGGGGGGAGCGCCGGTTTGATCAAGCGCATGGAGGGCCTGATGAGTCGCGGAGAAAGATAGCGCGGTTATGGCGGACGGGCATCCCGGCCGCGCCGGATGGATCGTCACAGTGCGGAACGAAGGTGCCGGCGGACGGTTTTTCGGTCGATCGAATGGAGGACACGACATGAGCGAGATCAGGATTCCCCGCGACGCGCTGGTTTTCGTCGGCGATGGGACCAAGGCCCTCTTCCTGCGCAACAAGGGCGATGCCGAACTCGTCAACCTTGTGGTCGAGCGCATCTTCGAGCAGGAGAACCCTGCGACCCGCGAGCAGGGGACGGACCGTCCCGGCCGCTCCTTCGCCAGCGCCGGCACGCATCGCAGCGCCATGGAGGAGACCGACTGGCACCAGCTGGCGGAGGACCGGTTCGTGGGCGAGGTGGCCGAGACGCTCTACAAGCACGCCCATGCCGGCCGCTACCAGTCGCTGATCGTCGTGGCTCCGCCCAAGGTGCTCGGCAGCCTGCGCAAGGCCTTCCACAAGGAGGTGAGCGACAAGGTGAGCGCCGAGGTGCCGAAGGAGCTGACCTCCCATCCGATCCACGAGATCGAGAAGCACCTGGCCGCGTGAGACCCGGCGGAGGGGGCTCTAGCCGCCTCCGCAGGCGGCGCGCAGCGCTATGGCCGTGTCCTGCACCGCCAGCGGCGGCGCCTGCGACAGGATGTCGGGACCGCAGGTGCGGTTCCGGCCGCCGCGCTTGGCGCGATAGAGACGCTGGTCGGCGGTCGCCACCAGCTGTTCCCACGTCTGTGCCGCCCCCGGGCGGCGCACCGCGACGCCGAAACTGCCGGTGACGACGAAATGCGGCGCATTGGGCACGGCGACGCGGCTGATGACGGCGCGCAGATGTTCGGCGAGGGCTGCGGCGGCGGCTTCCGTCGTGTCGGGCAGCAGGACGATGAACTCCTCGCCGCCATAACGGGCGAAACTGACCTGGGGGCCGAGCTCAGGTGCGACCTCGGCGGCGATCGCCCCGAGAACGGCGTCCCCCGCGGCATGGCCCTGGCTGTCGTTGATCGCCTTGAAGTGGTCGATGTCGAACAGGACGACGCCGACGGAGCGGCCATCGGCGTCGGCGGAGGCGAGGCTGTCGAGCGCCACCTCGTTGACCGCGCGGCGGTTGAGCAGCCCGGTCAGCATGTCGGTGCGTGACAGATGGCGCAGCTTGTCGGCAAGGCGACGCTGTTCCTCCTCCAGCTCCAGGCGGCGGCGCTGCTGCGCCCTGAGCACGTCCAGCCCCTCGAACATGCCGCGCACCTCGGCGCTGACCTTGTCCATGGCGGGCGCGCCGGTCAGGTCGCCATGGGCGATGGCGATGATCTGCTGGCGCGCGGTGATGAGCGGCAGGAACAGGCCGTCGCGGAAGGCGATGCCGATGACGGCGAGGGCGAGGATCACGACCAGGGTCAGCAGCAGCGAGGCGAGGACGAAGCGGGCGGCCTGGTCGCGCAGATTGTCGATGGTGGTTTGGGACCGCTCGGCGATCAGCTCACGCAGGTTCTCCACGGGCCGCATGCCCGGCACATAGGCGCGGGTGAAGGCAGCGGCATCGGGTGCTGCGGCGGGCTGCAGCGAGGCGACTGCCCGGGCATAGGGCAGGGCCTCGCCGAAATAGATGTGGTTGACGGTGTCGACGACGGCGTCGACTTCGCCGCCCTTGAACAGGGCACCGGCGAACCCGGCGAGGAAGCGCCGCATGTCCTGCAGCCGGGTCTGGGTCTCGGCGATCTTGTCCTGGAACCGCTCCCGGAGAGTGCCGTCCGAGGTCAGCAGCATGACGACGTAGGAGCCGAGGCGCCCGGCATCCTCCCGCATGCGCCCGGCGACGTTGTTCAGCACGACATGGGCCGCGATCTGCGGCGTGTCCGAGACGACGGCGCGGCCGAGCTGGTCGCGCAGCTCGATGGCCGCGTCGGCCGCGGAGAACATCATCTCGATGGCGAAGGCGATGTCGGTGCCGACGCGCTCGCCCGGCGGCGTCGAGACCACGGCGTCCACTGCGGCGCGTCCCTGGCCGAGCCTCAGGTGCAGCTCGGCCTGCAGGTGCTGGACCTCCGCCGCGGCGGCGCTTTCGCCGGCGAAGCGCGCCTCGACCTCGGCGATCTTGCGGTCGGTGTCGGCCCGCTTGGCGACGAGGGCCGCCACCAGCGCGGGCCGGTCGCGCTCCGCGCCCCCCATGGCGCTGTTGGCCGGGCCACGCTCGGCGGAGACGGCGTTGGCGGCGACGAGGACCGCATTGTAGCGGGCGAGCTGCTCGCCGCCGT
>JAEZGJ010000194.1 GCA_023416965.1 Pseudomonadota bacterium | reverse complement strand
CTCCCAGCCCGCCTTCCAGGCGGCGATGAGGCGCTGCCGGCGCGAGCTGCCGGTGGCGCGGCGCTTCATCGGCCTGCCGCGGGCGACCGTCGAGGCGCGCTATCGCGCCCCGCGCGGGTTGATCGTGCGCTACTGCGCCATCTGCACCCGCGACTTCCGGCCGAATCGCCTGAGCTTCGGCCTCGACGAACGCGGCATCGTGCGCGGCGCCTCCTGCGGCTGAGGCCTCAGCGGTAGAGCACCCCCGGCAGCCACATGGCGATGCCGGGGAAGGCGTAGACCACCGCCATGCAACCCACCACGATGAAGATGAAGGGCATCACGCCGGAGAAGATCTGGTTGATGGTGACGTGCGGCGGCGCCACGCCCTTCAGGTAGAAGGGCGCCATGGCCACCGGCGGCGACAGGAACGAGGTCTGGATGTTCAGGGCGATGAGGATGCCGAAGAACAGCGGGTCGATCTTGAACGTCTCCAGCAGCGGCAGGAAGATCGGCACGAAGATAACGATGATCTCCGTCCATTCCAGCGGCCAGCCGAGGACGAAGATGATGATCTGCGCCAGGATCATGAACATGGTCGGCGACAGGTTCAGCATCGCCACGAAGGCCTTGATCGGCTCGTGGCCGCCGAGGATGGCGAAGATCGACGAGAAGATGAAGGAGCCGACGAAGAGCCAGCACACCATGGCCGAGGTGCGGGCGGTGAGGAACACCGACTCCTTCAGCTTGACGAAGCTGATGGAGCGGTAGGCGGCGGCGAGCAGGACCGAGCCCAGGGCGCCGACGGCCGCGGCCTCGGTGGGCGTGGCGATGCCGAAGAAGATGGCGCCGAGCACCGACATGATGAGCAGGGTCAGGGGGAAGAAGCTGCGCGCCAGTTCCTTGAACACCGCCTTGCCGAGGATGAGCAGCAGGACGAGGCCGATTGTTCCCGCGCCGAGGATGACGTGGGGCAGCTTGTCCGGCACGGTGTAGTCGATCTCGCGCGGCGTGACGCCTGCCGGCGTGGTCATGACCCGGAACATGTTGAGCAGCCATTCGAGGCCGTAGATGACGGCATAGGCGACGGGTACGGCCATGAGGACGACGACGACGTATTTGACCAGAGCCCTCTTGTCCTTGTCGAAGTCGAAGCCCAGCGGCATGCGCTGCTCCTTCGGCAGCTTGGGGGCCAGCGCCGGATTCATCATGCAGCGGACGATGACATAGAGGATGTAGAGGGTTGCGAGCAGCAGGCCGGGGAAGAAGGCGCCGGCATAGAGCTTCGGCACCGAGACGCCGGCGGTGGCGCCGTAGAGGATCAGCATGACGCTCGGCGGGATGAGAATGCCGAGACAGCCACCGGCGCAGACGACGCCCGCCGACAGCCGCTCGTCATAGCCGGCACGCAGCATGGCGGGGAAGGCGAGGAGCCCCATCAGGGTCACAACGGCGCCGACGATGCCGGTGGCGGTGGCGAAGATGGTGCAGGTGATGAGCGTCGTCACCGCCAGCGAGCCGGGCAGGCCGCCGATGGCGAGCTGCACCGAGTTGAACAGCCGGTCGAGAATGTTCGCCCGCTCGATGATGTAGCCCATGAAGATGAAGAGCGGGATGGCGACCAGCACGTCGTTGGTCATCACCGAATAGGTGCGCTGGACCACGAGGGCGAAGACGATGTCGCCCTGCGCCGCGTAGCCGAACATGACGCCCAGCGCCATCAGGGTGAAGGCGATCGGGAAGCCGAGCATGATGAAGATGACGAAGAGGACGAGCATGAGCACGCCCAGTTCGGGATTGCCGATGGTGATGCCGAACATCAGGCGGCCCCTTTCGTCTTGGCCGCCTCGGCCTGTTCGAGGATGATCTTCTCGGTCTCCTCCACGTCGTGGAGACGCGGCGGCCACTCGCCCGTGCGGATGCACAGGACGCAGCGGACCACCTCGGCGAGCCCCTGGACGACCATCAGGCCCCCGACAAGGGGGATGAGCGACTTGAAGGGGAAGACATAGGGGCCGTTCGGCGAATTAGCCGAGCGCTCGAAGATGAACCAGGAGAAATTGGCGAAGGTGAAGCCGGCGTAGCAGAGGGCGAGGATGCCGGGGAAGTAGAAGACGAAATAGAGGGCGAGGTCGAGCTTGGCCTGGGTGCGGGGCGGCCATTCCCGATAGAGGAAGTCGCCGCGGACATGGCCGTTGCGGGCCAGCGCATAGGGCCCAGCCAGCATGAAGAGCACGCCGTACAGCATGTAGCTGACGTCGAAGGCCCACATGGTCGGGGCCTGCAGGATGTAGCGGGCGAAGACCTCGTAGCAGATGGCGACGGTGAGGACGACGATGGCCCAGGCGGCGGTCTTGCCGATGAGGGTGGAGACGTCGTCCACGGCCAGCAGCAGGGCCATCAGCCGGTCGGTGCCGGCGCGGCGCATCATCAGCCAGAGAATGGCCGCGCAGACCAACGCCCAGCTGCCGAGCAGCAAGGAGAGGAAGATGGGATTGGGCGCCATCGGAGATTCCAGGCGGGATCGGGAGGGTGGCGGTCGGACCGCCGGCGGCCGGAAGGCGGCGGTTGCCCGCCGCCTTCATGCGCTGCGGATCAGGAGCCGCCGAAAAAGTGCGTGTAGGACATTTCGCGCGACGGCGTGTTGATCCGCTCGAAGCCGACGGTGCGCTGGGCCCAGGCGCGCTGGCTGTCGATGACCTTCTTGAAGAAGGGGTTTTCCGCCGAGAGCCGGGCGACGACCTTGTCCCAGGCCTCGAGCTGGGCCTTGAGGATGGCGTCGGGCGTCTTGATGACGTTGACGCCGCGGCCGCGAAGGGCGGCGAGATCCTTGGAGTAGCGGTCGAGCGCCTTCCAGTACATGTCGGAGGAGGCGGATTCGGCGGCGTATTTCAGGATCGCCTTCTGCTCGGCGCCCATCGCGTCGTACTTGGCCTTGTTGAAGATGACCTCGAAGGCTTCGGCCGACTGATGGTAGCTCTGCAGCATGTAGGTCTTCGACACGTCGGCGAAGCCGAGGATCGAGTCCGAGCTCGGATTGTTGAACTCGGCACCGTCGATGAGGCCGCGCTCGAGGGCCGGCACGATCTCGCCGCCGGCGAGGATGGTGACCGCCGAGCCGAGCTCGTTGAACAGGTCGGCGGCGAGACCCACCGTCCGGTACTTCAGGCCGCGCAGGTCGCTCGCCTGGGTGAGCTCGCGCTTGAACCAGCCGAGCGGCTGGCAGGGCATGGGCCCGGTGAGGAAGCCGACCACGTTGACGCGGGTGATCTGGGTCAGCAGCTCGTTGTAGAGGTCGTAGCCGCCGCCATAGTTCATCCAGCCCAGGAAGTTGTGGGCATCCCACCCGTAGGCAGGCGGCGTGCCGAACAGCGAATAGGCCTTGTTCTTGCCGAACCAGTAGGCCGTGACGCCGTGGCCGCCGTCGAGGATGCCGGCATGGACGGCGTCCTGGAGCTGGAAGGCGGGCACGACGGCGCCGGCCGCCAGCACTTCGAGGCGAAGCCGCCCGCCGGAAATGGCGTTCACGCGGGTGGCGTAGTCGTTGCAGAACTCGTGGAAGATGTCGCGCTGCGGCCAGGTCGACTGGAAGCGCAGCGTGACGGTCTGGGCGTTCGACACGGCGGGAGCGGCGACGGTCGCCGCTGCGGTGGCGCCGGCGAGCGCGAGAAAGCGGCGGCGGTCGGACTTCGGCGCCGCCGAAGCAGGGGTCTCAGTCATGGGGCGTCTCCTCTTGCGACGTCAGGCCCTTGTGAACGGGCTCGTTAATGTCGCTGGGAGAAGAGACTGATGCACTGCGTCAAAAGGTCAAGTGCAAGCTTCGCCGCATCGGTCACCGCCTTGTGTCGTGACTGAACAGGACTTTCTCCGCGTGCACATAAAATCTGCGGCGGGTCTGACCGGGTGGGGTTCTTGGCGGCCCGGCCGGCCCCCAACAAAAAGGGGGCCTCGCGGCGCCCCTTCCGCAACTGAGCCTTGACGGCTGGATTAGAAGTCCATGCCGCCCGCGCGCGCCGGACTTGCCCGGCTCGCGCCTCTTCAAGAGATGGGCCGCCGCAACGAAAAGGGGCGCCTGGCGGCGCCCCTTCCGTAGCTCTGAGTCCGGTGGCCGGATCAGAAGTCCATGCCGCCCATGCCGCCGCCGCCCGGCATGGCCGGAGCGGGCGAGTCCTTCTTCGGCGACTCGGCGATCATCGCGCCCGTGGTGATGAGCAGCGAGGAGACCGAAGCGGCGTTCTGCAGCGCGGTGCGCACGACCTTCATCGGGTCGACGATGCCGGCGTCGAACATATCGACGTACTCTTCGGTCTGGGCGTTGAAGCCGAAGGTGGCCGACTTGTTCTCGAGCACCTTGCCGACGACGATCGAGCCCTCGACACCGGCGTTCTCGGCGATCTGGCGGATCGGAGCCTCGATGGCCTTGAGCACGATGTTGATGCCGGCCTGAACGTCGGCGTTCTCCGACTTCAGCTTGGCTACCGCCATCTTGGCGCGCAGGAGAGCGATGCCGCCGCCGGGGACGATGCCCTCGAGGACAGCCGCGCGGGTCGCGTTGAGAGCGTCGTCAACGCGGTCCTTCTTCTCCTTCACCTCGACCTCGGTCGAGCCGCCGACCTTGATCACGGCGACGCCACCGGCGAGCTTCGCGAGGCGCTCCTGCAGCTTCTCACGGTCGTAGTCCGAGGTGGTCTCCTCGATCTGCGCCTTGATCTGGCCGATGCGGGCCTCGATGTCCTTCTTCTTGCCGGCGCCGTCGACGACCGTCGTCTTCTCCTTCTCGATCAGCACCTTCTTGGCGCGGCCGAGCATGGCGAGGGTGACGTTCTCCAGCTTGATGCCGAGGTCTTCGGAGATGACCTGGCCGCCGGTGAGGATGGCGATGTCCTCCAGCATGGCCTTGCGGCGGTCACCGAAGCCCGGAGCCTTCACGGCGGCAACCTTCAGGCCGCCACGCAGCTTGTTGACGACGAGGGTCGCGAGAGCCTCGCCCTCGACGTCCTCGGCGACGATGATCAGCGGCTTGCCGGTCTGCACGACGGCCTCGAGAACCGGCAGCATGGCCTGGAGGCCGGCGAGCTTCTTCTCGTGGATCAGGATGTAGGCGTCCTCGAGGTCGGCCACCATCTTGTCGGCGTTGGTGATGAAGTAGGGCGAGAGGTAGCCGCGGTCGAACTGCATGCCCTCGACGATGTCCACCTCGGTGTCCAGCGACTTGGCTTCCTCGACGGTGATGACACCCTCGTTGCCGACCTTCTGCATGGCGTTGGCGATCATCTCGCCGATCAGCGCGTCGCCGTTGGCGGAGATGGTGCCGACCTGGGCGACCTCGGCCGAGGACTTCACCTTCTTGGCCGACTTCTCGAGGGCCTTCACGACCTCGAGGACGGCGATGTCGACGCCGCGCTTCAGGTCCATCGGGTTCATGCCGGCGGCGACGAACTTGGCGCCTTCCTTCACGATGGCCTGGGCGAGAACGGTGGCGGTGGTGGTGCCGTCGCCGCCGAGGTCGTTGGTCTTGGAGGCGACCTCACGGACCATCTGGGCGCCCATGTTCTCGAACTTGTCGGCGAGTTCGATCTCCTTGGCGACGGTGACGCCGTCCTTGGTGATGCGCGGGGCGCCGAAGCTCTTCTCGATGACGACGTTGCGACCCTTCGGGCCGAGCGTGACCTTCACGGCCTCGGCGAGGATGTCGACACCACGCAGCATCTTCTCGCGCGCGTCCTGGCCGAATTTCACGTCCTTGGCAGCCATTGTGGCTTACTCCTGTCGGAATGAATGAATGAGATGGAGAGAGCGGTCCGCGACTTACTTCGCGATCACGCCCATGATGTCGCTCTCCTTCATGATGAGGAGGTCGACACCGTCGATCTTCACTTCGGTGCCCGACCACTTGCCGAACAGCACCTTGTCGCCCTTCTTGACGTCGAGCGGGACCAGCTTGCCGGCCTCGTCGCGGCCGCCCGGACCCACCGCCAGGACTTCACCCTCCTGCGGCTTCTCCTTGGCGGTATCCGGGATGATGATGCCACCCTTGGTCTTCTCTTCGCCCTCGAGGCGGCGGACGACCACGCGGTCGTGCAGCGGACGGAACTTCATGGATCTGGTGTCCCTGACATGAGCGGCCCCCGGGCCGCGGAAATGTTTGGCGGCCCGTCGGCCGGGGCTGTTAGCACTCACCTCAAGTGACTGCTAATGCCCGCCGTGGAGATAGGCCGGGCGGTATCGGGAGTCAAGGACAGACCGATCTATGGTTAAAACGGCCGGGGAACCCCACATGCCTTGACGCCGGACCTCTCGCGCCGGATCGTGACACCATGACGACGGTGACCAGCCCCATGTCCAAGCTCCAGCCCGCAGCGGAGTCGCCCTGCGGCGCCCCCGACGAGGCGACGGTCAGCCGCATCGCACGGTCGTGCATCTGCTACCAGACGCGGATGACGGCCCATGCCGTGACGCGCGCCTACAACCGGGCGCTCGCGCCGCTAGGGCTCGAGGTCACCCAGTTCAACATCCTCGCCGCCCTCGCGGTCGCGAAGACCAATTCCGTGACGGCGCTGTCGGAGGCTCTCGCGCTCGACCGCACCACGATGACGCGCAACCTGAAGCGCCTGGAGGCGGCCGGGCTCGTCAGCGTCTCGACCGGCCAGGGACGGGCGGTGCGGCCGGCGCTCACCGAAGCGGGCGCGGCGCTGCTCTCGGCGGCGATTCCCTTGTGGGAATCCGAGCACGCGAAGATGGAGGAGGCGGTCGGCGCTGATGTATGGGGCCGCACCCGGGACGGCCTGCGTGCCATCCGCCGCTCGGTCACGGACGGCCGCTGCGGCTGAGGCCGCACAACTGAATCGTTTGAATGTTTCTTAATTGCCGTTGGATCACTGTGCGGATGGTCGTTTGCTGCCGCCGGAGACCTGTGTGACGCCTTCCTCCTCCCTGACCCGCATTCGCAATGCCTGGGAGGACTGGCACAAGGACCGGCCGGCCAGATCCGCGCACGAAGGGAGGGTCCGGGCCGCCCAGATTCACGCGGTGTCGCGCTTCTCGCCGCTCACAATGGCGGCCAACCTGATCAATGCCGTGGTCGTCGTCCTCGTGGCCCGCGAGGAGGCAAATCCCTTCGCCCTCGGAGCCTGGGCCGCCACCATTCTGGCGGTGGTGCTGGTGACGACGCGAACCTGGTTCAAGCGCCGGGGCCGCCGGCCGAGGCTCAAGGCCTCGTCCCGCGCCATTCGTCGCGCCACCTACCATGCCGCGGCTCTGGCAACCCTCTGGGCGATGGTGCCCGTTCTGTGGTTCGGCATCGTCCCGCCGGGGGACCAGCTGGTCATCGCCTGCCTCGTCACCGGCATGATCTGCGCCGGCGGCTTCGCGCTCGCGACGATCCCCCCCGCCGCCTATGCCTATGTCGCCATCCTCTCCGCCGGTTCGGTCATCGGCCTGATCGAGACGGGCAATGGGTACGTCGCCCTGATCACCGTGCTGCTCCTCGCCTATGCCGGCATCGTGATGCAGAGCGTGGCCAATTCGTCGCGCCTCTTCACCGAGCGGTTCCGCGCCGAAGCCACTCTCAAGGAGCGCGGCGAGATCATCGAACTGCTGCTCAACGAGTTCGAGCAACACGGATCGGACTGGCTGTTCGAGACCGATTCCGGCTTTGCCATCGTGCAGCACTCTCCCCGCTTCGGGGAGGTCGCCGGCGTTCCCGGCCAGTCGCTGGTGGGACGCCGCATCATCGAGATGGCCGACGCGGAGACCGGACAGGCGCTGCGCCTCGCCATCGCCCGGCGGCAGCCGTTCCGTGACCTCGACATCCAGGTGGAGATCGCCGGGGAGCCGCGCTGGTGGTCGCTCACCGCCAAGCCGCTCTTTGACGAAACCGGCTGGCATCTGGGCTGGCGCGGCGTCGGCTCCGACATCACCGACCGGAAGCTCGCCAGCCAGAAGGTGGCCTGGATGGCCTCGACGGACATGCTGACCGGTCTCCCGAACCGCGCCCGGTTCCGCGAGCTCGCGGCGCTTCGCCTCGAGACCGCGCGGCGTAACGGCAGCAGCTTCGCCCTCGCCTGCCTCGACCTCGACCAGTTCAAGGCGGTGAACGACACGCTCGGTCATCCCGTCGGGGACGCCCTGCTGATGGCCGTGTCCCGCGACCTCCGAGAACTCGTCGACCAGGGCGTCGTGTTCGGTCGGTTCGGCGGCGACGAATTCGGCATGCTGGTCAGCGATTTCACCCGCCGGTCCGAGGTTGTCGATCTCGCCGGGCGACTCATCGCGCGGATCAGCCGTTCCAGGACCATCGACGGGGCGCGCATCACTGTCGGTGCCAGCATGGGGATAGCCTTCGGCCCGGGCGACAGCGACACGATCGACGATCTCATACGCAACGCCGACCTCGCCCTCTATCGCGCCAAGGACAGCGGCCGGGGCGTGGCTGCGGTCTTCGACGACCTGATGCATCGCGAGGCCGAGGAGCGCCGGCTGCTGCAGGAGGACCTGCGCGCCGCCCTCGACGGCAACCAGTTGCGCCTCGTCTACCAGCCGATCATCGATATCCGGGCAGGCTCCATCGTCGGCTTCGAGGCGCTCCTGCGCTGGCAGCATCCCCAGCGCGGCCTGCTGTCGCCCGATGCCTTCGTGCCGATCGCAGAGGAATCCGGCCTCATCGAGCCCATCGGCGCCTGGGTGCTGCGCCGCGCCTGCCTCGACGCCGCTGCCTGGCCGAAGCCGCTCCGGGTGGCGGTGAACATCTCGCCCGCACAGTTCGGGTCCGTCGCGCTCCTCAATCACGTGGCCCAGGCGCTGGCAGTGAGCCATCTGTCCGCCGACAGGCTGGAGGTCGAGATCACCGAAGCCCTGTTCATGAACAAGCTGACCGAGAGCGGCCGCTTCCTCGCCGACATGCGCACCCTCGGAATACGCATCGCGCTCGACGATTTCGGCACCGGGTTCTCCTCGCTCGGCTATCTCACGCGCTTCCCTATCCAGAAGCTCAAGATCGACCGCTCCTTCGTTTCGGGAGCGACCGATCCGGAGAACCGCAAGGCGGTGGTCGAGGCCATCGTCGGCATCGCCACGAGCCTCGGCTTCGTCACCACGGCCGAGGGCGTCGAGACGGCGGCGGACCTCGCCTGGGTGCGTGAACTCGGCTGTGATCAGGCGCAGGGCTACTACTTCGCGAGGACCTTGGCCGCCGAAGCGGTGCCCGGGTTCATTGCCGGCTTTGCCGACGAGTTCGGCGGCGGATTGCGCGGCGCCGCGGCGGCCTGACATCGACGGCTCGCGTTGACCGGGGAGATGCGGCCCCTTATCGTGCAGTTACACGACACGCTTCGGAGACTGCCATGACTGCCGCCTCTCCCGCCCTCCGCTATGGAGTCGTCGACATGGCGGAGGCCACCGGCCAGGACGGCATCGACTTTCTGCGCGGCATGCTGGACGGGCGCTATCCCGCGCCGCCCATCGCCCGTTCCATGGGCTTCATCCTGACCGAGGTCGATCGCGGCCGGGCGGTGTTCGAGGGCGCCCCGACGGCCGACTTCTTCAATCCGCTGGGCACGATCCACGGCGGCTGGACGGCCACCATCCTCGACTCGGCGCTCGGCTGCTGCGTGCACACCATCATCAAGGCGGGGCAGGGCTATACGACCGTCGAGATGAAGGTGAACTATGTCCGGGCGCTGATGCCGGAAACCGGCCGGGTGCGCTGCGAGGGCAAGGTCATCCATGCGGGATCGCGGATCGCGACCTCCGAGGCGAGGCTCGTCGACGGCAAGGGCCGGCTCATCGCCCATGCCAGCGAAACCTGCATGATCTTCGAGGCGCGGGTTCCGGCGGCGGGCTGAGGACGACGACGTGGAACGCCCCACCCATACCCTCCCGCTGTACGGGGAGGGTACTTTGACGCCGTGCTCGCCGGGCAGCGGTCGAGCCAGGCACAACGCTCTCAGATCCTGTCGGCGACGTTGAAGTCCCTCTCTCCTCGCGACCGCGAGGGCAGGGTGCGGGGGGCGTTTCCTGGCCCCTACCGCCGCATGGCGGTGAGGCAGGCGAGGATGATGAGGGCGGCGCCCGCCCAGGTCGTCCAGGCCGGCACTTCCGAGAAGGCGAGGTAGCCGAGGCCCGCGCTCCAGATGAGCGCGGTATATTCGATGACGCCGAGCGGCCCGGCGGCGGCATGCTTGAAGGCCCAGGCCATGCAGAGGTGACCGGCGAGTCCGAAGGCGCCGATGCCGAGGAAGATCCCCCAGGACCGCGCCTCCGGGACTTCCCAGACGAGCCAGGCGAAGGGGGCGATGATGATAAGCGGAAACAGGTTCTGGAACAGGATGATGAGACCGAAGGGATCGGTCTGGGCGCGCTTCCTGAGCAGCACGAGGTTCGCCGCATAGGCCAGCGCCGAGGAGACCGCCGCGGCAATGCCGAGCACGCGGACGAGGTCGAACTCGCCGCCGCCCACCTTGCCGGCGACGATGATCGCCATGCCGACGAACCCCACGAGGATGGCGACGAGCACCGGCTTCTGGATCGGCTCCTTGAGGATGAGCGAGGCGAGGACGGCCAGGAACAGCGGCGACAGGAAGGCCAGGGTAATGGCCTCGGCCAGGGGCAGGGTCGCCAGCGCATAGAAGAACAGGAAGGCGGTGATGGCGACGAGGACGCCGCGCAGCAGATGGGCGCGCACCATTTCGCCGGTCGGCGCGGGCGGCCGGGTCCAGAGGAAGAAGCCGATGGCCCAGGGCATGCCGCAGGCATAGCGCATGAAGACGATCTGCGCCGTCGGATGGGTGTTGGCGACGCCCTTGATCAGCGCGTCCATCACCGACAGCAGGAAGATGCCGAGGGCTGCCACGAGGAAGGGCGCGAAGCGATGGGCGGCAAAGGTGGCAGCGGTCATGGGATCCAGAGGGCGCGCGCGGCGTCGACGAAAAGCTTGGTGCCGGCGAGGCCGACCAGGACATAGCAGAGCGTGAAGAGCTGCTGGCGGGGCAGGGCGTCGTGCAGGCGCCGGCCGACGAGGACGCCGATCGGGACCACCGGCGCGAGGGCCAGCGCCTTGACGAAGACGCCGGGTTCGCCGAGGCCGGAATAGACGTAGCCCGGCAGCTTCACGAGGTTGCCGACGGTGAAGATGACGACCGTGGTGGCGGCATATTCGGTCTTGGTGAGGCCGCGCCGCAGCAGATACATGGCCATGGGTGGCCCGCCCGCATGGGCGACATAGGTGGTGAAGCCGGCCCCCGCCCCTGCCACGCTCGCCAGCGGCGGCGAGACCGGGCGGGGCGTCACGGCCATTCCCCGGCGCAGGAAATAGTCGAGGGTGAAGGCGAGCGTGATCAGCGCGATGCCGAAGGCCACCCAGCGCCGGTCGACATATTCGAAGACGAGGAAGCCCAGAAAGAGGCCGGCGAGGAAGCCGGGCATGATCCAGCCGAGATCGGGCCTCGACCAGGCGGTGCGCGGAAACGAGGCCAGGGCGAAGACGTCCATGAAGGCCACCAGCAGCGCCGTGACGATGGCCGCCTGGATCGGGTCCATGACGAGAGCGAGGAGCGGGATGCCGAGAATGGCGAGGCCGCCGCCGAAGGCGCCCTTGCCGAGCCCCATCAGGAAGGTGGCGAGGCCGCCGACGGCGTAGAAGGTCCAGTCTGCGGGGAAGCCTGCGAGGGTCATGGATTCGTGCCCGGGGAGCCTTGCTCTAGCCGCCCGGCGACGCGGCGCATAGGGCAGGGCATCCCTGCCATGGCAGCAGGGCGCAAGGCAAAAAAGAGCCGCCGCGGGACACGCGGCGGCTCGAGGTTGTCTGGGAAGCGAACGCGAGGGGACGGCTTCTTCCCGGACAGGCTGCGGAGAGCGAGGACGCGGCGGGCGTCCTCACATGGAGGGAACGGTGCGCGACAGGGCGGCGCCGACATCGGGCACCAGCGGCGGACCGCTGAGCTGGCGCGGCGTGGCGAGGCCGGACCGGCGGCCCTGGCGCTCGCTGGCGCGGGCGGCGATCACCTGGGTGGGATCGCCGAAATACCCGGCCGCCGTGGCGTCTCGAAGGTCGCTCCGCGTCAGGCCGAGATCATGGAGCGTGCGCTCGTCCATCTCGCAGAGGGCGGCATAGCCCTCGCGGGCCTCGCGCCAGTTGCGGAAAGCCACGACCTGGCGGCGCACGACAGCGGCCACCGAGAGGACGGCGGGCGAAAGGGTGGCGGCGAACATCGGCATGGGGGCTCTCCTCGGCGGGTCGGACGTCGGCACGCCTGTCCCCTCGCCGGCGTCAGGTGACGCAAACGTCCGGGTGTCTCACCCGGGTCCTCGGGGGCATGTGCCGATGAGGACAGAATGTCACAGGGCAATTGATCATTGAAGCGAATGTTTTTAATCGCTATCATCAGCGTTGATGATGTGACGTCTTGAGGCGCACCCATGGCCATTCTTCTCGATATCGACCAACTGCGCACATTCATGGCCATAGCCGACACGGGCAGTTTCACCCGCGCCGCCGACGTGGTCTTCAAGACCCAATCGGCCGTCTCCATGCAGATGAAACGTCTGGAGGAGCGGATCGGCAAATCGCTGTTCGAGCGCGACGGCCGCGCCTCGCGCCTGACCGAGGACGGCGAGCGGCTGCTCGACTATGCCCGCCGCATCGTCAAGCTGAACCTCGAGGCGGTCTCCGCCTTCGCCACCGCCGAGCTCACGGGCCGCGTGCGCCTCGGCGTTCCCGACGACTATGCCGACCGCTACCTGCCGGAGATCCTGGCGCGCTTCTCGCGCTCCAACCCGCGCGCCGAGGTCACGGTCATCTGCGAGCCGTCGTCGATGCTCGCCGAGCGCATCCAGGCGAACGAGCTCGACATTGCCATCATCACCCACACGCCGCAGAAGGGCCCGGCACTGGTCTTCCGCCGCGAGCAGCTCCTGTGGGTCGCCTCCGCCCGCTCCTCCGTCCATTGCGACGATCCGGTGCCGCTCGCGGTGGGACGGCCGACCTGCGACTGGCGGCGCGCCGCCACC
This sequence comes from Pseudomonadota bacterium, assembly GCA_023416965.1. Taxonomy (GTDB): domain Bacteria; phylum Pseudomonadota; class Alphaproteobacteria; order Rhizobiales; family Phreatobacteraceae; genus Phreatobacter. The sequence continues at coordinate 5,103 of JAEZGJ010000194.1, read as the reverse complement.
GAGCGGCTGGAGGGAGCCGGGCGCTCCTACCGCATCCTCTATGCCAGCTGGAACGCGGCCGCCGTCGGCGCAGCGGTCATGGCGGGCCTCGCCGTCTCGGTCCTGCCGGAATCGGCTCTCCGGCCCGGCATGCGGGTGCTGCAGCCCTCGGACGGGTTCCCGGCGCTGCCCTCGGTCAGCGTCGCGCTCTTGCGCAACCCGCACGAAATGTCCCAGCTCGCCGAGGCGCTGGCGGATCACGTGGTGTCGAGCCTCGACAACCTGACGGAGCACGCCCAGGCGGCGGAGTGAGCGCCCGCCAGCAGCTACGGCGAATGGATACGACCCTTGCCGCGTCATGGCCGGGCTTGTCCCGGCCATCCACGACTTGAACACCGCCCTGCGACGGGAATTCGTGGATGCCCGGCACAAGGCCGGGCATGACGGACGGAAGTTCAGGCGCGTCCCTTCCCAGGGACCTCGGCGCCCCGTCTCGCCTCAATAGGCCTGTTCCTCGAACACCCTGTCCACCTGCCCCTGCCAGGGGCCGAGATATTTCTCGATCAACGCCTCGGCGGCGGTGCGGCCGTCGTCGACGATGGCCTGGATCGGATCGAGATAGCGCGTCTCGTCGCAGCCGTTCATGTCGAGCCGGTCGCGGCGGCGCAGGCCGGTGCGGGCCAGCGTCAGCATCTCGCGCGCGAGCTCGCCCACCGTCAGGCCGCGGATCTCCGCCTTGAAGCCGAGCTTCGGCACGTCGTCACGCAGCTTCTGGCGTTCCTCCGCCGTCCAGTCCTTGACGAGATCGAAGGCCGCGTCGAGCACGCCGTCGTCATAGAGCAGGCCGACGAAGAGGGCGGGCAGCGCCACGATGCGTGAGAGTGGCCCGGAATCGGCGCCGCGCATCTCGAGGTAGCGCTTGAGCCTCACCTCCGGGAAGATGGTGCCGACATGGTTGACCCAGTCGGAGAGCACCGCCCGCTCGCCCGGCGCCGCCGGGTTCTTCCCCGCCAGGAGGTCGCGGAAGGAGGAGCCGGCGACGTCGATATAGGTGTCGCCGCGCTTGATGAAATACATCGGCACGTCGAGGGCGTAGTCGACATAGCGCTCGAAGCCCATGCCGGCTTCGAAGGCGAAGGGCAGCATGCCCGCCCGGTCATTGTCGGTGTCTGTCCAGACTGCCGAGCGGAAGGAGAGGTAGCCGTTGAGCTTGCCCTCGGTGAAGGGCGAGTTGGCGAAGATGGCGGTCGCCACCGGCTGCCAGGCGAGCGAGACCCTGAGCTTCTTGACCATGTCGGCTTCCGACGCGAAGTCGAGGTTCGCCTGCACGGTCGAGGTCCGGTACATCATGTCGAGGCCGAGCTTGCCGACCTTCGGCATGTAGCGCGTCATGATCTGGTAGCGCGACTTCGGCATGACCGGCGTCTCGGCGCGGGTCCATTTCGGGCTCATGCCGAGGCCGAGAAAGCCGATGCCCATGGGGTCGGCGATCTCGCGCAGCTGGGCGAAGTGGGCGTGGGCCTCCATGCAGGTCTGGTGCAGCGTCTCCAGCGGCGCCCCCGACAGCTCGAACTGGCCGCCGGGCTCCAGCGAGATGGCGCCGCCGCCGGTGACGTCGGCGAGGCCGATGATGTTCTCGCCGTCGAGGATGGGCTCCCAGCCGAGGAGGCCCTCCATGCCCTTCAGGATGGCCCTGATGCCGCGCGGCCCCTCATAGGGCACCGGGCTGTTGTCCTTGCGGTAGAAGCCGAATTTCTCGTGCTCGGTCCCGACGCGGAACTTGTCCTTCGTTTTGATGCCCTTTTCGATCCAGGCGACCAGTTCGTCGCGGGATTCGATGGGCGTCAGGTCGACTGTATCGCGGGCCATGCAGGGGTCCTGATGCGGATGCGAAGGCGAGGGCGGGGAGCAAAGCACGACCGCCCCGTCCGGCATAGACCGGGGAGATAGCGTTCGAGGGGCGGTTGCGGAAGGGGCGGGGCCACCGTTACGCCAATCTGCCGACACATTGCCGCCATGCCGGGAGAGCGGGTATCGGCGGTATTCCGCTGCGTTCCCAAGCAGTTGTTCCGGCTTTTCGAGGCCTCGGACGGTCGCGGAGGGGCGGGTGCGGCCGGCCATGCTATCCTGAAGGGCGATTCGTCCGGAGGAGCCTCGTGTCCATGCGTAAGCCCGTTTCGATCCCGGCCATCATTGCGCTCGCCCTCATGGCCGGCGTGCCCGCCGCCGCCCAGACCCAGCAGGTGACCCCGACCCAGCAGGCGCCCGACCGGGTCGCCCCGGCTCCCGTGGGACCTGCGCCGACCGACATTTCCGCCGAGGCGCGCCGCGCGCAGGAGGCCGCCGCCGCCGGCCGTGCGGTGGAGGCGCTCGACGCCCTCGACGAGGCGGCCATCGCCATTTCCGAGAAGATGCCGCTGACCATCCGCCGCGCCACCTTCGTGGCCGAGGAGCCGCAGGGCTACGGTGTCTTCAACCCGCGGGATTCCACCAGTTTCGAGATCGGCCAGCCGCTTCTCGTCTATGCCGAACTCGCCGGACAGGGCTGGCGGCGCTCCGGCGACATCTTCCGCACCGATCTCGTCCTCGACTTCGAGCTGCGCCGCGCCGACGGCCAGTCGCTCGTCGCCCAGCAGGCCTTCAACACGATCGCCACCGCCAGCCGCCGCCGGAACCGCGAGTTCTTCCTCTATGTGACCTATTCCTTCTCCGGCCTCGAGCCGGGGGACTATGTCGTCCGCACCACGGTGCGCGACCGGGCCGGGAACAAGCAGACCGCCTTCGACCTCACCTTCGCGGTCCGCCGGTGAGGCCTGCCGCCCTAGTCATCGCCGGCCTCATCGCCGCCGGGCCGGCCCTGGCGCAGGATTTTCCCGGCTTCGCCCGGCAGGCCGTGGCCGGCGGCCATGCGGTGATGGAGGTGGCCCAGCCCCATCCCGTCCGCCTGCCCGGGCTTGTCACCACCCGTTTCGAGCTCCGCCCCGGCGAATGCGGCGCGCCCTGTCCGCCCGACACGGAACGGGCGGAGCTGGCGGAGGAGGGGCCGGGCCTGGCCCCCGGCACCGAGGCCTTCACCTCCGTCTCCCTCTTCATCCCGCGCGGCACGACGGCGACACCGGGCCTCACGGTGACGCTCGCCCGGCTGATGCAGGGCGAGCGCTTGCTCCTCGCGCTGGACTGGCGCGAGGCGGGCCTCGTTGCCTCGGGGCCCGCTGTCGGTGCCGAGACCGTGGTGGTGCCGGCGAGCGCCCTCACCCAGCGCTGGCACGACGTGCTGATCGACCAGCGCTGGTCGACCGGGGCCGACGGGCGCCTCGCCCTCTGGTTCAACGGCCAGCGCCTCGTCCAGCGGACGGGAGCCAATGCGGAGGCGGGCCTTCCCGTGCGGCTCGTCCACGGTCTCTCCCGCTCTCCCGTCTCTGCCTGGACGACGCTGTTCGGCGCGCGCCCGCCTACCCAGGTGGTCTATTTCGCCCATGTCCGGCGCGACGCCGACCGGGCCGCGGTCGACATCGACCTGAGGGTGCGCTAGCAAGCCGCCTCACGTTTCTGCCGGAAGACCGCCATGTCCGATGCCCCGAAGAAGAAGCCCGGCACGCTCGCCCGCCTGCCGCGCGGCTTCGTCGACCGCGACGCCGCCGAGATCGCCGGCGTCAACGCCATGCTGGAGACGATCCGCGGGGTCTACGAACTCTACGGCTTCGAGGCGGTGGAAACCCCGGCCGTCGAGTTCACCGATGCGCTCGGCAAGTTCCTGCCCGATCAGGACCGGCCGAACGAGGGCGTCTTCTCCTTCCAGGACGATGACGAGCAGTGGCTGTCGCTCCGCTACGACCTCACCGCGCCGCTCGCCCGCTATGTCGCCGAGCATTTCGACGCGCTGCCGAAGCCCTATCGCAGCTATCGCGCCGGCTACGTTTTCCGCAACGAGAAGCCGGGCCCCGGCCGCTTCCGCCAGTTCATGCAGTTCGATGCCGACACGGTGGGCTCCGCCTCGCCCGCGGCCGATGCCGAGATCTGCATGATGGCCGCCGACACGATGGAGAAGCTCGGCATCACCCGCGGCGACTACGTCGTGCGCGTCAACAACCGCAAGGTGCTCGACGGCGTCATGGAGGCGATCGGCCTCGGCGGCGAGGAGAATGCCGGGCGGCGGCTGACCGTGCTGCGCGCCATCGACAAGCTCGACAAGTTCGGCCCGGAGGGCGTGAAGCTGCTGCTCGGCGGGGGCCGGAAGGACGAGAGCGGTGACTTCACCAAGGGCGCCGGGCTGGATGAGGAGCAGTCGGCGTTCGTCATTGCGGTGTTGATGAACACGGAAAAGGTTGATGTCGGCCCCCAGTCACGGGAACGCATCGACGCTTGGAACCTTGCTCTCAAGCAGAATTCGGCCGCGTCGGGCTTTTCCGAACTCCATGAGATGCACAAGCTGTTTGTGGCTGCCGGCTACGGGAGCGACCGGATTAAGATCGACCCCTCCGTCGTCCGCGGTCTCGAGTACTATACCGGCCCCGTCTACGAGGTGGAGCTGACCTTCCCCGTGACCAACGAGGACGGTCAGGTCGTGCGCTTCGGCTCGGTCGCCGGCGGCGGGCGCTATGACGGGCTGGTCGCCCGTTTCCGCGGCGAGGAGGTGCCGGCCACCGGCTTCTCCATCGGCGTCTCGCGTCTCGCGGCGGCGCTGAAATCCCTCGGCAAGCTGGGGGCGGAGAAGCCCGTCGGCCCCGTCGTCGTGCTCGTCATGGACCGCGACCAGATCGCCGAATACCAGGCCATGGTCTCCGAGTTGCGCGCGGCCGGCATCCGCGCCGAGATGTATCTCGGCTCCTCCGGCATGAAGGCGCAGATGAAGTACGCCGACCGCCGCAACGCGCCGGCCGTGATCATCCAGGGGTCGAACGAGCGCGAGGCGGGCGAGGTGATGATCAAGGACCTCGTCGCCGGCGCCGAAGCCGCCAAGACCATCACCGACAATGCGGAATGGCGCGCCTCCCGCCCGGCCCAGTTCGCGGCGAAGCGCGGCGAGCTGGTGGCGAAGATCCGCGAGCTTCTCAGCGGGCGGTGAGGGGACTCCGCCGCGGAGTCGAGGGCTAGAACGGAATTCGTGGATGCCCGGGACAAGCC
>JAEZGJ010000231.1 GCA_023416965.1 Pseudomonadota bacterium | reverse complement strand
ACCTGGATCAACGCCCGGATCCGCCGGCTCTACGGCGCGCTCTTCCGCATGGGCCACTGTCACACGGTGGAGGCCTGGCGCGACGGCCGCCTGGTCGGCGGGCTCTACGGCGTCAGCCTCGGCGGGGCCTTCTTCGGCGAGAGCATGTTCCACCGCGAGACCGATGCGTCCAAGGTGGCGCTGGTCCACCTGGTGGCGCGGCTGAAGGTCGACGGTTTCGTCCTCCTCGACACCCAATTCGTCACGCCACACCTCGCCACTCTCGGTGCGGTCGAGGTCCCGCGCAACCGCTACCAGCGCCTGCTCGAGGCGGCGCTCCATGTCCCGGCATGCTGGAAGCCAGTGCCGATGCCCCCGGTAGCAGCGCTGGGCACGTCCCGGACAGATCAAACCTAACGGACTGTTACGATGTGAGTCAGAGTTGAGCACCCTCGTCCGGACTGTCCCTGCGCACAAACCCGCACAACGAAGCGGTCGGTGCCGCGGAACCCGGCGCGGGCACTGAACTGGATCCGGGTTGGAGAGATGACGCGAACCGTTCCGTTGGCCGGTTGAGCAACTACGGAAGTGCCAGTGAACGTCAAGGTCCGGCTTCCGAAATTACGAAAGCAGGAACTGCCGGACTGGATCGTCAGGTCATAGGACACGCTGTCATTCTGTGCAGGGAAATACCGGCCACCTTGGGTTTGGCATAGATTCTGGGCTGCGGCGCCACTGCTCGCTGCCAGCGTGAGGCCGAGCGCCATCGACAGGTGTCTGGCCCGCATCAAATTCCCCTCTGAAAGTATCCAATTTGCGCTATATCGTGTCGAAAGGTTACGGGCTTGCCTATACGTCCATTTCCGTAACCTCCGAGTGCAGATGACGTCCCTCCGCCACGCCACCGATGCCGACGCCCCGGCGCTCGCCGCGCTGATCGCCACGACCTTCGCCGAATATCCGGGGTGCCTTTTCATCGGCGCGGAGTTTCCGGAGCTGAAGGCGCCGGCGAGCCACTATCAGCGGGCGGGCGGGCAGCTCTTCGTTGCGGAGTCGTATGGGGAGGTCATCGGCTCGCTAGCGGCCGTGATGACAGACGTTCCGGGGACGGGCGAGCTCTTCAAGGTCTATGCGAGCGCAGCCCACCGCGGCTCCGGGCTGGCGCAGCGGCTCTATGCGGAAGGTGAGAGCTTCCTGAAGGAGCGCGGCGCGCGCGAGATCATCCTGTGGAGCGACACGCGCTTCCTGCGCGGCCACCGCTTCTACGAGAAGCTCGGCTTCGTGCGGCAGCCGGTGGAGCGCTATCTCGCCGACGCCAGCGCGAGTTGGGAGTACTTCTTCCGCAAGCCGCTGGCATAGGGCGGTCGCCGGCTCGGTCCATTGACCGAAGTTCCCTCCCCACCCCTGCGGTCCGCGAGGTCCGGCCCTGCACCCGCAGGGACTGGACCGGCCGGCTGCGGAACGAGACAAAGGTCTCCAATCGCCAAAGGCCCATGCACGCACCCGATCCCGCCTCCCCCCGCCCCGTTCCCTGCACCCTCGCCGGCATGGTCGAGGGCGCGCGGCTGAGCGTGCCGATGCTGCCGGGCGTCCTCGTCTTCGCGGCGGCGGTCGGCGCGGCCTCGGCCGAGAAGGGCCTGACCCTCGGCCAGGCGGTGCTGATGAGCTTCTCGGTCTATGCGGGCGCCTCGCAGCTCCTCGCCCTGCAGCTCTGGCCGCAGGTCTTCTCGCTCTCGGCCATCGCCGCCCTCGTGGTGGTGACGACGGCCGTCAACCTGCGCTTCCTGTTGATGGGAGCCTCGCTGCAGCCCTGGCTGTCGCGGGGGCCCGCAGGCCCTGTCCATCTCGGCCTCGCCGGCCTGACGGACGCCAATTTCGTCATCGGCTCTCGCTACCACGCCCAAGGCGGCCAGGATGCCGGGGTCTTCGTCGGCGCGGGGCTCTTCATGTGGCTCGTCTGGACGCTGGCGACCATTCCCGGGCATGCGCTCGGCCATCTCCTGACGGACCCCAAGCGCTTCGCCATCGACATGGTCATGCCGCTGACCTTCACCGCCATGTCGGTGGGCCTGTTCCGCCTGAGGCGCGACCGGCTCGCCTGGCCGGTGGCCGCAGCCGTCGCGGTCATCACGGCTCAGCTCGTCTCCGGCTACTGGTTCATCATCACCGGCGCCATCGCCGGGTCCCTCGCCGCAGGAGCCTTCCGTGAGCGAGGCTGAGTGGGCCGGCCCCGTCACCGCCATCCTTGCCATGGCTGCGGCGACCTATGCGGTGCGCTTCGCCGGCTACTGGATCATGACCCGCGTGCCGCTGACGCCCTTCCTGCGCGCCGCGCTGGAGGCGCTGCCCGGAGCCATCATCGTCGCCACGGTGGTACCGCTGGCCATGCGCGGGGGCCTCTCCGCCTGGATCGGCATCGCAGCCGCCACGCTCGCCATGGTCGCCGTCAGGAAGGACATCGTGGCGCTCGCGGCGGGCATGGGCGCGGTGATGGCGGCGCGCGCGCTGGGACTTCCCTGAGCCGGGGCGGCGGTTGACCCCGATCAAGGCAGCGGCGGGAGGCTCGGCGCATCAAGAGAGCGTCACAGCCAGAGGTTTTCGACGATGACGACTCTCCCCCGGGGCTTCCACCGCATCCGCCTCAACATGGCGCGCTCGCCCGGCTATCCGGACGGATCCAAGTTCCACGGCTACGAGTTCGTCGCACCCCTCGACGCGGCCGGCCGCATCGACCTTCCCGCCTGGAAGCAGCATCGCGCCCTGTGCAAGGTGAGGCGCTTCTGGCAGGGCGAAGAGGACCAGCACGGCCTCCTCGTCCACAAGCCGGGCGGCGCGAAGGGCGCGACCTGGACCTTCGACTACGACCCCGGAGCGACCGACGACGACGAGGCGGGCTTCCGCTTTGGCGACCACGCCTTCCAGATCGGCGAATATGTCTCGATCCGCGACGAGGACGGCGAGCTCAAGACCTTCGTCGTCACCTCGACGGACGCCGTCTGAGCCTCAGGCGAGCGCCGCCGCGAGGGTCTCGTAGAGCGGGTTGTCGCGCGAGAAGACATAGTCGAGCTCCGTGACGGAGACGTTCTCCGCGCCCTTCTCGCGCAGGAAGCGGGCAAGGGGAAAAAGCGCCGCCGGCGGGCAGTGCAGCGTCAGCATGCCGGAAGAGGTCGGTCCGCCGAATGGCGCCTCGACGCCGAACCGCGCCCGCGCCTCCTCCACGAGCGAGGCGTCGGCAGCGGCGAAGCGGGTGCGGACCTCCCGGACCTTGCGCGCGCGCGCCTGCGAGGCGATGCGGTCCAGCATGTCGCGCGCGGAGGCGAGCGCGCCGGCGCTCCAGGGCGCGGTGCGCGAGGCGACGAGATGGGCCTCCGACTTCATGATAACGCCGTCGTCCAGCACCTTCAGCGCATTGGCAGCAAGGGTCGCGCCCGTCGTGGTGATGTCGACGATGAGCTCGGCGGCGCCGGCCGCCGGCGCGCCTTCGGTGGCGCCCGCCGACTCCACGATGCGGTAGTCGGCGATGCCGTGTCGGTCGAAAAAGGCGCGGGTGAGGTTCAGATATTTGGTGGCGACGCGCATGCGCGAGCGGTGGCGGGCGCGGTACTGGCTCGCGACATCGTCGAGGTCGGCCATGGTGGCGACGTCGATCCAGGCCTGCGGCACGGCGACGACGACGTCGGCGCGCGAGAAGCCGAGCGGGGTCAGCGAGACGAGGCGATCCTCCGGCTCGGGCGTCGCCTCGTGCATGAGATCGAGCCCGGTGAGCCCGAGATGGACCGTGCCGGCCGCGAGTTCCCGGGCGATGTCGGAGGCGGAGAGGAAGGCGACCTCCACCTGGTCGAGGCCGGGAATCGTGCCGCGATAGTCGCGGGCGCCGCGGCCCTGGACAGGCTTCAGACCGGCGCGCTCGAGGAAGCCCTGCGCCGATTCGAGGATGCGACCCTTGGAGGGAATGGCGAAGACGAGCGGTGAATCGGTCATGCGCGGCCTCCCGCCACGGCGAGGCGCTCGACCCAGAAGGCGCAGCCGACGGCGGGCACATTGATGTCGAGTCGCATCTTGGCGGTCATCATGTCGGTGAGACGATCGTAGCGGCCGCCGCCGACCAGCGGCCGGCTCTCCCGGCCCGATCCGTCGTGAACCTCGAAGACAAGGCCCGTGTAATAGTCGACGTCGCGGCCGAAGCGGGTGGAGAACCGCGCGGCGGAGAGGTCGATCCCCGCCTCCGCCAGCAGCCGGTTGCGTCGCGCGAGCCTGTCGATGGCATCGCCCATGGCGAGGCCGGAGGACGCGGCGAGGTCGCGGATGGCGGCCTCGGCGGAGGCGGCGTCGGTGTCGATGGCGAGCAGCTTCTCCACCACCGCCACCTTGGCCGGACTGAGCCCGCCCGTGCCCAGCGCCGCCTGTTCGAGGAAGCGCTCGGCGACGTCCGCGGCGGAGCGGCCCCCGACCGTGGTGATGCCGGCAATCGACAGGAGGTCGGCGACGAGGGCGCGCGCCGCCTTCGGATCCGACCCTTCGAGGGCGGCGAGCAGGCCGGCATGGGTGGAGCCGTTGCGGGAGGGCTCGGCGAGGCGCTTCAGGTCGCCCTCCAGCATGCCGGAGCGGCGGAAATCCTTGGCGAGGCGCCGCCGCCAGGCCGGCGGCAGGTCAAGGGCGGCGACCAGCGCCATGAAGATGCCGATGTCGCCGAGCGCGAGGGCGAGCGGCCCCTCCGTGTAGAGCCGTGCGCCCTTGAGGCCGAGGGCCACCACCTCGGCCTCGGCGGCCTCACGGTCGGCCCGGCCGAGGAGCTCGATGCCGGCCTGGTTGAACTCGCCCGCCAATCCCGGACGGTGGCGGAAGACGGGGCCGAGATAGGAATAGGCCGCAGCCTCGCCGGCACGCGGCCCCTCGAGATGGGCCTGGACGACAGGGATCGTATAGTCGGGGCGCAGGCAGAGTTCGTTGCCCTCGGCGTCACTGGTCAGGAAGAGCCGGCGCGCCAGGGCCTCGCCGACGAGGTCGCGCACCAGATCGGCGGCGATCAGCAGCGGCGGCTCGGCGCGCGCGAAGCCGGCCTCGGCCAGGAGGCCGGCGAGGCGGAGATCGAGGTCGGACAGGGCGCGCGTCATGCGGTGTTCCGGGTAGGCGGGTCGGCCAAGCCTCTAGCCTTCCCGCGGCGCGAGGTCGAGCCCCCGGTCCCAATAGGGTACCGGACCGTAGAGCGTCGCCAGCCAGTCGACGAAGACGCGGACCTTCTGCGGCAGGAAGCGGCGGGTGGGATAGACGGCATGGATGGCGACCCGACGCGAGGCGCGCCATTGGGGCAGCACGACCTCGAGCCGGCCGTCCTGCAGTTCCGGCCCGACATCCCATGTGGAGCGCAGGGCGATGCCGATGCCGGCCAGCACCGCCTCGCGGACCACTTCGGAGGAATTGGTGCGCAGCGGCCCGTGGAGGCGTACGACCTGGAGCCCGTCCGGCCCCTCCAGCCGCCAGGTATCGGCGTTGTGGGCGAGCAGGGCGTGGTCGGCCAGGTCGGCGAGATCTGCTGGCCGGCCGCGGGCGGCGAGATAGCCGGGGGTCGCCACCAGCAGCCGATGGTTCGGAGCGAGGCGGCGGGCGACGAAGGAGGAATCATCCAGCTCGCCGATGCGGATGGCGACGTCGTAGCCCTCGGCGACGATGTCGACGAAACTGTCGGACAGCTCGAGGTGGACGACGAGATCGGGATTGGCGGCCAGGAAGGCGCGCAGGTGCGGCGCGATGTGCAGCCGCCCGAAGGAGGTGGGCGCAGAGACGCGCAGCGTGCCGCGGGCGAGGTTGGAGCGGCGGGTGACGAAGCTCTCGGCCTCGTCGATGGAGGCGAGGATGGCGACGACGCGCTCGTAATAACCTTGCCCCGCCTCGGTGAGGGACAATTGCCGGGTGGTGCGCTGGAGGAGGCGGGTGCCGAGCCGCTCCTCCAGCCGCTTGATGCGCTTGGAGATGACCGCCGGCGACAGGCCCATTTCCCGCCCGGCGCCGGACATGCTGCCGGCAGTGACCACGCGGGCGAAGACCTCGAGATCTGCGAGAGGCGTCAAAGGCTCCCTCCCATTCTTTCCGACAAGGAAACAATCTTGACCTCATCCGAGCCGTTCCGCCAGAGGGGAAGCAGCGTATAGTCGGTTGAAATCATCCGGACGGGGCCGCCGGGCAGCCGCAAACGGAACAGGGAGGACGCCATGGCCATCGCCTTTCCCGCGCCGCGCGCAGACGTGCTGGCGAAGCGCGACCGCGTCATCGCCGCGCTGAAGGCCATCGTGCCCGGCGAGGGCGTGATCACCGAGGAGAAGGAGCGACGCGCCTTCGAGACCGACGCGCTGACATCCTACCGGCGCGTGCCGATGGTGGTGGTGCTGCCGGAGACGACGGAACAGGTGGCGGCGATCCTCGCCTTCTGCCACGCCGAGGGCGTGCCGGTGGTGGCGCGCGGCGCCGGCACCTCGCTGTGCGGCGGTTCCATCCCGCAGGAGGACGCCGTGGTGCTCGGCGTCGCCAAGATGAACCGCGTCCTGGACGTCAATTTTGCCGACCGCACCATGCGGGTCGAGGCGGGCATCACCAATCTCGCCATCTCCGGCGAGGTCGCCCATGCCGGCTTCTTCTACGCGCCCGACCCGTCGAGCCAGCTCGCCTGCACCATCGCCGGGAATGTCGCAATGAATTCGGGCGGCGCGCACTGCCTCAAATACGGCGTCACCGCCAACAACATCCTCGGCCTGAAACTCGTCACGGTCGAGGGCGAGATCGTCGAGATCGGTGGCGGCGCCCTCGATTCGCCAGGCTATGATCTCATCGGGCTGCTGGTCGGCTCCGAGGGCCAGCTCGGCGTCGTCACAGAGGTTACGGTGCGGATTCTCCGCCAGGCCGAGGGCGCGCGGCCCGTGCTCTTCGGCTTCCGCGAGATCGCGCAGGCCGGCCAGACCGTGTCCGACATCATCGGCGCCGGCATCATCCCCGTCGCCATCGAATATATGGACCGCGAGGCGATCCATATCTGCGAGGCCTTCGCCAAGGCTGGCTATCCGCTCGACGTGGAAGCCATGCTGATCATCGAGGTGGAGGGCTCCGAGGCCGAGATGGAGGCGATGCTCGCCCGCATCGTCGAGATTGCCCGGCGCCACGATGTGGCGGTGGTGAAGGAATCGAAATCGGCCATGGAGACGGCGGCGATCTGGAAGGGCCGCAAATCCGCCTTCGGCGCCACCGGCCGGGTCGCCGACTATATCTGCATGGACGGCACGATCCCGACCGGGCGGCTGCCGGACGTGCTGGAGGGCATCGACAGGATCGTGAAGGGCTATGGCCTGCGCGTCGCCAACGTCTTCCACGCCGGCGACGGCAACCTGCACCCGCTCGTCATGTTCAACGTCAACGATCCAGCCGAGCAGGTGAAGGCCGAGCATGCGGGCGAGGACATCCTCAGGCTCTGCGTCCAGCTCGGCGGGTGCCTCACCGGCGAGCACGGCGTCGGCATCGAGAAACGGGACCTGATGCGCGAGCAGTTCACCGAGGTGGACCTTCTGCAGCAGACACGGATCAAGACCGCGCTCGATCCGCACTGGCTCCTCAACCCGGCCAAGGTGTTTCCGCTGGATGCGCCGCGGGACGAGAAGCAGGAGGCGGCGTGATGTCTTCTGGAATGCCCCACCCGCACCCTCCCCGCTCCGCGGAGAGGGGGACCATGGCCTCCCGCCTTCAGCCGGGAACGGCTGCGCCAGGCACGAGCCATGTTTTGTTGCGGGAGGTGGAAGTCCCCCTCTCCTCGCGCCAGCGAGGGGAGGGTACGGGTGGGGCCTTCCTCCATCAATCGGCGGCCGCATGACCCTCCACACCCCCTCCTCTCCCGCCGAACTCGCCGCGACCATCGCCGAGGCTCGCCGGGCCGGCGCCCCGCTCGCGGTCACCGGCGGCGGCACCCGCTGCGGTCTCGGCCGGCCGGTCCAGGCCGCCGCCACCGTCTCCACCGCGAAGCTCTCGGGAATCACCCTCTACGAGCCGGCCGAGCTCGTCATCGCCGCGCAGGCGGGAACACCGCTGCGGGAGGTGACGGAAGCGCTGGCCGCGAAGGGGCAGCGCCTGCCCTTCGAGCCCATGGACCATCGCCGGCTCTATGGCTCGACCGGCGAGCCTACGGTCGGCGGCGTTGCCGCCGCCAATGTCTCGGGCCCGGCACGGATCAATTTGGGCGCGGCCCGCGATTCGATGATCGGACTGAAATTCGTCAACGGCCTCGCCGAGGACGTGAAGTCCGGCGGACGCGTGATGAAGAACGTCACCGGCCTCGACCTCGTCAAGGCGCTCGCCGGATCCTTCGGCACGCTCGCGGTTTTCCACGAGGTCTGTTTCAAGGTCCTGCCCCGGGCGGAGGGCGAGCGAACCCTGGCGATCTCCGGTCTCTCCATCCCGCGCGCCGTCGCCGCGCTGTCGGCAGCGCTGGGCTCGCCCTTCGAACCGACAGGCGCGGCACATCTGCCCGGAGCCGGTTCAGAGGCGCGAACGCTGATCCGCATCGAGGGCTTTTCCGCCTCCCTCTCCTATCGCACCGATGCGCTGTCGAGGCTGCTGGCCCCCTTCGGGACTGTGGAGGCCATCGATGCCGAGCCCTCCGCCGCGCTGTGGGGCGACATCCGCGATGCCGCCCTGTTTGCGGGAACGGAAGAAGCGGTCTGGCGCATCTCGGTTCCGCCCTCCGCGGCGTCCGCACTCGCCGAACGACTGGCGCCGCTCGCTCCCCGGCTGGTGATGGACTGGGGCGGCGGCCTCGTCTGGGCCGGGGTCGCCGCGGCGGGGGACGCGGGCGCGGGAACGGTCCATGCGGCGGCCAAGGCCGCCGCTGGCCATGCGACGCTGATCCGCGCCCCGGAGGCGGTGCGCGGCGCGGTGGACGTATTCTCCCCGCCCGCCGCGCCCCTCATGGCCATCCAGCGCAAGCTGAAGACGAGTTTCGACCCGGCGGGGATCCTCAATCCCGGCCGCATGTATCCGGGGGTCTGAGGCCATGCAGACGAATTTCAGCCTCGCCCAGCTCGCCGATCCCGCCATGGCGACGTCGGAGAAGATCCTCCGCACCTGCGTCCATTGCGGGTTCTGCACGGCCACCTGCCCGACCTACCAGCTGCTGGGCGACGAGCTCGATTCACCGCGCGGGCGCATCTACCTGATGAAGGAGATGTTCGAGACCGGCCAGCCGGCGACGGAAGAGGTTGTGAAGCACGTCGATCGCTGCCTCTCCTGCCTCTCCTGCATGACCACCTGCCCCTCGGGCGTGCACTACATGCATCTCGTTGACCATGCCCGCGCCCATATCGAAAAGACCTACGAAAGGCCGTGGCAGGACCGGCTGATGCGCGCGGTTCTGGCCCATATCCTGCCCTACCCGGCCCGCTTCCGTCTGGCGCTGGCCGGCGGCTTCCTCGCCAAGAAGGCGCTGTCGGTGATCTCGGTGCTGCGCTGGAAGGGGCGGGCCGCGGTCGCCGTGTCGCGCAAGACGATCGGGCCGCTCGCCGGGCGCGTCGGCCTCATGAAGCGCACGCGGGCGATGATCGGCCTCTCGCCTGACCGGCTGCCCGCCCGCTCCCATCTCGACCGCGGCGGCGTGCATGCGGCGGAAGGAGCCCGTCGCGGACGTGTCGTGCTGCTGCAGGGCTGCGCCCAACCGGTGCTGCAGCCGTCCATCAACGAGGCGACGGTGCGGCTCCTGACCCGCCTCGGCGTCGAGGTGGCCTTCGCCAAGGGAGAGGGCTGCTGCGGCGCGCTGGTCCATCACATGGGGCGCGAGGAGCAGAGCCACGCCCAGGCCAAGCGCACCATCGACGCCTGGATCGCCGAAATGGACGGCGATGGCCTCGACTCCATCGTCATCACGGCCTCGGGCTGCGGCACCACCATCAACGATTACGGCTTCATGTTCCGCGACGACCCCGCCTATGCGGAGAAGGCGGCGCGCGTGTCGGCGATCGCCAAGGACGTGACCGAATATCTCGCGACGCTCGGCCTGCCGGAGGCGGCACCGAACGGGCTCGTCGTCACCTATCACTCCGCCTGTTCCATGCAGCACGGCCAGCAGATCAAGGACCTGCCGAAGACCCTGCTGAAGGCCGCGGGCTTCACCGTGAAGGAACCGCCGGAGGGGCACCTGTGCTGCGGTTCGGCCGGCGTCTACAACATCATGCAGCCGGAAATTGCCGGGCGGCTGCGCGACCGCAAGGTGGCGAACCTCGACAAGACGCGGCCGGACGTGGTGGCTGCGGGGAACATCGGCTGCATCACCCAGATCGCCAAGGGCTACGAGACCCACGCCCGCCCCGTTCCGATCGTCCACACGGTGGAGCTGATCGACTGGGCGACCGGCGGCCCCTTGCCGGAGGCGCTGGCCGAGGCAGGTGTGTCCCGGCTTCAGCCGAGGTTGCGGGCCGCGGAATAGAGGCAGAGCGCTGCAGCGACGCCGATCACCGTCAGGGTGCCCACCATGCCGGCCACCCGGAAGAGAAAGGTCTCGGGCTGGCGCGACACGCCATAGGCGTGGCTAAGCCGCGCCGCCAGAAGCAGGGCGCCGAGCGCGTGCAGGATCAGCGCCGGCGCCTTCAGGCTTTCGGCGAGGCCGATGAGGACCAGGCAGAAGGGTACGTACTCGGCGAAGTTGGCGTGGACCCGGACGCGTCGCAGCAGGGCCGTGTCACCGCCGTCGCCGAGCCCGATGCGGACCACGCGGCGGAAGCCGATCACCCGCACCGAGAGGACCATGAACAGAAGCGCGAGCAGGGCAGCGTACAAAGCGGTGACCGGCATCGGCGTCTCCGGGAGGTGCTGGCACCTCTACGGCAGGCGCGTCTGGCGGATCACCGATGCCGGGCCGGATCAGGGATCACGCGCACCGTCCGCTGCCGCGTTCAGCGCATCGCGGAGGGCGGCGATTTCCTGCCTGAGGCGGGCGATGTCGGGCAGCGGCCGCCCCATGGCGCAGCCCAGCGCCGCCGGAATGTCCGCCGCCCTGTCCTGCAGCGCGCGCCCCTCGGCGGTCAGGCCGATGCGCACGGAGCGCTCGTCGGCGGGATCGCGGGTGCGGGTGACGAGACCCAGCTTCTCGAGCCGCTTCAGGAGCGGCGTCAGCGTGCCGGAATCGAGGCCGAGGCGCTCGCCGATCGCCTTCAGCGGCACGTCCTCCTCCTCCCAGAGGACGAGCATGGCGAGATATTGCGGATAGGTCAGGCCCAGCCGCGCCAGCAGCGGCTTGTAGACCCGGTTGAAGGCATGACCCGCCGCGTAGATGGCGAAACACAGGTGATCGTCCAGCTTCGGCCGTCGCTTCTTCGTCGCCATGGCACCCTCCGTGCGACCCATCTGCCCGCGCCCGCATCGCTGGCGCAAGGTCCAATCGCGTTTCTTTTATTTATTGCGCACAATATAATTTTTCACTATCTAAATGCCGGCGCCGCTGGGGCGCCCGTGCCAGGGAGACATCCGATGAACATCCTCTACACCGCCCATGGGTCCGCCACCGGCGGCCGTACCGGCTCGGCCGGCAGCGACGACGGCCGCCTGTCCGTGACGCTGGACACGCCGAAGGAGCTCGGCGGCGGCGGCGGCCAGGGCACCAATCCCGAGCAGCTCTTCGCGGCCGGGTATTCCGCCTGTTTCCTCGGCGCGCTGAAGTTCGTCGCCGGAAAGGCCAAGGTGGCGCTGCCGGCAGAGACGAAGGTCTCGGCTGCCGTCGGCATCGGTCCACGCGATGACGGCAAGGGGTTCGGCCTCGACGTGGCGCTGCAGGTGGCGGCTCCGGGTGTCGACAAGACCGTGCTCGAGGACCTGGTCCAGCAGGCCCATATCGTCTGCCCCTACTCCGAGGCCACCCGCGGCAATCTCGACGTGAGGCTCTCCGTCTCCTGACCTCAAGGGAGGGTGCCCGAACGCCCGCGCGCATCGCGCGGGCGTTCGCATGTCAGGCGGCAGCGCTCGCTGCTTCGGCCGTGAGGACGCTGCCGAGGTCGTAGCGACTGACGAGGTCGATGAGATCGGCCTCGGTGACGGCACCGTCGGCCATGGCCAGCGCCCGGTTGCCGATGAGCGCCCATTTGTCGAAGGGAACGAGCCGCATCAGCGAGGCGCGCAGCCGCGGCATGGTTGCGGCGATTTCAGGGATGGTGGCGACCTCGCGGCGGCGATGGAAATGCCGCTCCTTCTTGGCGAAGCGCCGGTTGCCGCCGCTGTCGATCTCGTAGTTGGCGAAGCCGAGACCCGTCTTCAGGTATTTCATGTGCCAGTAGGCGAATCCGGAGAAGACGCGGCGGAAGTGATATTTGCGGAAGTCCTCGAAGCGCCTGTCGTGGACGAAATAGGCGTCCGGGGTCATCGCAAAGAAGCCGATGTCGCCATTGCCGGAGAAGGGGGTGTCGGCATGAATGCCCACCCCGCCGTCCTCGTCGCGCACGAGGTTGAGGCCGGAGAAGCAGTTCATGCGGCCGGGCGCCAGGCCCTCGCGGCGCAGCTTCTCCACCATGGGGCGCAGGCCGCGCTCGAAAGCGATGTGGTCGTCGTCGAGCTTGACCACGATGGCGCGGGTGGTCCGGGACAGCGCAAAGTTCGAATAGTTGACGACGCTGTGGGGTGAGTGGCCGGGCTCGGCCGCATGATCCCGTGAACCCGGCGGGTGAACCCGCGGCAGGTAGTGGAAGAGCTTCACCTTATGGGGCCCCAACTCGTCCTGAAGGCCAGCCAGTACGGACTCGGTCGCGTCGGTGCACTGGTTGTAGACCGCCACGATCTCGTCGACGAAGGGCGCGTGGCTGAGGATGGTCTGGCGCAGGAAATCGGCGCCGTTCTTGGTGCGCACGAAGGCGGAAATCCCCGGCTGCCTGTCGGCGAGCCTGAGGTCCTCGGGCACGAAGGAATAGGTGTCGACGGCGGTGATCTCGGCCATGGTCTCGATGCTGCGGCGGGCGAGGCAGGGCCATAGACGGCGCGAGGCGGAAAATCCAGCGGCGGGGCCAACAAGCCAAATCGCCGGGGCGGATTTGTTCGATCCTGGAACAAGTGATCGTCACCTTCGTCTGTTTCGGCAAAGGCGGCTTCGGGATAGGCTTTCGCTCACAATCACACCACCAGGGAGGGTGCCATGAGCATGTCCGGCGTCACCATCACGGGGGCCATGGGCCCGCGCTATGAGGAAATCCTGACCCCCGA
The DNA here is from genome assembly GCA_023416965.1 of Pseudomonadota bacterium. Taxonomy (GTDB): domain Bacteria; phylum Pseudomonadota; class Alphaproteobacteria; order Rhizobiales; family Phreatobacteraceae; genus Phreatobacter. Next base: position 3,364 of record JAEZGJ010000231.1, on the reverse strand, counting down.
GGCGGTCGCTTTCGTGGTCGACCTGCAGCGCACCTTCAACGAGACCCGCAAGCGCCTGCTCAAGCTGCGCACCGAGCGGCAGAAGCAGTTCGACGCCGGCGCCCTGCCCGACTTCCTGCCCGAGACCAGGCACATCCGCGACGGCGCCTGGACCGTGGCGCCGATCCCGGCCGACCTGCAGGACCGCCGCGTCGAGATCACCGGCCCGGTCGACCGCAAGATGGTCATCAACGCGCTGAACTGCGGCGCCAAGTGCTTCATGGCGGATTTCGAGGACGCGAATTCCCCGACCTGGGCCAACCAGATCGAAGGGCAGATCAATCTGAAGGATCGCTGGGCCGGCACCCTCGCCTTCACCGACCCCAACTCCGGCAAGTCCTATGCCATGAAGGACAAGGGGGCCGTCATCATCCCGCGGCCGCGCGGCTGGCACCTGCCGGAAGTCCACGTCCAGGTCGACGGCGAGGAGATGTCGGGGTCGCTGTTCGACTTCGGCCTCTACGTCTTCCACAACGCCAAGGCGGCGCTCGCTCAAGGGTCGGGCCCCTATTTCTACCTGCCCACGATGGAGAGCCATCTGGAGGCACGACTGTGGAACGACGTCTTCGTCCACGCCCAGGAGAAGCTCGGCATCCCGAAGGGCACGATCAAGGCGACTGTGCTGATCGAAACCCTGCCCGCCGCCTTCGAGATGGACGAGATCCTGTTCGAGCTGAAGGACCACATGGCGGGCCTCAATGCCGGGCGCTGGGATTACATCTTCTCCTTCATCAAGAAGCTCGCCCGCAACCAGGATTACGTTCTTCCGGACCGCGGCCAGGTGGTGATGAGCAAGGCCTTCCTGAAGGCCTATGCCGAACTCCTGGTGAAGACCTGCCACAAGCGTGGCGCCTTCGCGATGGGTGGCATGGCGGCGCAGATTCCGATCAAGAACAATCCGGAAGCCAATGCCGCCGCCTTCGCCAAGGTGAAGGCCGACAAGGAACGCGAGGCGACCATCGGCCATGACGGCACCTGGGTCGCCCATCCTGACCTCGTGCCGGTGGCGATGGAGGCCTTCGACCGGCTCATGCCGACGCCGAACCAGGTGGCCCGCCAGCGCGACGACGTGAGCGTCGGCCAGAAGGACCTGCTGCAGGTCCACGAGGGCACGCGCACCGAGGCGGGCTACCGGGAGAACATCCGCGTCGGCGTCCAGTATATCGAGGCCTGGCTGCGGGGGCGCGGCGCGGTGCCGATCTACAACCTCATGGAGGATGCCGCGACCGCCGAGATCTCGCGCGCGCAGATCTGGCAGTGGACGACCTACGGCGTCGCCCTCGAAGGCGGCGTCACATGCACCCCGGCCTTCTTCGACAGGGCATTGAAGGAGGAGATGGAGGTGGTGAAGGGCGAGGTGGGCGCCGAGGCCTTCGAGAAGGGCCGATTCGCCGAGGCGATCGCTCTCTTCGCCAAGCTGTCGCTTGCCGCAGAGTTCGAAGAGTTCCTCACCCTGCCGGCCTACCGCATGCTCGCCTGATCCTTCGGCTTAGGACGAAGGTCTGAGACGTTAACAGAACCTCTGTGGCCACCATGCCACAGGGGTTCTTCATTGGAATCGTTTGCATTCTCTTTGGGCATTCGGGCGGCATTTGCCCGCTTTTTCGTCTTGTCCTCCGCGGCTTCCGCGTGACGTCATTGTGACGGATATGTGGTGATTTGGGGCGCGCGCGACGTGCTCGGCAGGCAGGAGACGCAGATGTTTCGCAAGACGATGCTGACGGGCCTTCTGGCCGCGACGCTGGGAAGCCAGGCCTTTGCGGCCGATGTCGCGGCCCCGGCGCCGATCGCGGCCCCGGCCCCCTGGGCCTTCGACTTCGCGTTCGGCGGCAAGGTGATGTCGGACTACAATTTCCGCGGCATCTCCCAGTCGGCCCGCGGCCCGGCCGTCAACGTCTACGGCGAGGCGCGCTACGGCTGGCTCTATGCCGGCGCCGCCTACTGGACCACGAAGCTGCCGAACCGCCCGATCGGCGAGGTCGACCTCTATGCCGGCATCCGTCCCGTCGTCGGCGATGCCACCTTCGATCTCGGCGTGATGTACTACCTCTACCCGAACGAGACGCAGTTCATCACCACGACCCCGCCGGCCCCGGTCGGGTTCGCCGGCACCTGGACCGCCAACCGCTCCAACTTCGTCGAGTTCTACGGCAAGGTCGGCTACGACATCACGCCGCAGTTCAACGTCGGCGCCGCCATCTATTACGCGCCGAACTGGCTCGGCACGGGCGCCTACGGCACCTATGGCGAGGTCAACGCCAAGTACAAGCTGCCGAACGACTTCGCGATTTCCGGCGCCCTCGGCCATTACTGGCTCGGCACCACCTACGGATATCTCGGTGGCGTCAACCTGCAGGACTACCTCTACTGGAATGCCGGTGTGTCGTGGACCTACAAGGACTTCCTGACCCTCGACCTGCGCTATCACGGCACCAACCTGACCTCGCAGCAGTGCTTCGCCACCACAGGCGACTATCGCGGCGTGTTCACCGGGTCGGGCCGGTCCAACTGGTGCGGCCACAGCGTGGTGGCCACGCTCTCGGTCGACCTGCAGTGGTCGAAGCTGCCCTACAAATAAGTCCGCAGCGCCGGACGATCTGGACGAAGGCCGGGGTTCGCCCCGGCCTTTTTCTTGCCCGAAAGCGCCGAGGGGCTGCGACTTGCCGCCACGCCCCCCGGCCGCCTCTGGCGCGCCGCAAAGGCATGTACCATCTTCCCGGAGCCTCCATGGCCCGGGCTCGGCAGCGCGACATCAGATCGCAACGAGACGGTGCCAGACAGGCACGACGCGGGGGCGACCCGCCACGAACGTTCTTCCGGAGGATCTTTCCCCATGAACCAACAGGAACGCGATATCATCGCCGGACTGTTCGACCGCCTGAAATCGGCGGAGAGCCAGCAGCGCGACCCTGCGGTCGACGCCTTCATCAAGGAGCGTCTCGTCCAGCAGCCGGGCGCGGTATATGCCCTGCTGCAGACGATGTATGTCTCCGATCAGGCGCTCAACGACCTGGCGAAGCAGAACGAGCAGCTCCAGGGCCAGGTGCAGTCCCTGCAGAGCCAGGCCGACCAGATGCAGCAGCATCTCCAGCAGGTGCAGCGCCAGGCCGAGCAGCAGCAGAGCGGCGGATTCCTGTCGAGCATCTTCGGCTCCAAGCCGGCCGCCCCGCCGCCGATGCCCCCCCGCCCCCTCAACACCGGCATGGCCCCGCCCCCGCCCGGCTTCGGGCAGCCTCAGGGCGGCCCGCCGCAGGGCTACGGTGCTCCTCCCCAGGGCCAGTTCGGCGCCCCTCCGCAGGGCCAGTTCGGCGGCCCGCCGCAGGGG
>JAEZGJ010000218.1 GCA_023416965.1 Pseudomonadota bacterium | reverse complement strand
TCTCGGGCCTGTCCCTGGCGGCCGCCGCCGATCCCGGCGAGATGGCCCTGCGCGGCGAGGCCCTGCTCCACCGTCTCTGGGAAGCCCGCGACAAGGCCACCTTCGCCTTGCCGCCCTCGGCGCTGCGCCTCGAGCCCGGCGATGCGGTGACCATCGCCGGAGCCGAGGGCCCGGCCCCGTTCCGCCTCACAGGGCTCGAGGGCGGGCTGATGCGCCGTGTCGAGGCCGAAAGCCTCGCCCCGCCGGTGCGGTCCCGCCGGCCACGACCGGCGCGGTGCAGCTATGAAGGCCCGGCCGGCATCGGCAAGCCGGCTGTCGCCATCCTCGCCCTGCCGCCGCTGGGCGAGGCCGAGCCCGTGCCGCTCGCCTTCTGCGCCGTGGCCGCCGATCCCTGGCGCGGCCCCTATACGGTCTGGCGCGGCGGCGACGGCCTTGGCGACGAGCCGGTCGGCACGTTCGAACGGCCGTCGCTGATGGGCCGCACCCTGACGGCGCTTCCCGCCAGTCGCCCCTGGCGCTGGGACCGCGGCCCGGGCGTGACGGTCGAACTCGTCACCGGCGCGCTCGCCGGCCAGCCGGAGGCGGCGGTGCTCGCCGGCGCCAATGCCCTGGCGCTCCGCCATCCCGAGGGCGGCTGGGAAGTGCTGCAGTTCCGCGACGCGGTGCTCGTGGCCGAGCGCAGCTGGGCGCTCTCCCGGCTGATCCGCGGCCAGCGCGGCACGGAGCACCTGACCGGCGCCGTGCCGGCCGGAGCGGTCTGCGTCCTGCTCGACGGGCCGCTCCTCTCCCTTGGCAGCGGGCCCGACCTCGTCGGACGGCCGTTCCGCTACAGGATCGGCTCCTCCGTCCTGCTCGCGGCCGATCCCGCCATGGCCGAACTGGAGGCCAGCGCCGACCTGACCGCGCTGATGCCCTTCGCGCCGGTCCACCCGAGGGCGCGGCGGGAGGGGGCGGGAATCCACATCTGGTGGACCCGCCGCACCCGCCTCGGCGGCGACGGCTGGGACGTGGCGGAGGTCGGCCTCGGCGAGGCCGCCGAACGCTATCGCCTCACGATACGCGCCGCGGACGGGGCGCCGCTGCGCAGCGTCGAGACCACGGCGCCGTTTCACCTCTACCCCGCCGCCGACGAGGCCGCCGATTTCGGCGCGCCGCAGTCGGTCCTCCGTCTCTCCCTCGCCCAGGTCTCGGCGGTGGCCGGCCCCGGCCATCCGCTCGACGCCGTCATTGCTCTCTGACCGAGCCGCCCTTCACCCCAGCACAGGAGCTGCACATGTCGGACCTTTCCACCCTCAAGCCGATCCTCGCCAGCCGCACCGTCTGGTCGAGCCTCGTCGGCCTCGGCTGCCTCCTCGCCTCCGTCTTCGGTGTGGAGACCCAGCTCATCGACCAGGGCGCGCTCACCGAGGCGCTGCTCCAGGCCGCCACCGGTGCCAGTTTCGCGGGCGCCATCGTCTTCCGCGTGCTGGCGAGCACGAAACTGACACGGTGACGCGGTCACGCCATTCTGAACAGCCATTCATCCGGGGTTCAGACCGCGCCACTAGCGTGGCCGCCATATCGGCCTGCGACACCCCCATGACCCTTGCACGCACATCCGCGCTCGCTTTCGCCCTGGCGGTTTCCGCCGGGCCGGCGCTTGCGCAGATGGCGTGCCTGTCGCCGGCCGAGCGACGCGCCGCCATCGCCGACGGCCAGGCCATCCCGCTCTCCCAGGCGCAGCGCGCGCTGCGCGCCGAGCATCGCGGCGAGGTCATCAATGCGCGGCTCTGCCGTGCCGGCAACCAGCTCGTCTACCTGCTGACAGTCGTCGCCCGCCATGGCAAGGTCATGCGCGTGCGCATCGACGCGACGAATGGCCAGATCGTCCAGGTGCGCTAGCCCTGGGGCCAGATTTCAGGAGTCCTTCCCTTGCGCCTGCTCGTCGTCGAGGACGATCCGGATCTCAACCGGCAGATCACCACCGCTTTGACCGATGCCGGCTATGTCGTCGACAGGGCCTTCGACGGCGAGGAGGGCTACTATCTCGGCGACAGCGAGCCCTATGACGCCGTGGTCCTCGACATCGGCCTGCCGAAGATGGACGGCATCTCCGTGCTCGAGCAGTGGCGCCGCTCCGGCCGCACCATGCCGGTGCTGATCCTCACCGCCCGTGACCGCTGGTCCGACAAGGTTCAGGGCTTCGACGCCGGCGCCGACGACTATGTGGCCAAGCCCTTTCACATGGAGGAGGTTCTGGCCCGCCTGCGCGCCCTGCTGCGCCGCGTCGCCGGGCAGGCCACCAACGACTTCAACTGCGGCCCGGTGCGCCTCGACGCCCGCGCCGGCCGCGTCACCGTCGACGGCAATCCGGTCAAGCTGACCTCCCACGAATACCGTCTGCTGGCCTATCTCATGCACCAGCAGGGCAAGGTGGTCTCCCGCACCGAACTGGTCGAGCACATCTACGACCAGGATTTCGACCGCGATTCCAACACGATCGAGGTCTTCATCGGCCGCCTGCGCAAGAAGCTCGGCGTCGACGTCATCCAGACGGTGAGGGGCCTCGGCTACATCCTCCAGCCGCCGACGCAGCCCGCCGCGAGCCCCTGACGTGGCCGCCGCGCCCCGCGCGCCGTCGCTGGCGCGGCGCCTCTTCCTCCTCGCGCTCGCCTTCGCGGTGGTGCTGCTGACCGTCACCGGCATCGTGCTGGCGGCCGTCAACCGGACCGCCGTCGAGCGCGGCTTCGACCGCCGCATCCAGGTCTATGTGAAACTGCTCATCGCCGACATTGCCGGCGCGGTGGACGACACCTCCATCGTCATCGGGGCCAATCTCGGCGAGCCGCTGTTCGAACTGCCGCAATCCGGCTGGTACTGGCAGATCCTGCGCACCGATGCCGGCCGCAACGAGGTGCGCACCTCGCGCTCGCTCTTTGACGGGCGTTTGCCGACCCTCGGCCCCGAGGCTGCCGCCGACGGGCCCACCCGCTCGCGCGAGGGCTATATCGAGGCGCCGAATGGGGTCCGCCTGCGCGCCGTCGAGCGTGTCGTCGAACTCGGCGAGGACGGCGACTTCACCATCGTCGTCGCCGGTCCCGCCGACGACATCCTGTCCACCGTGCGCGGCTTCAACCTCATCCTGGTGGCGACCCTGATCATGCTCGCCGTCGGCATGGGCGTCTCGGCGCTCCTGCAGGTGCGCGTCGGCCTCGCGCCGCTGCAGCGCCTCGTCGGCGGGCTCACCGCCATCCGCGCCGGCGAACAGGAGCACCTCGAGGGCGACTTCCCGGTCGAGATCGCGCCGCTGGCGCGCGAGGTCAATGCGCTGATCGATTCCAACCGGGAGATCGTCGAGCGCTCGCGCACCCATGTCGGCAATCTCGCCCATGCGCTGAAGACGCCGCTCTCGGTCATCCAGAACGAGGCCGCCGGGCGCGACGATCCCCTCGCCCTCAAGGTGGCCGAGCAGACGCAGGTCATGCGCGACCAGGTCAGCCACCACCTCGACCGTGCCAGGGCCGCGGCGCGGGCGCGCGTCTCCACCACCGTGGTGCCTGTGGCCGAGGTCGTCGGCAGCCTCGCCCGCACCATGCAGAAGGTCCATCGCGACCGCGACCTCGACGTCGCCGCGGCCGTGCCGCAGGAGGTGATGTTCCGTGGCGAGCGCAACGACCTTGAGGAAATGGTCGGCAACCTCGTCGACAATGCCTGCAAATGGGCCGCCGGCCGGGTCGTCGTCACCGCCGAGCGCGAGCAGAGCCCGACCTCCGCCGACCGCGCCTTCTTCTGCATCACGGTGGACGACGACGGTCCGGGCCTCACGCCGGCCGAGCGCGAGGCGGTGGGCCGGCGGGGCCGCAGGCTTGACGAGACCAAGCCCGGCTCCGGCCTCGGCCTCTCCATCGTCGCCGAACTCGCCGGGCTCTACGAGGGGAGCCTGCGCCTCGACGCCGCGCCGTCGGGCGGCCTGCGTGCTGTGCTCCGCCTGCCGGCGGTGTGATGGCTGCGCCGCGGGTTCGGGCCGCATCCCTCGCCCCCCGGACACTCTCCGCCCGGCGGAACCCTCCACGCCGGCACCCCCCGCGAGGCCAAAGGCGGAGGGTAGGGGGTGCAGGAGGGTGAGGGCACCTCGCCGGAGGCAGCGAGCGGAGGAGCCGGCGCTCTTCGACCCTGGATCCGCTTCCCTCGCTGCGCTCGGGATGACGGGCAGGGAGACCGGAGCCTTTTCGAAGCGGGCTCCTCTTCACCTCTCCCCGGCGGGGCGAGGTCGGCCGCAGGCCGGGTGAGGGGGCCATCGCCCGCGGCTTCAACTCCCCCTCACCCGCCTCGCTTCGCTCGTCGACCCCTCCGCCGGGGAGAGGTGAACCGGCGGCATGCGTCCCCACCCCGGCGGTATCGCGCCCGCTTTTCGCCGCAATCGGCTGGACATTGACGCCGTCCTCATCCGCCGGCCAGAGCCGGCCCCAACCGGGTCCCCACCATGCGCCTCCGTCTCGTCGCCGCCACCGTCCTGATCGGCCTCACCGTCGCGGGCTGCGAAACCCGCGAACAGTCGGGCACCGCCGTCGGCGCCGTGGCCGGCGCCCTGATCGGGTCGCAGTTCGGCGGGGGGCCGGGCGAGCGCCTCGCCGCGGGTCTCGCAGGCGCCGCCATCGGCGGCCTCATCGGCAATGCGATCGGCCGCGATCTCGACGCCCAGGACCGCCAGCGGGCCTACGAGGCCGAGCGTGTGGTCTGGGTCGAGGGCCGCCGTTCCGAGTGGCGCTCGGAGAAGGCCTACGGCTATGTCGAGCCGGGCCGGACCTATTACCGCGGCGCCGCCTATTGCCGCGAATACACCCATACGATCTATGTGGGCGGCCGGCCGCAGACCGCCGTCGGCACCGCCTGCCGCAACCCGGACGGCAGCTGGACGCCTGTCGGCTGACCGCGTCAGCCACCACTTCTTAACATCGGCGGATTACTTTCGGGCACGATGACCGAGGCCGCCGTCACCCGACCGGATAGCGCCGCCGCTCCCTCGTCCATGGAGCGGCTGCGCGCCTATCTGTCCGCGCTTCCCGACTCCGCCAAGCAGCTTCTCTCCGCCGAGAGCGCCCGGGCCCGGGCCCGCGGCGAGGAGGTGCCCGGCGGCGACATGATCGTCGCCGCCCTCGGCCTCGCCACGGCCCAGGCCCCGGCCTCGCAGGCCAAGGCAGCCCCGGCGGAAGAGGCCCGGCGCGAGGATGCCGCGCCCCGCCTGCTCTTCCGCCCCGTGGAGCCCTTCCTCATCGACGAGCGGCTGGAGACCAAGGTGCGCGGCCGCATCATGCGCGCCTCGCTGCCGGCGATCTGGACCTACCTGAAGCGCGACCTGAAGCCCGACGAGGCGGCTGCCCTGGAGCAGGTCTGCCGCAGGGCGGAGGTCGATGGGGACGAGGCGCCGGTCGCCGCGGCCATTGCCGATTTCCTGCCGAAATTCATCGCCGCGGCCCATGACGCCCTGGACCAGGCCAATGCCGGCGAGCTGGAGCGCAAGCGCCTCACCGTGCGCCTCGGAGACGAGAGGGTGCGCGAGGATCTCGCCGACGTGCTCGCGGTCCTCCGGGACGGCTCCGCGATCGCCTCGGCCATCGCCAAGGCGCCGGGGTCCATCAAGAACCTCGCCGACGAGGGGCTCGCCAACGCCCGCGCCATGCTCGACCCGCTGGCGGCCTCGCGGCCCGGCCTCCTGCCGTTCAGCCTCGCCCTGCTCCAGACCCGGCTGGCGCAACGCGCCCAGCTCGCGCGCCTCGCCGTTCTCGCCGCCGACAGTGACGAGCCCAGCAAGATCGCCGCCAGCCCCTATCGCGCCGCCGTCGACCTGGTCATCTGCGACATCGAGCGGGCCACCCAGAAGGTGTCGCGGGCGATCAAGGAGGGGCGCGGCGACCGCGCCGCCGCCGGCATCAAGGAGTTCCACGACTTCGTCCGCTCCCTGCGCACCGACATGAGCCTCACGGGAGATGGTCCCTGGCAGCGCCGCATCGCCAAGCTCAGGGCCGACCTCGCCGCCCTGCTCTCCGCCGAGATCGAAGGCATTCCCGGCGAGGTGCGGCGCCTCATCCGGCCGCGCCAGCGCTCCGACCAGCCCATGCAGCCGATCACGGAAGAGGTTGTGGGCGAGGTGGAGGCGCGCCTCGACCTCCTCAACACCTGCCGCAGCCACGCCTCGGAAATCGCGCTGAATGAACTCACGACGCGGGTTTTCTCAGAGATCCAGGGTTATCTCGACCCGACCCTGACGCAGCTGATGGAGAACATCCGCTCCGCGCCGGACGTCGACCGCGCCCTCAAGATCAGCCAGATCGAGGCCGCCGTGCGCTTCTCGGCCCGCATCTTTGGCGCGAGCTACGCCCAGTTGCTGCAGAAGGCCGCCGACGTCGCCATCAACAGCGGGAAGGCCTCCGGGCGCTGAGCGCGGGGCACCCGCTCCCGCCACCCCCCGGCGAGGTGGCACCCGATCCGCCGTCCCGCGCCGGACACCGCAAGGGCCGCCCGTTTGCGCGACATCAAACCTTACGGAGCGCGACAACCTGAGCGTTGTCCGCCGGGGACGGGTGCTTTATCTAGCATCGTTCGAGGGTGGGTGCCCGTCGGCGCCCCCGCATGACGGGACGTTCCCCCAAAGGCCATGGAAGGCTCCCTGACGATCTGGCTCGCCATCGCGGCCATGACTGCCGCGGCGATCTTCGCCGTTCTCCTGCCCCTGTCCCGCCCGACCCCCGCAGCCGCCGCCGAGATGGACGTCGCCGTCTACAAGGACCAGCTGGCCGAGATCGGGCGCGACGCGGATGCGGGGCTCATCGGCGCGGCCGAGGCGGAAGCCGCGCGCGTCGAAGTCTCGCGCCGGCTGATCGCGGCCTCCGAGCGCAGCGCCGCCAGCGCGGGGGAGGGCGCCACGCGCCGCCGCCGGATCGTTGCTGTCGGCGCCATCCTGGTCATTCCCGCCGTCGCGGCGCTCGCCTATGGCTTCAAGGGCCAGCCCGGCTATTCCGGCCAGCCGCTGGCCGAGCGCCAGCGCGCCGCCCCCGCGCCCACCGACATGGCCGGCCTGATCGCCCGCATCGAGGCGCATCTGTCGGCCAACCCGGGCGATGGCCGCGGCTGGGAAGTGGTCGCCCCCGTCTATCTCCGGCTCGGCCGCGTGCCGGACGCGGTGCGCGCCCGCGCCAATGCCCTGCGCATTCTCGGCCCCACCGCCGACCGCGAGGCCGATCTCGCCGAGGCCCAGACCCTCGCCGCCGGCGGCGTCGTCACCGCCGAGGCCAAGGCCGGCTTCGAGCGGGCGGTCGCCCTCGGGCCCGGCCATCCAAAGGCTGGCTATTTCATCGGCCTCGCCGCCGAGCAGGACGGCCGCCCGGACGAGGCGCGTGCCCTCTGGGCGAAGCTCGTCACCGAGGCGCCCGCCGGCGCTCCCTGGATCGGCCTGCTGCAATCGGAGATCGCCCGTCTCGGCGGAACGCCGGCCCCCGTGGCCGCGCCGTCCGCGCCTCCTGCGGCGCCGCCCGACATCCGCGCCATGGTCGACGGCCTCGCCGCGCGCCTCGCCTCCGATGGCTCCGATTTCGAGGGCTGGATGCGCCTGGTGCGCTCCTATGTCGTCCTCGGCGAGGCCGCCAAGGCCCGCGAGGCCGCGGCCAATGCCCGCCAGCGCTTTGCCGGCGAGGCCGACAAGATCGGCCGGCTCGACGGGCTGGTCAGCGAACTGGGGATCGGCGGCTCATGACCACCACCGGCACACCCGTCTTCACCCGCGGCGGCATGACGCGCAAGCAGCGCCGCCTGACCCTGATCGGCCTCGCGCTCGCCGTGCTCGGTCTCGCCGCCGGCCTCGTTCTCTATTCGCTTTCCGGTTCCATCACCCTGTTCCAGTCCCCGACGGACATCGTCGAGAAGAACCTTCAGCCGGGCTCGCGCATGCGGCTGGGCGGTCTCGTGGAGAGCGGCTCGGTGCGCCGGGGCGACAACATGGAGGTGGCCTTCACCGTCACCGACGGCCGCAACTCCATTCCGGTCGCCTATCGCGGCATCCTGCCGGACCTGTTCCGCGAGGGGCAGGGCGTCGTCACCGAGGGCGTGCTCGGGCCCGACCGCTCCTTCCGCGCCGACAGCGTGCTCGCCCGCCACGACGAGAACTACATGCCGAAGGAAGTGGCCGACAGCCTGAAGCGGCAGGGCCACTGGAAGCCGGGAGATCCCGCGCCGAACCCGAACGCGCCGGCGAGGTCGAACTGATGTCCCCCGAGATCGGCCATTTCGCCCTTGTCCTCGGCCTCGCCCTGGCGCTCGTCCAGTCGGTCGTGCCGATCTGGGGCTCGCGGCGCGGCGACACCGCCCTGATGGCCACCGCCCCGCCGGTGGCGCTCGGCCAGTTCGCCTTCGTGGCGCTCGCCTTCGCGACGCTGACCCACGCCTATCTCGTCTCCGACTTCTCGGTCGAGAACGTCTTCATGAACAGCCATTCCACCAAGCCGCTGATCTACAAGATCTCCGGCGTCTGGGGGAACCACGAGGGCTCCATGGTCCTCTGGGTGCTGATCCTCACCCTGTTCTCGGCGCTGGTGGCGGTTTTCGGGCGCAACCTGCCGCTGACCCTCAAGGCCAACGTGCTGGCGGTGCAGGGCTGGATCACCGCAGCCTTCCTGCTCTTCATCCTGAAGACCTCCAACCCCTTCGCGCGCATCACGCCGGCGCCGATGGAGGGCCGCGACCTCAACCCGCTGCTGCAGGATGTCGGCCTCGCCATCCATCCGCCGCTGCTCTATCTCGGCTATGTCGGCTTCTCCATGTCTTTCGCCTTCGCGGTGGCGGCGCTGATCGACGGCAAGCTCGACGCCGCCTGGGCGCGCTGGGTGCGCCCCTGGACGCTGGTCGCCTGGATCTTCCTCACCGCCGGTATCTCCATGGGCTCCTACTGGGCCTATTACGAGCTCGGCTGGGGCGGCTGGTGGTTCTGGGACCCGGTGGAGAACGCCTCCCTCATGCCCTGGCTCGCCGGCACGGCGCTGCTCCATTCTGCCATCGTCATGGAGAAGCGCGAGGCGCTGAAGGTCTGGACGGTGCTGCTCGCCATCCTCACCTTCTCGCTGTCGCTCCTCGGCACCTTCCTGGTGCGCTCCGGCGTGCTGACCTCGGTCCACGCCTTCGCGGTGGATCCGGAGCGCGGCGTCTTCATCCTCGCCATCCTCGTCGCCTTCATCGGCGGCTCGCTGGCGCTCTATGCCTGGCGCGCGCCCACCTTGAAACAGGGCGGGTTGTTCGCGCCGGTGTCGCGGGAGGGCGCGCTCGTCCTCAACAATCTCTTCCTCACCGCCGCCTGTGCCGCCGTCCTTGTCGGCACGCTCTATCCGCTGGCTCTGGAGACGCTGACCGGGGCCAAGATCTCGGTCGGCCCGCCCTTCTTCAACTGGACCTTCGGGCCGCTCATGGTGCCGCTGGTCATCGCCATGGTCTTCGGGCCCTTCCTCGCCTGGAAGCGCGGCGACCTCCTCGCCGTGACGCAGCGGCTGACGCTCGCCTTCGCCGCCGCCATCCTCGCGACCCTCGCCGCCTGGGCGGTGACCACCGGCGGGCCGGTTCTGGCGCCGCTCTTCGTCGGCCTTGCCGCCTATGTCACCGTCGGCGCGCTGCTCGACATCGCCGAGCGTATCCAGCTCTTCCGCGCCCCCGCCGCCACCAGTCTCGCCCGCGCCCGCGGCCTGCCGCGCTCGGCCTGGGGCGCCGCCATCGCCCATGCCGGCGTCGGCGTCATGCTGCTCGGCATCGTCGGCGAGACCGCCTACAAGCAGGAGACCATTGTCCAGATGCGGCCGGGCGACAGCGTCTCCGTCGCCGGCTACGACATCACGCTGCGCGGCCTCGTGCCGGTCCAGGGCCCGAACTACCGCGATCTCGTGGCGAGGCTCGCCGTGCGCGAGGGCGGGCGCGATGCCGGCACGCTGGAGCCAGCCAAGCGCATCTATACGGCGCGCGCCATGCCCACCACGGAGGCGGCGCTGAAGACCCGCGGCGTCTCGCAGCTCTACGTGTCCCCCGGCGAGCCCGGCACCGACGGCTCCATCGCCCTGCGCTTCTTCTACAAGCCCATGGTCCTGCTGATCTGGATCGGCACGCTGGTGATGATGCTTGGCGGCGCCCTGTCGCTGTCCGACCGGCGGCTGAGGGTCGGCGCGCCGAGGCCCTCGGCCCGCCGGGCCGCCACCGTCCAGCCGGCGGAGTAGGGGCCATGCGCGTCCTCGCCCTCGTGTTCGCGCTCATCACCGCCACGCCCGCCTTCGCCGTACTGCCCGGCGAGCGCCTCGCCGACCCGCGCCTCGAGGAGCGCGCCCGCGCCCTCAGCCAGGACCTGCGCTGCATGGTCTGCCAGAACCAGTCGATCGACGATTCCGACGCGCCGCTCGCCCGCGATCTCCGTGTGCTGGTGCGCGAGCGGCTTGCCGCGGGCGACAGCGATCGTCAGGTGATGGACTTCCTCGTTGCCCGCTACGGCGAATTCGTGCTGCTGCGGCCCCGCTTCGGCTGGCACACCGCCGTGCTCTGGGGCGCGCCGATCCTCTTCCTCGTCGGCGGCGTCGGCTATCTCCTCGTCGTCGCCCGCCGCCGCAAGCCTTCGCCCGTTGCGGTCACCCCGCTGACGGACGAGGAGAAGGCCAAGCTCGAGGCGGCGCTGAAGTCCTGAGGGGGATCGCCGCCTTTCTTGCGACCGGATTCTGTTCCCTGGAATGGCCCCACCCTGACCCTCCCCTCGCGGGCGAGGGGAGGGAGACTACCGCCTCCAACGCCTTCTTCGTCCGGTGCGCCAAGTTCGGCCGCCGGTTGCGCCAGGTGGAGCCTCTGAAGGCCGCGCGCGACGCCGAAGTCCCCCTCCCTGCGCAGCGGGGAGGGTGCGGGTGGGGCCATGACCCACCTACGGTCGACCAGCTGCCGCACTCTCCCACCGCGGCACGTTACGAACATGTAATCTCCCCGACAGGATCGCGTAATCCGGCTTCAGCCACTGTCCCCTCACACACGGCGCAGACCCCGTGTCCCCTCATTCGTGGAGATTCCCCCATGACGTCCCGTATCCGTGCCGCCCTTCTCGGCACTGTCGCCGTCGCCGCCGTCGGCGCCGGCGTCCTGGCCTTCGAGCCCTCCCGCGCTCCCTTCGTCGCCAGCGCCACCGCCCAGGGCGCCATCACCGCCCCCAACTCCTTCGCCGACGTCGTCGAGCGGGTGAAGCCCGCCGTCGTCTCCGGCCGCGTCACCCAGTCCGCGCCGCAGGCCATGAACTACCGCGAGCTGCCGGGCATGGGCGAGGACGAGAACGGCGAGATGGAGCGGTTCATGCGCCGCTTCGGCGAGCAGTTCCGCAACGACCCGCGCTTCGGCGGTCCCGGCACGCCCGGCGGCCCGCGCTTCGGCGGCCCCCGCGGCCCCGGCATTCCGCGCGGCATCTCCCAGGGCTCCGGCTTGTTCATCTCCGCCGCCGGCTACATCGGGACCAACAACCACGTGGTGCGCGGCGCGACCGAAGCGGACGTGGTCCTCGACACCGGCCGCACCGTGAAGGCCAAGGTGGTGGGCACCGACCCGCGCACCGACCTCGCCCTCCTGAAGGCCGAGGGCACCGACTTCCCCTTCGTGCGCTTCGCCGCCAATGCCCCGCGCATCGGCGACTGGGTGCTGGCGGTCGGCAATCCCTTCGGCCTCGGCGGCACGGTCACCGCCGGCATCGTCTCCGCCCGCGGCCGCGACATCGGCTCGGGCCCCTATGACGACTTCATCCAGATCGACGCGGCGGTGAACCGCGGCAATTCCGGCGGCCCGACCTTCAACGCCAACGGCGAGGTCATCGGCGTCAACACGGCGATCTTCTCGCCCTCCGGCGGCAATGTCGGCATCGCCTTCGCCATTCCCTCCGAGACGACCAAGACCGTCATCGCGGCCCTGCGCGAGGGCGGTACGGTGGAGCGTGGCTGGATCGGCGTTCAGATCCAGGCGATCACTCCCGAGATCGCCGAGGGCCTCAAGCTGACGAAGCCGGAAGGTGCCCTCGTCGCCGGCGTGCAGCCGGGCAGCCCCGCTGCCAGCAGCGACCTGAAGCCCTCCGACGTCATCGTCGCGGTGGACGGCCAGCCGGTGAAGGACGCGCGCGACCTCACCCGGCGGATCGGCGCGGTGCGCCCCGGCACCACGGTGCGCCTGACCGTCATCCGTGACGGCGCCGAGCGGGCCTTCCCGCTCACCCTCGGTCGCCTGCCGGGCGACGAGGCCTCGGCCCAGCCCGGCCGCCGCGCCCCTGGC
>JAEZGJ010000147.1 GCA_023416965.1 Pseudomonadota bacterium | reverse complement strand
GGGTGATGACGGGACGCGGCGCAGCGTCCGGGCGCGGCTGGGGCAGCGGCGCGGTCATGGCGGTGGCGGGCGGCTGCGCCGGCACGGCTCCGGCGATCGGGCCGCCGCGGGGGGCCGCCCCACGCGGGGCCGGGGCGGAGAAGGAGGGGGAAAGCAGGTTGAGCGGCTGGCCGCCGCCGATGCTCGTGGTGCCGGACTGGAAGCCCAGGGACTGCTGGCCCGAGGCCACGGAGGAGGAGGCGACCAGGAGGCCTAACGTGGCGACGACGGCGCGCCGTCCGAGGGCACGCGAGGAGGGAGCGGCGGTAGGCATGCGGCGCGACGCAGTTCCGTGGCTTGCGACCCCCGCGGGGGTCATGGGCTGGCCCGAAGGCCTGGGCAGCGCGGCCATGCCGCGCAACGGAAAGGGACCACTCACGTCGCCCCCGCTGTCTTATCCCTCTTACAGCCGATCGTGGCAACTTCCGGGCAGAAAGCGAAAGGGCAGCCGCCGGGCTGCCCTTCGAAGGAGAGATGTCAGCCCGTCGTCTCGCGGACGGCGATGCCGTTCGACTTCATCAGTTCGGCGAGTTCGCCCGACTGGAACATCTCGCGGGTGATGTCGCAGCCGCCGATGAACTCGCCCTTGACGTAGAGCTGGGGAATGGTCGGCCAGTTCGAATAGTCCTTGATGCCCTGGCGGATGTCGTCGGCGTCCAGCACGTTGATGCCTTTGAAGGGAACGCCGAGATAGTCCAGGATCTGGACGACCTGGCCGGAGAAGCCACACATCGGGAACTGCGCCGTGCCCTTCATGAAGAGCACCACGTCGTTGTTCTTCACCTCGGCATCGATCTTGTCGTGAGCTGTGGTCATGGTTTTCTCGCTCGCGGCGTCAAGGGCCGCTCAAGACGTCAGGTGGGCGCGCCGGTGGTGAGCGCCAGCGCATGGAGGGTGCCGCCCATCTTGCCCTTGAGGGCGGCATAGACCAGTTGATGTTGTTGCACGCGGGACTTGCCCCGGAAAGCCTCGGACACGACGGTGGCGGCATAATGGTCGCCGTCACCCGCCAGGTCCTTGATCTCGACCTTCGCGTCGGGAAGCGCTTCCTTGATCATCCGCTCGATATCGGCAGCGGCCATCGGCATGGGATGAACTCTCCGGTTCAGGCCGCCCGGGCCATGTAGGCGGGAAGCCACGACTCGAAGGCGGCCTTCAAGTCACTCACCAATATGGGTTCCTCGTCCGGCAGGGTCAACGCGGCTCCGCCCGTGGCGCCGAGCCGCATCAGTTCCACGCCGGCGCCGGCGGCGCGCGTCGCCAGGGCCTCGATCCGGTCGGCGGCGACGGTGATGACGTAGCGGCCCTGGTCCTCGCCGAACCAGAAGGCATGGGCCGGCAGGTCGTGCGACAGCGTCTCCACCGTGATGCCCATGCCCGAGCTGATCGCCATCTCGGCGAGGGCGACCGCGAGGCCGCCGTCGGAGACGTCGTGGCAGGCGCCGACCAGACCCTCGCCGATCAGCGAGCGGACGAACTCGCCGTGGCGGCGCTCTGCGGTGAGGTCGACCTGCGGCGGGGCGCCCTCCTCCCGGCCGCAGACGTCGCGCAGATAGACCGACTGGCCGAGCCAGCCGCGCGTCTCCCCGAGGAGGAAGACCTGCTCGCCTTCCAGCTTCGGCGCGATGCCGACGCTCTTCTGGAAGTCGTCGAGCACGCCCACGCCGCCGATGGTCGGCGTCGGAAGGATCGCCCGGCCGTGGGTCTCGTTGTAGAGCGAGACATTGCCGGACACGACGGGGAAGTCGAGCTCCCGGCAGGCTTCCCCGATGCCGCGGATGCAGCCGACGAGCTGGCCCATGATCTCCGGCCGCTCGGGATTGCCGAAATTGAGGTTGTCGGTGATGGCGAGCGGCCGCGCGCCGACGGCCGAGATGTTGCGATAGACCTCGGCCACCGCCTGCTTGCCGCCCTCGACGGGATCGGCCTCGCAATAGCGGGGCGTCACGTCGCAGGTCATGGCGAGGCCCTTCGGCCCGTGCTCGACGCGGATGACGGCGGCGTCTCCGCCCGGCCGCTGCACCGTGTTGCCGAGGATGATCGAGTCGTACTGCTCGTAGACCCAGCGCTTGGAGCCGAGCTCGGGGGTCGCCACCAGCTTCAGGAGTGCGTCGCGGTTGGACAGCGGCGCCGCCACGCTCTCCGCCTCGATCACCGGCTTCAGCGCCGTCGGCACGTGCGGGCGGTCGTAGAGCGGCGCCTCGTCGCCGAGTTCCTTGATCGGCAGGTCTGCCATGACCACGCCGTGGTGCTTGACCACGAAGCGCAGCGTATCCGTCGTGTGGCCGATCACCGCGAAGTCGAGGCCCCACTTGCGGAAGATGGCCTTGGCCTCCTCTTCCTTCTCGGGCTTCAGCACCATGAGCATGCGCTCCTGGCTCTCCGACAGCATCATCTCGTAGGCGGTCATGCCGGGCTCGCGGGTCGGCACGTTCTCCAGGTGCAGCTCGACGCCGAGGTCGCCCTTGGCGCCCATTTCCACCGCCGAACAGGTCAGGCCCGCCGCGCCCATGTCCTGGATGGCGATGACGCAGTCCTTCTCCATGATTTCGAGACAGGCTTCCAGAAGCAGCTTCTCGGCGAAGGGATCGCCCACCTGCACGGTCGGGCGCTTCTCCTCGGCGCCCTCGCCGAATTCCGCCGAGGCCATGGTGGCGCCGTGGATGCCGTCGCGGCCGGTCTTCGAGCCGAGGTAGACGATGGGCATGCCGATGCCGGTCGCCTTTGCGTAGAAGATGCTGTCGGTGCGGGCGAGGCCCACCGCCATGGCGTTGACGAGGCAGTTGCCGTCATAGCGGGTGTGGAAGCCGACGAGGCCGCCGACCGTCGGCACGCCGAAGGAATTGCCGTAGCCGCCGACGCCGGCCACCACGCCCGCCACCAGGTGGCGCGTCTTCGGGTGTTCGGGATCACCGAACCGCAGGGCGTTCAGCGCCGCGATGGGGCGCGCGCCCATGGTGAAGACGTCGCGCAGGATGCCGCCGACGCCCGTCGCCGCGCCCTGGTAGGGCTCGATGTAGCTCGGGTGGTTGTGGCTCTCCATCTTGAACACGGCCGCCAGCCCGTCGCCGATGTCGATGACGCCGGCATTCTCGCCCGGGCCCTGGATCACCCAGGGCGCCTTGGTCGGCAGCGTCTTCAGGTGCAGACGGCTCGACTTGTAGGAGCAGTGCTCGTTCCACATGGCCGAGAAGATGCCGAGCTCGGTGAAGCTCGGCTCGCGCGAGATCAGCTTGAGGATGCGCTGGTACTCGTCCGGCTTGAGGCCGTGGCTGGCCACCAGTTCGGGGGTGATCTTCGGTTCGTTGGGGATCATGCCGTGTCCGTCCCGGGGGCCCGTCTCGCAAGCGATGCACTTAACCGCCGCGCCCCCGTTTCGCAACGGCGAAGCGGCCCGTGCCGCGTTGAACCGCCGATCGTCGGCACGGGACTTGATCCGTGTCGCCCAGAGGACGCCGCCGGACGGGGCGGTGTCCGGGAGCGACACAGATGCAGGCGAAACTGTCCCGATTCAGGTCTGACACCCGCGCCAACGTGGCGCTGCTCTTCAGCCTCGCCGCCCTTCCTGTCTTCGGCGTGGTCGGCGCCGCGGTCGACTACACCCGCGCCTCGCGGGTTCAGGCCCAGATCCAGGCCGCGCTAGATTCTGCCTCGCTCGCGGTGGCCAAGGATTCGCGCAGTCTCTCGGCGACCGGTCTTCAGGAGGCCGCCAACCGTGCCTTCGCCGGGAATTTCACCCCGCCTGCCGACCTCACCCTCGGCACGCTCGGCGTCACCCGCGACGGCAACACCATCCGCCTCGCCGTCTCCGGCTCGCTGCAGACCACCATCGCCGCCACCATGGGCGTCTCGTCCATGCCGGTCAGCGTGGTCTCGCAGACTTCCTGGAACGAGCCGAAGATCGAGATCGCCCTTGTCCTCGACAATACCGGGTCCATGGCCTGGAGCGGCAAGATGGCGGCGCTGAAGACCGCCGCCCTCGACCTCATCAACGAGCTGGAGGCGACCCGCGTCTCCACCGACCAGGTGAAGATCGCCGTCGTGCCCTTCGACACGCAGGTGAACATCGGCACCGCCTATCGCAACGAGGCCTGGATGCGCTTCGACGGCACGGGCATCGATTCCGCGCTCGTCACCACCAAGGCAGGCTGGACCGGCTGCCTCACCGACCGCGACCAGCCCGCCGACACCAACGACGCCGCGCCGACCTCCAGCGCCACGCGCTATCGCGGCGTGAAATGCGCCACCGGTTCGCTCGCCGCGGTCCAGCCGCTCGCCACCAACTTCACCGCCGCCCGCGCCGCCATCAACGCCATGCAGCCCTCGGGCAACACCAACATCACCATCGGCGTGCAGACCGGCCTCGCCGTGCTCTCATCCGGCCTGCCCTACCAGCAGACCGGCACCTCGCCCGACGTGCTGCGCTACATGATCCTGCTCACCGACGGCGACAACACCCAGAGCCGCTACGCCGCCGGGCCGGGCGCCGCCGCGCAGATCGACCCGCGCAGCCAGATGGCCTGCAGCGCGGTCAAGGCGGCGGGCATCACGCTGTTCACCGTGCGCGTCATCGAGGGAAACCAGACGCTGCTGCGCGCCTGCGCCACAAACCCCTCGATGTATTTCAACGTGACGAGCTCCGGCGGCATCGGCGACGCCTTCAAGGCGATCACGAGCATGATCAAGCGCATGCGCCTGTCGGCGTGAGGGGAGTTCGCTCACCCGCTCCGTCGCGGGGCGGTGTCGGCCCCCCTCACCCGGCCTGCGGCCGACCTCTCCCCGCCGGGGAGAGGTGAAAGCGCCGCGCTGTCGCGGGCCATGCGCTCCTGGACGACAGGCTGAGAGGGTGCCGTCCTCATCTCTCCCCGCCGGGGAGAGGTCGATCCGCGCGGTAGCGAGGATCGGGTGAGGGGGGAAAATCCCTCAAAAGACGCCTCACGCCGTCTGGAGCGCCTCGGCAAGGCTCTCGAACAGGCCGCGGCCGTCGGTGGAGCCGATGGCCGGGTCCACGTGATTCTCCGGATGCGGCATCATGCCGAGGACCCGCCGGTTCTCCGAGACGATGCCGGCGATGGCATTGATGGCGCCGTTGACATTCGCCTCGGCCACCACCGCGCCGCTCGCGTCGCAATAGCGGAACACCACGCGGCCCTCGTCCTCGATCCGCTTCAGAGTCTCGGCGTCGGCGATGAAATTGCCCTCGCCGTGCGCCACCGGCACCTCGATCACCGCGCCCGCATTGTAGCGGCGGGTGAAGGGTGTGTCGGATCGCTCGACCTTGAGATGGACGTTGCGGGCGATGAACTTCAGCTGCGAATTGCGCATCAGCACGCCCGGCAGGAGGCCTGCCTCGCAGAGGATCTGGAAGCCGTTGCAGACGCCGAGCACCAACCCGCCGCGGGCGGCATGGGCCCGCACCGCATCCATGATCGTGGCGCGCGCCGCGATGGCGCCGCAGCGCAGGTAGTCGCCATAGGAGAAGCCGCCCGGCAGCACCACGAGATCGGTGCCGGCCGGCAGTTCGCTGTCGCCGTGCCAGACAAGGGCGGGCTTCCTGCCCGAGGTCAGTTCGAGGGCATAGGCGATGTCGCGCTCGCGGTTGGAGCCGGGAAAGACGATGACGGCGGCCTTCATGGGCGTGTCCCCCGGATCAGACGAGTTCGATGCGGTAGTTCTCGACGACCGTGTTGGCGAGCAGCTTCTCGCAGGCCGCCTTGATGGCAGCCTCGGCCGCCGCCTTGTCCATGTCGGCGATCTCGAGGTCGAAGACCTTGCCCTGGCGGACCGAACCGATGCCGTCGATGCCGAGGCTCTTCAGCGCCCCCTCGATCGCCTTGCCCTGCGGGTCGAGAACGCCAGTCTTCAGCGTGACGGTGACGCGGGCCTTCATCGGGCGCTCCTTCGAGGCATGGCGGGAATGGCGTCCGTCTAGACCGCCGCGCCGCCGCAATCAATGCGGAATCGACGCGCCGGCCGGCCTCACAGATTGGCGTCGGCGACAGTCCTGGCCGTCGCCTCGGCCTGGGCCGCCGTCTCGCCGACCACCACGACCACCTTCACCGCCCCGCCCTGCTGCCGGCCGAGCACGGCGGCATGGGCGATGCGCGCTGGCCCGCTCTGGCGCCGCATCTCCAGCCGGAAGCCGCTGAACGCGCGATGGTGGAACGGCCGGGTGCGGCTCGTCACGGGAAAGGGAATGCGCCGGGCGGCGACGGCGGCGGGAACGTTGCGCTGGGCGGCGGTCACCAGGGCGATGCGGCGGCGGTTGCCCTCGGCGAGCCGCGTCACGAGAGGGCCAGGCTGGCGCAGGGTCCTGGCGAGGGCCCGGGCCTCCGGGCCCCTCGCCTCCAAAACGGCGATGGCCACCCGCTCGGGGCAGGCGGGCGTCGGGCAGGCTCCGACGGAGACCGGCGTGACCGTGTCGCGGGTGATCCAGGCGCCCGCCGGCACGAAGATCCAGGGGTTTTCGCTGTCGCGCGCGGCGATGTCCGGCCGCGTCGCGACGCCTTCCACCGCCACCGGCACATAGGCGCAGGAGGCGAGGACGACGGTGGCGAAGACGGCGAGGAAGCCGGCTCGAAGCAGCTGGAACGTGTCGCCGGCGGGTTCCGCCGGCGCTTCTGAATTCGGCCTGCGCACGAACGAGCGCATGGCGCGGATGTCACTGCACCAGGACGGGACCGGTCGGGCGCTCGTTCTCGCCCATCACGCCGAGGCGGCGGGCCACCTCCGTATAGGCCTCGATAAGGCCGCCGAGATCCTTGCGGAAGCGGTCCTTGTCCATCTTGTCGTTCGACTTGATGTCCCAGAGCCGGCAGGAATCGGGGGAGATCTCGTCGGCAACGACGATGCGCATCACGTCGTTCTCCCACAGCCGCCCGCATTCCATCTTGAAGTCGATGAGGCGGATTCCGGCGCCAAGGAAGAGGCCGGAGAGGAAGTCGTTGACGCGGATCGCCAGGGCGATGATGTCGTCGATCTCCTGCGGCGTCGCCCAGCCGAAGGCGGTGATGTGCTCCTCCGACACCAGCGGGTCGTTGAGCGCGTCGTTCTTGTAGTAGAATTCGATGATCGAGCGGGGCAGCTGGGTGCCCTCGTCGATGCCGAGGCGCGTCGACAGCGAGCCGGCGGCGACGTTGCGCACCACCACCTCGAGCGGAATGATCTCGACCTCGCGGATGAGCTGCTCGCGCATGTTCATCCGGCGGATGAAATGGGTCGGCACGCCGATGTCGTTCAGCTTCGAGAAGATGTACTCGGAGATCCGGTTGTTGAGCACGCCCTTGCCGTCGATCACCTCATGCTTCTTGGCATTGAAGGCGGTCGCGTCGTCCTTGAAGTGCTGGATGAGGGTTCCCGGCTCGGGGCCTTCATAGAGAACCTTGGCCTTGCCTTCATAGATGCGGCGACGGCGGCTCATGGGGATATACCGTGTCTTGAGGAAGTCCATCTCTCACCAGGTTTCCGGTCTGCCGGTCTCCGGCGACGGAACATTGGGCGTTTGCGCGCACCCGCCAGAATCGGGCGCGCCGACGCCCTTGCCCGCAGGGTCTTCCTATCCGATCGTTCGCCGATGCACAATGAACTCGGTCGAAACTGGCCGAGAGCGCGGTGTGGCGGGCCGGAAAGCCCTTCGTGAAAACGCGTGGTGCGACGCCTTTGCTCTCGCCAAGGTGGGGATGGCGCGCCTATATGCAAGCCCGACGGGGCGATACCCCTTCCCCGGCGGGTCTTGCGATCCGCCATTGCACTCACGGACCCAAGGCCGAGGACCACGCGGATGAGCACCTTCGACAAGCGTCAGGAAGGTTTCGAGAAGAAATTCGCCCATGACGAGGAACTGCGCTTCAAGGCGACGGCCCGTCGCAACAAGCTCCTCGGGCTCTGGGTCGCCGAGAAGATCGGCAAGACCGGCGCCGAGGCCGAGGCCTATGCCAAGTCCGTGGTCATGTCGGACTTCGAGGAGGCCGGCGACGACGACGTGTTCCGCAAGGTGAAGGCCGACCTCGACGCCGCCAATGCCGGCCAGTCGGACCATCAGATCCGCCGCACCATGGACGAGCTCATGGCCACCGCCATCGCCCAGGTCCAGGCGGGCTGACGCCCCTTCCCTTCGTGGCAGTAAAGGGCGCCGGGCGATGTCCGGCGGCCTTCGCCGTCGGGGGTGACGGTCACCCGTATCTCAGCGCCGCATCATCCAGGTCGAGCGCCGGAAACACGTCCTTGTCCCGCCAGTAGTCCTGGCTGTGTCGCCAGGTCTCCCCGGGCCCTGTCTTCGGCAGGCGGTCGAGGTCGCGCAGGAGATAGCCTGGGTTGAAGTCTTCCGGATCGGTCCAGGGGCCGGCATCGAGCCCCCTCGCCTCCTCCGGCAGCACCGGCTCCACCGCCCGCGCCCCGCGCGCCGCCATGTGCGGCAGCAATCGGCAGACGACATCGGCGACGAGGTCGGTGCGCAGCGTCCAGCTCGCGCGGAAATAGCCGAAGACCCAGGCGAGGTTGGGCACGCCGGTGAACATCATGCCGCGCCATGTCACCGTCTCGGCGAAATCGATGGGCACGCCGTCGCGGCTGAAGGGGATGTCGCCCATGACACTGAGGGTGAAGCCCGTCGCGGTGACGACGATGTCTGCGGCGATCTCCTCGCCCGAGGTCAGAAGGATGCCGCCCTTCGTGAACCGCTCGATCTCGCCGGTCACCACCGAGGCCTCGCCGCGGCGGATGGCGTGGAACAGGTCGGCGTCGGGGACGAAGGCGATGCGCTGCCGCCAGGGCCGGTAGCGCGGCGTGAAATGGGTGTCGACGTCGTAGTCCGGCCCGAGAACGGCCTTCACCGCGCCGATCAGCTCCGCCTTCACCCGCTCCGGGTTCTCGTAGGTCTGGCGGGTGAAGGCGTCCTGGTCGAACAGGATCTTGCGCCGCACGATCTCATGGATCCAGGCCTCGTCCACCTGCAGCTGGCGCAGCGTCTCGGCGAGCTCGATGGCGTTGCGTCCGGTGCGGAAAAAGGTCGGCGAGCGCTGCAGCATGGTGACGTGGGCCGAGCGGCCCGCCAGCGCCGGCACGAGCGTTGCGGCGGTGGCGCCGGAGCCGATCACCACCACCCGCTTGCCCGCGGTGTCGAGGTCCTCCGGCCAGGTCTGCGGATGGACGACCGGGCCTTCGAACTCCGCCAGCCCCGGCCAGTCCGGCGTGTAGCCCTTCTCGTGGCGGTAATAGCCCTGGCACATCCACAGGAAGCGCGGCCGCACGACCAGCACCTCGCCGGTCTCCTCCCGCTTGACCGTCACCGTCCAGCGCGCCTCCGTGCCGGACCAGTCGGCGGACAGAACCCGGTGCCGATAGCGGATATGGGCGTCGAGGCCGTTCTCGGCGATGATCTCGCGCATATAGGCCTTGATCTCCGCCGCCGTCGCGATGGGCGGCCCGGTCCAAGGCTTGAAGCTGTAGCCGAACGTGTGCAGGTCGCTGTCGGAGCGGATGCCGGGGAAGCGGTGGGTGCGCCAGGTGCCGCCGAACCCGTCCTGCGCCTCCAGCACCAGGAAGCGCGTGCCGGGCAGCCGCTTCGTCAGGTGATAGGCCGCGCCGATGCCGGATATGCCGGCGCCGACCACCAGCACGTCCAGGTCCTCCGCCGCGGCGGAAGCGGGGGTCGGATGGTCTTCGCCGGCCTGCATGTCCATGGCTTGCCGCTCCGCGAGCGGGCGGCCTGCCGCCCGGACCGATGAGCCTATGCCCCCCGCGGAGGCGGTCAACATCCCCCGTCCGGCGGTGGGCCGCACGGCCGGGCGCGCCGCTGCCCTGCGCGCACACCGCTTGTCGCCGACGCCGCGAGCGGGCATCTCAGCCTGCCGCGCCCCGGCGCATCCGCAACGAAGCTCCCATGGCCCACGCTGACCAGGCGGCCGCTCCGCCCGTTTCCTCGCCCCCTGCCGGGGGACGCGGCGCCCTGTTCGGCTTCGCCTGCGGCGCCGGCGCCGCCCGCATCTGGGGCGTCCAGGCGGTGGTGTCGCGGCAGTCGGCCGCGGACGGGCTCGGCCCCGTCGACGTCACCATCCTGCGCTTCCTCACCGCCGCCCTGGTCCTGATGCCCTTCGCCCTGCGGCGTCTGAAGCCCTTTCCGGTCGGCCGGCTCGGCTGGCGGCGCTCGCTGGCCCTGACCCTGCTCGGCGGCGCCCCTTTCGCCACCGTCCTCGTCGGCGGCTCCACCTTCGCCCCGGCCCTGCACACGGCGGTGATCGGCCCGGGCCTCATCCCGGTCTTCACCGCCATCCTCTCCTATGCCTGGCTGAAGGAGCGCACGCCGCCGGCCCGCATCCTCGGCCTCGCGCTCATCGTCGGCGGCATCGGCCTCTTCTCCTGGCGGGCCGTGCTGGAGATCGGCCAGGGCGAGGCCTGGCGCGGCGACCTCCTCTTCGTCATGGCGGCGGCCATGTGGTCGGTCTTCGCCATCCTCGCCAAGCGCTGGGGAGCCGACGCCTTCGACCTGACCATCACGCTGTCGATCCTGTCGCTGACGTTGCTTCCGGTCCTCGCCCTGCTGGCGCCGGTCAGGATCGCCGCCGTGGGCATCGGTCCGCTGGCGCTGCAGGCGCTCTACCAGGGCCTGCTGGTCGGCGTCGGCTCGGTCTTCCTCTACGCCACCGCCAACCAGGTGCTGGGAGCGGCCCGCGCCACCCTGTTCCTGCCCATCGTCCCGGCGATCACGGCCATCGCCAGCGCCCTGCTCATCGGCGAATGGCCCTCCCTCACCGAGGTGCTCGGCATGGTCGTGGTCATGACCGGCATGACCGTGGCGATCCGCGCCTGAGGCCGCTCACTGCGTCAGGCGGGCGGTGGCCACGGCCTTCTGGAAGAGCGCCGTCATGGCGGCGGCGATGCCCTGGGTCGGGCTCACCTCGAAATAGAGCCCGGGCGAGGCGCAGCTCTGCATGCGCGTGCCGATGGTCGACTGGAACGGGGCGATCCACTTGTTGTACCAGGAGTTCGTCGGCAGCGGCAGGTAGGTGGTGTAGAGCACGGCGATGCGGATGCCGCGCGCCTTGATAGCCTCGCAGACGGCCGGATTGAGCGGCTCCTGGCACCGTCCACCGGAGGCGGTCGGCTGCGTGCAGGTCGAGGGATAGTTGGCATCGGTCACTCCGTCGCCGACCAGCATCAGCACCTTCTGCGGCGCGGCGGCCGAGCTTCCGTCCCCGGGCGTGGCGATGACCTTGTTGATGGCCGTGAGGTTGGCGGTGTTATCCGTGCACTGGTCGTTGTTGTAGTTCTGGTAGGGGATCGTCATCAGGTCGATGGAATTGGCCTTGCCCTTGGCCGAGGACAGGCTGGTCGTCAGCGCCGCGATCTCGGTCATGCCGGTGACGGTGCAGGACTCCCCGTAGGTGTAGATGGCGGCGCGGAACTGACCGTTTGACGTCTGGGTCTGTTGCGCCGTGTCCATCAATTGCTGGGTTGCCTGGCGCACCACGTCGATGCGCATGGTGACGTTCAGCTTCTTGGCAAGCTTGTAGTAGTTGTTCGAAGGGTTCGACAGGTCGTGGCAGGCAAAGCCGCACTTGTCCGAGGTGTTGGCCACCATGGTGGCGACGTCGGCGGGGGTCGCACCGATGCCCATCGACGGTGAATTGTCGAGCAGCAGGTAGAAGTCGATATAGGTCGGCAGGGTGGAAGAGGCCTTGGCCGAGCCGCCGATCTGCATCGTGTTGAAACCGAACAGGCCCATGAAGGCGTTCTCGACCGTCGCCGTGTAGGTGACGACGGCGGTGCGCACCAGACCGTTGTCGGTCACCGCGATGTCGATCTTCGTCAGCGTCACCCGCGCCAGCGGCGTGTTGTTGCCGTTGAAGCTCGCGGTGGCATTGGTCTTGGCCACCGCCGCCGTCGGCATGGTGGCCGAGACCTTCACCCCCACGAGGGCCGCGATGTCCGCCGCGGCGTCGAGCTTGGCCTTGGCGCGCGAGGCATAGGTGTAGTCCACCGCCGAGCCCACCACGCCGAGCAGGGCCGGCAGCGACAGGGCGAAGAGGATGGCGACGCCGCCGCCGCGGGCACGGCGGAACCGGGAGACCAGCCGCTCCAGGGCGCGAAGCGGGCGCGGGCTGCCTGCCGGCGTGGCGCTGTCTTGATGCGGCATGGGCCAAACTCCGTCTTTCCGACGGCAAATCTGCCCCCCGCTCCCTCACGTTCCGTAAACAGGGTGGCCCGAAAGGGCCTCGGCCGACCGCGGAGGGGCCGCAGACGCATCCTGTTACCAATCAGGATGAACGCGCGCCTAATGGCCGCCGGGCGATCTGGCCAGCAGCACCTGCAGCCGGTCGAGGGCAGCCGCCGGGTCGGCCTCCACGACGCGCGCCTCCATGACGACGATGCGGTAGCCGCGCTCGGCGAGCCAGGCGCGCTTCTCGGCGCGCCGCTCGGCCGCCGCGTCCCCTTGGGTGTGCGGCTCGAAGTCGATGACCACACGCTCGTCGAAGGAGACGAGATCGGCGACGTGGGGACCAATCGGCACCGCCCGCTTGAAACCGCGGCCGGCAAAGCGCCGGTCCTTCACAAGCACCTCCCACAGCGCCTTCTCCGCCTCGGTGGGATTGCGCCGGATGAGCCGGGATATGCCGCGGATCGGCGCCGTGCCGCCGGTCAGGCCCTTCGTCGAATCGGCGAGGAAGTTGCGCAGCGCCTCGGCGCCGTCGGGCGTCAGGGTGGCGCCGCGGGCCGGTCCCTTCGCGCCCTCCGCCAGCGCGCCGATGACGCCGTGCAGCGTCGCCACGTCCTGCTGGGTCGGCTGCATGCGCTGGAAGATGTTGCGCAGGTTGATCACCATGCCCTCGCGCTTCTCCGGCGGGCGGAAAAACTCGACCCGGTCCAGCGCCTTCTCCAGCGAGGCGAAGAAGGCCAGCATCTGGGCCTTGGTGGCGGGCTCCGAGCGCTCCTCGCCACGATGCGGCAGCACGGCGCCATGGGCCTGCGAGAACCACTCGTAACCCAGCACGAGCACGGCCTGGGCGAGGTTGAGCGAGGAGAAGGCGGGGTTGACCGGGTAGGTCAGGATGGCGTTGGCGAGCGCCACCTCGCCGGCGAGGAGCCCGTTCCGCTCGCGCCCGAAGACGACGCCCACCGCCTCGCCCGCCGCAATGCGCGGCACCAGGCCCGCCACCGCCTCGCGCGGCCCGAGCACCGGCTTCACCTGGTCGTGGGCCCGTGCCGTGGCGGCGAGGGTGAAGGTGAGGTCGGCGATCGCCTCCTCCAGCGTGGCGAACAGCTCCGCCTCGTCGAGGATGCGGTTCGCCCCGGAAGCCGCCGGATAGGCGCGCGCATTGGGCCAGCCGTCGCGCGGTGCCACCAGGCGCAGCCGCGACAGGCCGAAATTCGCCATGGCCCGCGCCGTCGTGCCGATATTCTCGGCCATCTGCGGCTCGACCAGGATGACGACGGGGCTGCCTTCGGGCGGCGCGGCGGGCGGGGAGGAGGTCATCGCGTCTTCGGCTGCGGTGCGGGAGCGGCGCCTATACCGGCAAATGACGTCCGAGGGAATTGGCCGCGCCGCCGCGCCGGGCCATGATGGCGCGGCGCCGCGACAAGACGGCGCGGGAGGAACGAGAGCATGCGCCTGCCCCTCTATTACGGCTGGGTCATCGTCGCGGTGACCTTCGTCACCATGGGCATCGGGGTCAACGCCCGCACCTCCTTCTCCCTGCTCTATGCCCCGATCATCGACGAATTCGGCTGGGACCGCGGCCTCACCGCCGGCGCCTTCTCCTTCGGCTTCCTCGTCTCGGCGGTGCTCTCGCCGCTCATGGGCAAGCTCATGGACCGCACCGGCCCGCGCACGGTGATGGAACTCGGCGTCGTGCTGATGGGCGCCGGCCTGCTGCTGGCCCCCCTCACCTCCCAGCCCTGGCACCTCTACCTCACCATCGGCGTCCTTGTCGGCTCCGGCTCGGTCTGCCTCGGCTATTCCGGCCAGTCGCTGTTCCTGCCCAACTGGTTCGTCCGCAACCGGGGCCTCGCCATCGGCATCGCCTTCTCGGGCGTCGGCATCGGCTCGGTGACGATGCTGCCGGCGGTCCAGGTCATGATCGACGGGGCGGGCTGGCGCCAGGCGAGCACGGCCATGGGCCTCCTCATCCTCGTCGTCCTCGCGCCGCTCAACCTGCTTTTGCGCAAGCGGCCGCAGGATATGGGGCTCGAGCCCGACGGCGACGCGACGCCGCTGCCGAACGCCGCCCCGCCGCGCTCCAACGTCGTCGACGCCGCCTGGGCCGCCACCGACTGGACGCTCGGCCGCGCCCTTGCCACAGCGCGCTTCTGGTGGCTCTCGCTCGGCTATTTCGGCGGCCTCTACGTCTGGTACGCGGTGCAGGTCCACCAGACGAAGTACCTCGTCGAGATCGGCTTCGGCTCCACCGCCGCCGCCTGGGCGCTTGGCTTCGTCAGCCTGCTCGGCATTCCCGGCGGCATCGTGCTCGGCGCCCTCTCTGACCGCATCGGCCGCGAATGGATCTGGTCCATGGCGGTGGGGGGCTTCGCCCTCTGCTTCCTCGCCCTCATCGCCATGGAGAAGAGCCCCGCGCCCTGGCTCGTCTATGCCATGGTCGCGGTGCAGGGCTTTCTCGGCTACGGCCTCACATCGATCATGGGCGCGGTCGTCGCGGAGATCTTCCAGGGCCGCCATTTCGGCACGATCTTCGGCACGGTCATGTTCGTCGCCCTCTCGGGCGGCGCCGCCGGCCCCTTCGTCACCGGCCTCATCCACGACCTCACCGGCAGCTACCGCCTCGCCTTCATGATCGGGATCGCGGTGAGCCTCGTCTCCGCCGCCGCCATCTGGATGGCGGGGCCTGGCCGGGTGCGGGCGGTGGCGGGACGCATGAAGGCGGCGTGAGCTAGCCTCAGCGCCGCCGCGGGCTGGCCGGCGTCAGCGCATAGACGAGCGTCGCCACCATCAGCACCGCCGCCAGCACCCCGTGCATGCGGGCGAAGGCGGCAGCCTCGCCGATCCCGTCCGCGCGGCCGAGGTCGATGAGCCAGCCCGAGCCGGTCTGCACCAGCGCCGCGCCGCCGATGAAGAGGAAGTTCATCAGCGTCATGCCGCGCCCAACCAGATGGTCGGGGAAGAAGGGGCGCATATGCGCCATGAGGATCGTGTAGCTGAAGCCGCAGAAGCCCAGCGCGACGAAGGCGAGCCCCGCCCAGAACGCCGTCTGCACCCCCGACAGGGCGAGAGCCGCGAGGATGCCGGCGATGGCGAGGTTGCCGACGAGCGCCATGGCCTTGGCGAAG
The DNA here is from genome assembly GCA_023416965.1 of Pseudomonadota bacterium. Classification (GTDB taxonomy): domain Bacteria; phylum Pseudomonadota; class Alphaproteobacteria; order Rhizobiales; family Phreatobacteraceae; genus Phreatobacter. The sequence continues at coordinate 3,569 of JAEZGJ010000147.1, read as the reverse complement.
CCCCAGCGGCTCTCGATCCAGCCGAACAGGAAGGCGCTCACCGTCATGGCCAGCGCCATCAGCAGCGCCACGTCGCCCTGGGCCAGCGCGTCGAGGCCGACGACCTTTTCGAGATAGGGCGCGACCCACAGGCCGCGCAGCGTCACGGTGATGGCGTAGCTGAACAGGACGATGGGCACGAAGGCCCAGACGACCCGGCTCGCCACGATCTGCCCGAGCCCTGAGAGGATGCCGCCGCCGGCCTGGCGGGCGAGTTGCGGCGGGTCCTTCAGGAACAGCGCCGCCAGCACGAAGGCGATGCCGTAGAGGACGGCGAGGCCCGTCATCGCCTGTCGCCAGCCGAAGGTCTCGGCCGCGAGCGCCAGCGGCGTCGTGCCGATCAGGTTGCCGATGGAGCCGAAGCCGAGCAGGAGCGAGGCGAGGAGGCCGAACCGGTGCGGCGCGTGCATGCGGGCGAAGACATAGAGCGCGCCCATGAAGACCGGCGAGCAGCCGACCCCGATCAGGCCCATGGCGAGGGCCCCGACCAGGGCGTTCGGCGCGAAGGGGAACAGGGCGACCCCGATGCCGCCCACCGCCATCAGAGGCAGGACGGTGCGCCGCGGCCCCAGCGCGTCCAGCGCCCATCCGACGGGAAACTGCATCAGGGCGAAGACGATGAACCAGGCCGAGCTCATGGCGGCGAGCTCGGTGGCGCCGATGTTCATGTCGGCCATGATCTTCGTCGCCAGCACCGAGAGGAACGAGCGGAAGAAGATCGAGAGGATGTAGCCCAGGAGAAGGGCTGCGAAGGTCTGCATCGGCCGTCCGTCGGGCTCGGCCGGGGGAATGGCGCCGAGCGGGGGCTGCACATAGCCCATTGCCGGCCGCCGGGTCAGCGGCTTTTGCGGGGGGCTGTCATCCGCGGGGGGCGCGCAGATGGCGGGACGCGTGGGATGAACAGCCCCACCCGCCCCCTCCCCACGCTCCGCGCGGAGAGGGGGACTACCGCGTCCCGCCCGTCTTCGACCGTTGCGCCTGGCGCCGCCGCTGCAGGACGGAGCGCGGCGTCATGGTCCCCCACCCCGCGGGGCGGGGAGGGTGCGGGTGGGGCCTTCTTGCGAAAACCACTCTCTCAATCCGTCACCACCGGCACCTCCGGCGCGCGCTTGAGCCAGGCGCCGGGATCCCCCCGCTCCTCCTGGCCGCGGCGGAAATGGGCGCTGCGCTGGCGCTCGAAGGCGCGGTCATAGCGGCGCTGGCGCATCGGCCGGTCGGTCGCCACCTCCATCCGCCCGCCGGCGAGCCGATGGAAGCGGGCGCGGAAGGAGATGCCCTCGACGCCGCGGCGGTTGACACTGTCGACGAAGGTGGTGACCGCCACGTCGCAGCCGCGCCGCCCCCGCGGCGCCTGCACCAGGCTCGTATCGCCCCAGTCCGACACGCTCTCGAAGGTGCCGAGCAGCCGCCAGTCGGCGTCGAAGACGCGGATGGTCCAGCGGTTGACGCCGAGCCCGTTGCCCTGCCCGTTCCAGGCGGCGAGCACGCGCTCCGGTGTTCCGTCGCCGTCGAGATCGGCGGTGATCACTTCGAAGGCCGTGAAGCTCCCGGCCATCAGGTCGTCGGGCAGGGTGACGCGCTCCTGCCCCGGCCGGTCGATCAGGAAGGCATAGGGCGGCGTGCCCTCGGGCAGGTCGCCGTCATCGGCCGGCACCACCTGGCAGCGCCAGAGCGTGGTATCGCCGACGGTCAGCGACGCACCGTGGCGGCATCCGAGCGCGTTCTGCGGCACCGCGACCGGTTCGCCGCCGGGCAGTGGCGCCGGTCGTGCCACGGCCATGCCCTGGCAGGTGCGCCAGGCCGCGAGGACCGGCTGCGGCGCGAGGCCGGCGAAAAGGACCGAGGCGAGGATCAGGCGGCGCGTCGTCATGGCGGCCTCATGGGTGGCGGTCTCGCATCCTCATGCCACGAGCCGGGCGATTCTCCGATGCCGCAACGTCAGGGGTCTTCGCCGATGCTGGCCCGTCTCCGACCTTCTTCGCCCTTACCCCCTGCCCGCTCCTCTGCTAAGAGGCGCGCGCCAGTCGCGGGGGCCCGGGCTCACAGAGCGCATGTCCGGATGCACCGAGGCTGAGTCCCCTCTGCTCCAGCGCTCTCAAGCAGGCCGACCATGTCGAAGATCAAGGTCGCGGGAACCGTCGTCGAACTCGACGGCGACGAGATGACCCGCATCATCTGGGACCTCATCAAGAAGAAGCTCATCCACCCCTATCTGGATGTGAATCTCGAATATTACGACCTCGGCGTCGAGCACCGCGACGCCACCAACGACCAGGTCACCATCGACGCGGCCAACGCCATCAAGAAGCACGGCGTCGGCGTGAAGTGCGCCACCATCACCCCCGACGAGGGCCGCGTGAAGGAGTTCGGCCTGAAGGAGATGTGGAAGAGCCCCAACGGCACCATCCGCAACATCCTCGGCGGCGTCATCTTCCGCGAGCCGATCATCTGCAAGAACGTGCCGCGCCTCGTCCCGGGCTGGACCCAGCCGATCGTCGTCGGCCGCCACGCCTTCGGCGACCAGTATCGCGCCACGGACTTCAAGTTCCCCTCGGCCGGCACCCTGACCATCAAGTTCGTCGGCGACGACGGCAAGGTCATCGAGCGCGAGGTCTTCAAGGCCCCCGGTTCCGGCGTCGCCATGGCGATGTACAACCTCGACGAGTCGATCAAGGATTTCGCCCGCGCCTCCTTCAACTACGGTCTGGCGCGCAACTATCCGGTCTATCTGTCGACCAAGAACACCATCCTGAAGCAGTATGACGGCCGCTTCATGGAGATCTTCCAGGCTGTCTTCGACGCCGAGTTCAAGGCCGAGTTCGACAAGCGCAAGATCCACTACGAGCACCGCCTGATCGACGACATGGTCGCCTCGGCGCTGAAGTGGTCCGGCGGCAATGTCTGGGCGTGCAAGAACTACGACGGCGACGTCCAGTCCGACATCGTCGCCCAGGGCTTCGGCTCGCTGGGCCTGATGACCTCGGTGCTGCTCACCCCCGACGGCAAGACCGTCGAGGCCGAGGCCGCCCACGGCACCGTCACCCGCCACTACCGCGAGCACCAGAAGGGCAAGGAGACTTCGACCAACTCGATCGCCTCCATCTTCGCCTGGTCGCGTGGCCTTAGCCATCGCGCCAAGCTGGACGACAACGCCCAGCTCAAGCGCTTCGCCGAGGAGCTGGAGAAGGTCTGCGTCGACACGGTCGAGGCCGGCTTCATGACCAAGGACCTCGCGCTCCTCATCGGCGCCGACCAGAAGTGGCTCTCCACCACCGGCTTCCTCGACAAGGTGTCGGAGAACCTCTCTGCCGCCATGGGCAAGTGGAACTGACCAGCGGTCCACCCACGTGAACGACAGGGCCGTCCGGAGCGATCCGGGCGGCCTTTGTCGTTTCGTGGATAGCCGGGCGGCAGGAATCGCGCTCACGCACTCCCGTTGCGGCCAGTCTCCGTCATGCCCGGGCTTGGCCCGGGCATCCACGAATGCCCTTCCACGCGCGTGTTCGAGTCGTGGATGCCCGGCACAGGGC
>JAEZGJ010000134.1 GCA_023416965.1 Pseudomonadota bacterium | reverse complement strand
GCCCTCGGCCTCGGCGACGAGAGCGTCGAGGAAGCCGGATTCGGCCAGCGCGCTCCAGACGGGAGCTGCTGAGGCGAGGTCCTTCAGGGCGCGCACGGCGGCGGGGGTGACGACCTCCGCCATCAGGCGGTCGGCGCTATCGGCGATGAGTGTGTCGGTCATGGAAGTCACCGGAGGCCGATGCCGCGGGCGATCATGCCGCGCAGGATCTCGCGCGTGCCGCCGCGCAGGGAGAAGGAGGGCGCCATGCTCGCCGTATAGGCGAGCGTGCGCATGAGCGCGTCGGGCGGGGTCGCGCCGGGATCGGCGGCGAGTGCCGCGGAAATCGCCCGCGGGATCATCTGCTCGTAGGTGGTGCCGAGATCCTTGACGAGGGCGGCGTGGACCACCGGGCTCTCCCCGGCGACGAGCCGCGCGGTGACGCCGAGGGACAGGGCCCGCAGCGCGGCGAGATGGGCGGCGAGCCGTCCGACGAGCACCACGTCGTCGGGGCTCGGGGACGGCAGGCTCTTCAGATAGTCGAGCCAGGTGTCGACGAGGACCATGGAGGAGAGGATGCGCTCCGGCCCCGAGCGCTCGAAGGCGAGCTCGGCGTTGACCTGTTCCCAGCCCGCGCCCTCCTCGCCGATGAGGGCGTCGGGCGGCAGGACCACGTCGTCGAAGCTCACCTCGGCGAAATGGGCATCGCCCGAGAGGTCGCGGATGGGGCGGATGGTGATGCCCGGCTGCTTCAGGTCGATGATGACCTGCGACAGGCCCTTGTGGCGGTCCTCGGTGGTTCCCGACGCGCGCACCAGCGCGATCATGTAGTGGCAGATCGCCGCGTTGCTGGTCCAGATCTTCCGTCCGTTGAGACGGTAGCCGCCGCCCGGCAGCGGCTCGGCGCGGGTGCGCACGCTGGCGAGGTCCGAGCCGGAATTGGGCTCGCTCATGCCGATGCAGAAGAAGATCTCGCCGGCCGAGATCTTGGGCAGGTAGAAGGCGCGCTGCGCCTCCGTGCCGTAGCGCAGGATGAGGGGGCCGGACTGCCGGTCCGTGATCCAGTGCGCCGCCACCGGAGCCCCCGCCGCCAGCAGCTCCTCGGCGATGACGAATCGGGCGAAGAAGCCGCGCTCGGCGCCGCCATAGCGCTTCGGCAGGCTGAGGCCCAGCCAGCCGCGCCGGCCCAGCGCCCGGCTGAAGGCCGGGTCGGCGCCCATCCAGGAGCGTGCCCGCTTCTCCGGCGGCATGCCGGCGAGAGCCTCGGCGAGGAAGGCCTTCACCTCCGCGCGCAGGGCCTCGTCCGCGGCGGGAATTGTGGCATGGGGCAGCGGCGCGAAGGTCGTCATGGCGGGCGTAACATCCCCGGCCCGTCCGGCGCGGACGAGACGTTTCATAGAATGAAATGGCTTTTCATGACGATAGCGCGGCGTGGCGCGGCGTCAAGGACGCAGGCGCAGGACATCCCTGCGGCGACGGCGTGATCGGGTGGCGGGGGGCGTCCTACTGGACGACGTGCAGCGGCTTTTCGAGGACGGCGAGCACCCGCCTCAGGTCGTGCCCGCGTTTCAGCACGAGGCCCGCCGTGTTGATGACGGCATAGGGCCCCTGCTTGGCCTCCGGGTTCTTCTCCACCCGGTAGAGTGGCATTTCCGAGGCGCGGCGGAAGATGGCGAAGACCGCTTTCCCCTTCAGGAAGTCGATGGCGTAGTCGCGCCACTCGCCGGCTGCGACCATGCGTCCGTAGAGCTGGAGGATCGCCTGCAGTTCGCGCCGATCGAAGGAGACCCGCGGGGGGGAGGCACCGGCATTCAGGGGGATGACGGTGCCCGGGATTCGCGAATCCATGTCGGACATGAGGCTCCTTCCGGCGCTCCGGCTCGTGTCACGGTCCATTCATGATCGGCCGGACCGTGACGCTTGGCAAGCCACCGGATGGGTGGGGCGGGTCTGGCGGGATCAGACCGGCTTGGCCGTCCGCTCGAACAGCGGCAGGGTCTTGTACTGCCCCTTCGGCACCAGCAGGCCTTCCTCGACCATCTTGTCGTGCTGCACCTTGGCGATGTCATAGGCGTAGGAGCCGGCATAGAAGGCGACGGTGCCGCCCGGCCTGGTCTGGCCGACGAGGAGCTTCACCATCTGGTAGTCGGTCAGCCCGCCATAGGCGTCGTTGGCCTCGGTGCGGAACTCGCCGACATGGAACAGGGTGACCACGTCGAACATCGGCAGGAGCCGTGCGTCGAGCTGGTAGATATCGCCGAACAGTGCCTTGTAGCCCCAGCCGAGCTCCGGATTCTCGACGATCATCGTCTCGTAGGTGCGGATCTCGCCGGGCGAGGCGGTGATGCCGAGGATGACGTTCTTGCGGTCCTTCTCGACATTGTGCAGGCCGAGAATGTGGTGCCCGCCGGTGCCGAAGTGGAAGATCGCCTTGCCCGACACCTCGTTCTCGTCGAGCCAGTCGCAGAAATGGACGTCGCAGGGGCATTCCTTGACCCTCAGGTCCCAGAAGTGATCCCAGATGTGGAGAGACATGCTGCAGGTCCTCTTGAACGCGCCGCGAGCGGCCGTGATGGAAGGTCAGGTGACGGCGGCCGCCATCGGCCGCAGGGCGACGGAGGCGAGGCGGGCGCCGCGCTCGCCGCGGGAGAGCAGGAGCTTGCGGTCGTGCAGCGCCTCGAGGCCGGGCCTCAGGCCGACGCTAATCAGCGTCGAGCCCTCGAGGGCCGCGACCAGCGTCGCCATCAGCCGCGCCTCGCCGCCCTCGTCGAGGGCACTGGTGGCACCGTCGAGGATGACGAGATCCGGCCGCTGCACGAGCAGGCGCGCGATGGCGAGGCGCTGGCGCTCGCCGTTGGACAGCGTCTGGTCCCAGCGGTCGACCTCGTCGAGCCGCTGGGAGAGATAGCCGAGCCCGGCCTCGATCAGCGCCTCGCTCAGGATGGCGTCGTCGACCGCCAGGGTCTGGGCCGGATAGAGCAGCGCGCCGCGCAGGGTGCCCGCCGGCAGATAGGCCCGTTCGGGCACGAAGGCGATCGTGCCGCCCGCCGGCAGGGCGATAGCGCCGTCTCCCCAGGGCCAGAGTCCCGCCAGCGCCCGCACCAGGGTCGACTTCCCCGTGCCGCTCTCGCCTGAGACCATGACCTTCTCGCCGGCCTCGATACGGGCATGGGCCCGGTCGATCAGCACGCGACCGCTGCGGTCCGAGATGGTGAGATCGTCGAGCCTCACGGCGCCGGTCTCCGAGGGGACGAGAACCAGTCCGCCGGTCTGGCCGCGCTCGAAATCGCCGTCGATGTCGTCGATGGCGTTGGTCAGTTCGGTGACGCGCTGCATGGAGGCGTAGCACTGGGCGAGCGCCCGGAAATTGTCGACCAGCCAGGCGATGGCGACCTGCACCTGCAGGAAGGCGCCGGCGAGCTGGGTCACCTGCCCAAGGGTGAACTCGCCCGACAGGTATTTGGGCGCTGCCAGCAGCAGCGGCAGGACCGGCACGAAGACGCCGCTGCCATTGGTCAGCCAGGTGATGTGGCCGTGGCGGCGCACGACGCCCAGCCAGCGCTGGACGAGATCCTGATAGGTGGCGCCGAGCGCCCGCCTCTCGTCCGCCTCGCCGCGGATCAGCGCGACACTCTCGGCATTCTCGCGCAGCCGCGTCAGCTCGAAACGCAGCTTGGCCTCCGCCTCGTTGCGGCGGGCGACGGCGCCCGGCAGTCGGCGGCCGACCCACAGCATGAGGGCTGACATGGCGATGCCGTAGAAAAGCGCCGCCAGCACCATGTAGCCGGGGATCCAGAGGGTGGCCCCGCCGATCTGCACGGTGAGGGCCCCGCCCACCACCCAGAGCACGCCGACGAAGGTCAGTGCCGAGACGATGGAGGACAGGAGCCCGATGGCGAAGTCGACGATGGGCTCGGTGGCGAGCCGCGTGTCGTCGGCGATGCGGTATTCGGGATTGGCCGGCTCGGTGCGCGCCAGGCCCATGCGATAGTAGCGCTGGCCGCCGATCCAGCGGTCCACCAGCGAGCCGATGAGCCATTCGCGCCAGCGCACCTGCAGTGTCTCGCGCGACAGCACGATGCCCACTCCGACGCCGGCGGCGCAGACCACGAGACCGAGGAAGACGACGACCGCCCAGAACACGGTATGCGTGTCGGTGTTCTCCAGCGCGTCGAAGAACCGGCGGTTCCAGCTGTTGACCGCGAAGTTGATGCCGACATTGACGATGAGGCAGGCCGCCAGCGCCGCCGTCAGGAACCAAGCGCGACGCGCGGTTGCTCCCGTCCACCAGCCGGCGGCGAGGGCGAAGAAATCTCCGAAGACCTTGCGGTCCAGACCATCGGCTGCGGGGGCGGGGTTAGACGTCAACGCTGGGGCACCCGCGAGCGGCTGAACACGACTTCGTGAGCGACACAATCCACCATTCGCGGATCGTACGCAATTACCCCAATTCCGCTTCGTCAGGGATGAACCGGCGATGAACCGTGGCTCAGCCGATGCCGAGAACGCGCAGCCAGAGGATGGAGGAGACGACCGCCAGCAGCGTGGAGAGGGCGACGGCGGTGGAGGCGATGCCCACGCCCTGGCCGTAGCGGGCGGCGAAGAGATAGGCGTTGATGCCGGCAGGCATGGCGGCGAAGAGCACGACCGTCCCGGTCCAGGCGGGCGGCAGCGCGAAGACGTGGTGGGCCACGACATAGGCGATGGCCGGGTGCACGATGAGGCGCAGCGTGCAGATCATCAGCGCCACCGGCACGTCCTCGCGCCGCCCGTAGGTCTTCAGCGACATGCCGAGGGCGATGAGCGACAGGGGGATGGTGGTGCCGGCCACCATGTCCAGCATGGAGGCCGCGACGCCCGCGGGCCTGATGCCGGCCGCCTGGAAGGCGACGCCGGCGGCCATGGCGATGATCAGCGGATGGGTGATCAGGCCACGGCCGAGCTTGACGAAGAGCGTCCCGCCGGTGGCGGCGCGGCTCCCCTCCAGCATCAGCGTCGCCAGCGTCATGGTGATGGGCAGGTTCACCGCCAGCAGCATGGCGATGGGAAAGGCCGCCTCCTCGCCATAGGCCTTGAGGATGATAGGGATGCCGATCAGCACGGTATTGGCCTGGCCGGTGGCGAGGCCGGCGATGACAGCGTCGCCGTGGCTGCGGTTGAAGAGCCCGGCCGCCAGCAGCGTCGCCAGGCCCCACACGATGGCCATGCCGGCGTAGTAGGCGATCCAGTAGCCCCACGGGAAGACGCCGGGGAAGACGGCGGCGGTGAGCAGCTTGAACATCAGCGCCGGGGCGCCGATGACGAAGAGATAGGAGGTGAGCCCCTCCCCCGCCCGCTCCCCGATCAGCCCCGCCAGCGCCGCCGCATAGCCGAGCGCGACGAGCCCGAAGACCGGGGCGACGAGGGTGAGGAGTTCGACCATGGGGATGCGCGACTCCCTGAACCGGAAACGCGCAATAAACCATTTCTTCGTCATTCGGCGTTAGGCCTGTCGCATGCCCGCCATGCCCGCCGGAAGAGCCGCCACACCCGCCCGCGGACCGTCCCTGAAGGTGCTGATCGCCGATGATCACGCCTTCTCCCGGGAGGTCGTGGCCCGCATCGCCAGCGCCCTCGGCCACGAGGTGACCTCGGTCGACGGCGGCCACGCCGCGCTCGAGGCCGCCGCCGTCCATGACTTCGACGTCGCCGTCATCGACCGCCGCATGCCGGACATGGACGGCGCCGCCGTCGCCATCGCCATGAAGGCCCATCCCCGCCATCCGCGCCTCGTCGCGCTGTCGGGCGACGATCCCGCCGACATGCTGCCCGGCCTCTTCGACATCGTGCTGCAGAAGCCGGTGGAGGCTTCGGTTCTCGCGCGGGCACTCGCCGGCTGAGCCGCCGCGTCCCGCCTTGTGACAGTTGTGCAACGCACATCTGCCATTTGTTCAGCCATCTTTAAGCAAGCCCATCCTTTCATCACACTGACGGCCTGAGAACCGGCCCCGAGGTGATTCACCGCCATGTCCGTGCGTCCACTGTTGCGACCCGACGCGACGATTTCCGGACCGGTCCCGCCGGTCGTGCGACGCAAGGGCGCCCCGCGCGCCGCCCGGCCGAAGGACATCCTCATCGTCCTGCACCAGGAGCATTCGACCCCCGGACGGGTCGGCCGCCTGCTGCAGGAGCGCGGCTTCCGGCTCGACATCCGCCGGCCGCGCTTCGGCGATCCGCTCCCGACCGACACGGCGGGCCTTGCCGGCGCCGTCATCTTCGGCGGCCCGATGAGCGCCAACGACCCCGACGATTTCGTCAAGGCGGAGACCGACTGGATCGGCCTCGCCCTGAAGGACGAACTGCCCTTCCTCGGCATCTGCCTCGGCGCCCAGATGCTGGCCCGCCATCTCGGGGCGAAGGTCGGCTTCCACCCTGAAGGCCATGTCGAGGTCGGCTACTACCCGCTCCACCCCACCGAGGCGGCGCTGCGCGAGCTGCCCTGGCCCGACCATGTCTACCAGTGGCACCGCGAGGGTTTCGATGTGCCGGCGGGGGCCGAACTGCTCGCCACCGGCGACTGCTTCGCCAACCAGGCGATCCGCGTCGGCAAGGCGGCCTACGGCATCCAGTTCCACCCGGAGGTGACGCACTGGATGATGAACCGCTGGACCACGCGCGCCCACGAACGCATGGCCTCGCCCAATGCGCGACCGCGGCAGGACCATTTCGACGGCCGCTACCTGCACGATCCCGGCGTGCGCCTGTGGCTGGACGCCTTCCTCGATCACTGGACGGCCCTGAAGGTCGCCTGACCGCCCGGCCGTCATGGCCATGACATCCCCCGGCCGTCATGGCCATGACATCCGGCGCGGCGAGCGTCACACTCGAACCGTCCCGCGGCCGATTCGCCGGGGTCCCGCCGAGGGACCCGCTGCAGCAGGCCGGGAGTTGATGGGAGCGGCGTCCCCCGCGAACGCCGGCGTGCAGCGCAGGGAGGTCGCCATGCCCCGCATCTTCACCGGTCTCGAGGTTCCCGAGGCCCTGCGCGAGGATCTGGCGAGGCTGCGCGGCGGCCTGATGAGCGCCCGCTGGATCGAGCCCGAGGACTACCACCTCACCCTGCGCTTCGTCGGCGACGTGGACGAGCGCACCGCCAACGAGATCGCCGACCTCCTCTATGCCGTGCGCAAACGCTCCATCGAGGTGACGCTGACCGGTCTCGGAGCCTTCGGCGGCGACCGCCCGCGCTCCATCTTCGTCGAGGTCCGCCAGACCCAGCCGCTGATGGAACTGCAGGCCGAGCACGAGCGCATCATGCGCCGCGTGGGTCTCTCGCCGGAGCCACGCAAGTTCGTGCCGCACATCACCCTGGCGCGCCTGTCACGCGACGCCACGGCACGATCGGTGGCCGACTGGCTGGCGCTGCGCGGCCTGTTCATGAGCCGCACCTTCATCGTGCCGAGCTTCGCGCTCTTCTCCTCGAAGGAATCGGTCGGTGGCGGCCCCTATCTGGTCGAGGAAACCTACCCGCTGGCGGCCTGACGACACCGCAACGAAAAGGCGGCCCGCGAGCCGCCTCATGACGTCACCGATCCGGAAGGGCTCAGTCGCGCGCGGCGCCCTGGTTCGCCACCTGCGGCGCCACCTGCTGCTGGGCCGGAGCCGGTTCACTGTTGCCGCCGCCGAGCGCGCCCATGGCGCGGGAGAGCCAGTTGCCCTGCGGCTGGGCGGGCTGCGCCGCCGGCTGGACCGGCGCGAAGGCCGTGCCGGGAAGCGCCTGCGACACCTCGCCGCCGCTCTGGCGCTGGGCGATGGTGGTGCGCATCGGCGAGGGCTGCGGCACCGGCGCGCTCATCATGGTGGTGGCGATCGAGGCCTCCAGCGTCACCGGCGTGGAACTCGCCGAGGCGAGGGACGGAGCCGCGGCGGGCGCCGCCGCCGGAGCGGCGTCGGGCGTCGCCGGCGAGCGGGCCGAGACCAGCGTGACCGGCTGGCTCTGCTGGCTCGCCAGCGAGAAGGCGGGCTCGGAGGAGCCGACGCGGATCTGGCGATGGGCGAAGCGGGCAGCGAAGGTGCGGTGCGTGCCGCCGTCAATGCCGGAACGCGGCGGCGCTGCGGTGATCTCGCGGGACAGGGCCGCAACCTGCGCCATGTCGCGAGCGTGCTTGGCCGCCACCGCCTGGCGGATCGCAGGCGGCACGACATAGGCCGGGCAGCGGGCAGCGGCCTGGAAGGCGGGGCGGGGGGCCGAGGTGTCGTCGCCGATGGCGGTGAAGCGGGTGCGGATGGAGCGGGCCGAGGCGGGCGCCTCACGCGTCACCGGCGCAATCGTGGTCACCGGCTGGTTGAGCGAGGTCGGCACCGGGGTCCGTGGCGCCGGCGCGGTGGTGACGTTGCCGCGGGCGGCGCCGGCGCTGCGGGTTCCGGCCCAGGGGTCGTTGGCGGCGATCATCTCGCGGGTCTCGCCGGTGGCACCACCCTGCGCCAGCACCGACTGCGGCGAGACGGCGTTGAACACGTAGCGGCGCTCGCAGACGTCCACCTGCGGCTCCTGCCGTGTCACCTCGAAATGGTCGTGGCCTTCCTTCAGGTTCTTCCAGAAGGCCATGTGCGGGCTGTTGCGATGGCGCGCCATGTTGCGCGGCGTCATCCGGAACGGATAGGCCTGAACCTGGAAGCTCTCCTGGCCGCCCTGCAGCGCCTCGCGCGCCAGGGCATAGACCTCGGCGATGGCCTCGTCGGTCATGGCGTAGCAGCCGCGCGACGAGCAGTCGCCATGCACCATCAGGTGCGAGCCGGTGCGGCCGTGCGAACGGTCGAACTGGTTGGGGAAGCCCATGTTGAAGGCGAGGTAATAGGACGAGCGCGGATTCATCAGACCCATGTTGATCTGGTAGAACCCTTCCGGCGACTGCCGGTCGCCCTCGCGCACCTTCGGCCCGAGATCGCCTGAATAGTTGCAGATCGGGTAGGTCTTGAAGAGCGCGTAGCGACCGCTCGCATCGCGCTTCCACACCTCGAGCTCGGCCTCTTCCTTGAAGATGCGCATCAGCACCGGCGAGGTGCGCGTCATGCCCTTGACGTTCAGCTCCTCAACGACGGCCTGGGCCAGCGGCGCATTGCCGCGGTTGGGATCGTTGCGCGACAGGGTCTGGCCCTGGCAGCCCGCCAGCAGGACGGCGCAGGCCGCGGCGGACAGCGCCAGCCGCCAGCCGCCGAGACGGTTGGACCGCGAGATTGCCACCTGGGGAATGCCGGCCGTCTGCTGCAATGCTCTGCTCCGAAACGGGGCGCGAGAAGCCCCACGAACGGTGTCAGCTTGGCGCTGCTGATCCTTAACGGACCCTTGAAGACGACCGATAGCGTCAACCCGAGGTTACTGCAACCCGCCGAAAATCGGACCGAGGGTTAATGATTTCCACCGGAAGCTCACAGATCGGTGATGGTGCGGCGAGGAAGACGGCCAAACCATGGCGGAGCACCCCGCCGGCGCCTCAGATCCCCCGGCCGATGGCGAGGAACTTGTCGCGCCGCAGCCGCCGGATCTCCTCGCCCGGCAGGCCCGAAAGCCCCTGGAGCGAGGCCTCGATGGCGTCGCCGACCCGCTGCACGGCGAGGTCGGGGTCGCGATGGGCGCCGCCCACCGGCTCCTGCACGATCTGGTCGATGACGCCGAACCGCATCAGGTCCTGCGCCGTGATCTTCATGTTGGTGGCTGCCTCCTGCGCCTTGGTCGTGTCACGCCAGAGGATGGAAGCGGCCCCTTCCGGCGAGATGACGCTGTAGATGGCATGTTCCAGCATCATCACGCGGTTTGCGGTGGCGATGGCAATTGCGCCGCCCGAGCCGCCCTCGCCGATGATGACGGCGATGTTGGGCACGCCGAGCCCCAGGCTGCAATCGGTGGAGCGGGCGATGGCCTCCGCCTGGCCACGCTCCTCGGCGCCGATGCCGGGATAGGCGCCGGCGGTGTCGACCAGCGACACCACGGGAATGTCGAAGCGCTGGGCGGTCTCCATCAGGCGCACGGCCTTGCGATAGCCCTCGGGCCGCGCCATGCCGAAATTGTGCCGGATGCGCGTCTCGGTCGTGTCGCCGCGCTCGTGGCCCATGATGCAGATGCTCTGGCCGCGGAACCGGCCGAAGCCGCCGATGATCGCCTCGTCCTCGCCGAACACCCGGTCGCCGGCGAGCGGGGTGAAGTCCTCCACCAGCTTGGCGATGTAGTCGAGCGTGTGGGGCCGGCCGGGATGGCGGGCCACCAGCGTCTTCTGCCAGGGCGTGAGGCCCTGGTAGAGGTCCTTCAGCGCCTGGTCGGCCTTCTGCTCCAGCCGCGTCACCTCGTCGGTGATGGAGACGCCGCCGTCGCGTGCGGCGACCTCCCGCAGCTCCTCGACCTTGGATTCGAGTTCGGCGATCGGCTTTTCGAAATCGAGGTAGCTGCGCATCGGCAAGGTGTGCGGCCCGGAACCTGTGAGCATCGGCCCGCTGGGGGCCGGGGGGACGGCCCCGAGGGGCCCGATGAAGCGCGAGCACATGCCCCTCGGCACAGGGCAAGTCAAGGACGGACCTGTCCTAGTCCTCGTTGCCGAGGGGGTGCAGGTCGCGCACGAGGCTCTTCAGGCGCTCGTCCAGCACATGGGTATAGATCTGTGTCGTCGCAATGTCGGCATGGCCGAGCAACTGTTGCACGGCGCGCAGGTCCGCCCCGTTCTGCAGGAGATGGCTGGCGAAGGCATGGCGCAGCACGTGCGGCGACACCTTGGCGGCGGAGAGGCCGGCCGCCCCGGCCACCGCCTTCAGCTCCCGCCCCACATGCTGGCGCGTCAGATGGCCGCTCTCGCCCGACGAGGGGAAGAGCCATTTCGACGGCCCGAGCCCCGCCTCCTCGCGCAGGGCGAGATAGGCAGCCATGGCCTCCTTGGCGGCGGCGTTGAGGGGAACGATGCGCTCCTTGTTGCCCTTGCCCCGCACGACGAGGAAGCGCTGGTCGCGCCGGGCCGCGCCAACCGGCAGGGCGATGAGCTCCGACACGCGCATGCCGGTGGCGTACAGGAGTTCGAGAAGGCAGGTCAGCCGCGCCGCCCGCAGCCGCTCGCCCACCGGGCGTGCCGCGTCGTCCAGGCCCTCGCGGGCGATGGCGAGCAGGCGGTCGACCTCGGCAAGACCGAGCGTCTTGGGCAGGGGGCGACCACGCTTGGGGCCTTCCAGCACCGCCGCGGGATCCTCGCCGCTCAGCCCCTCGCCGTAGAGGAAGCGGTGGAGCTGGCGCACCGCCGACAGCCGGCGGGCGACGGAAGCTGTCTTGAGGCCCCGGCCCTGGCAGTCCGCAAGGTAGTCGCGGATCGTCGCCGTCGTCGCCCCCTTGGGCCCCGTTCCCATGGCTGCGAGAAAGGAGGCGTAGTCGTCGAGGTCGCGGCGGTAGGCCTCGAGCGTGTTGCGGGCAGCGCCCCGCTCGGCGGCCATCATGTCGAGGAAGAGGTCGATCTCGCCGGCCATCGCTACCGGCGCGGCTGCAGGCGGGCGGGCGGCACCTGCACGCTCATCTCCCGCGGCTCCGGCTCGACGAGATAGGCGAGCGCCAGCATGCCCGAGAAGCCGAGGCCGGCGAGCACGATCAGGATCGTCAGGAAGCGGAACAGCGTCGGCATGTCGGGAGGCGCCCTCGTCCGAATCGGTTTGGACCATCAAAGCCGCTCGCGGGCAAGGTGCAAGCGTCCGGCGGTCCCGTGGCGGGCGGCTCCCGTCACCGTTGCAATCGGTGGATGGCGGCGCCCGGCCGCTTCCAGACGGCGCATCCGCCTTCTATGGTCCGCCGCGCGAGGACCCATGACGCTGAAGATCGCCACCTGGAACATCAATTCCGTCCGCCTGCGCATCGAGACGGTGGCCCGTTTCGTCGCCGAGCACCAGCCCGACGTGCTCTGCCTGCAGGAGACGAAGTGCATGGACGGCCAGTTTCCCTTGGCCGACGTCCGCCGCATGGGCTTCGAGCACATCGCGATCCACGGCCAGAAGGGCTATCACGGCGTCGCCGTCTTCTCCCGCCACGGCCTCGTCGACATCGACCGCCGCGTCTTCTGCGGCAAGAACGATGCCCGCCACATCGCCGTCACCCTCGCCGACGGCCCGGGCGCCGGAGTCCGCATCCACAACTTCTACGTCCCCGCCGGCGGCGACGAGCCGGACCCCGCCGTCAACGAGAAATTCGCCCACAAGCTCGGCTTCCTCGACGAGATGGAGGCCTGGGACGCGCTTCGGGTCGGCGGTGGCGCATCGAAGACGGTTCTCGTCGGCGACCTCAACATCGCCCCCCTGGAACACGACGTGTGGAGTTCCAAGCAGCTCGCCAAGGTCGTCTCCCACACGCCGCTGGAGCGCCGCCGCCTCACCGAGGTCGCGACCGCCGGCGGCTGGGTCGACATGATGCGGGCGCTGACCCCCGAGCCGCAGAAACTCTACACGTGGTGGAGCTACCGCTCGCCGGACTGGGCCGCGGCCGACAAGGGCCGCCGCCTCGACCATGTCTGGCTGAGCCCCGCTCTCGCCCCGGCCATGCGCCAGGTGGAGATCCTGCGCGAGGCGCGTGGCTGGGACCGCCCCTCCGACCACGTGCCGGTGATCGCGACGCTGGCCCCATGAGGATGCGCGCCATTTTTGTTGCGCTGCATCACCCGAAGGCCCTATGGCGGCGCCGGGGTGGTTTCGTTGACACCCCGCAGGGCCGCTTCTAGGGTGCGCGCCCGGTCGAAATGACTTTCAAATCCGATTATCCGAGCGAAAAATCACCCGCTCGGGGAGGGACACGATGAAGATCCTTGTGCCCGTGAAGCGGGTCGTCGATTACAATGTGAAGATCCGCGTGAAGCCCGACGGTTCCGGGGTCGAACTCGCCAACGTCAAGATGTCGATGAATCCCTTCGACGAGATCGCCGTCGAGGAGGCCATCCGTCTGAAGGAGAAGGGCGCGGCGACCGAGATCGTCGTCGTCTCCATCGGTGCCCAGGGCGCTGCCGAGACGATCCGGACCGCGCTCGCCATGGGCGCCGACCGCGGCATCCACGTGAAGACCGACGCCATCGTCGAGCCGCTCGCCGTCGCCAAGATCCTGAAGGGCGTGGTGGGTGAGGAACAGCCCGGCCTCGTCATCCTCGGCAAGCAGGCCATCGACGACGACGCCAACCAGACCGGCCAGATGCTGGCCGCCCTCCTCGGCTGGCCCCAGGGCACCTTCGCCTCGAAGGTCGAGCTCGCCGCCGATTCAGTCTCCGTCACCCGCGAGGTCGACGGCGGCCTGCAGACGGTGAAGCTGAAGACGCCCGCCATCGTCACCACCGACCTGCGCCTCAACGAGCCGCGCTACGCCTCGCTGCCCAACATCATGAAGGCGAAGAAGAAGCTGATCGACGAGAAGGCGCCGGACGCCTACGGCGTCGACGTCGCGCCCCGCCTGAAGGTGCTGAAGACCGCCGAGCCGGGCGGCCGCCAGGCCGGCGTCAAGGTCGCCTCCGTCGCCGAACTCGTCGGCAAGCTCAAGAACGAAGCCGGGGTGCTCTGATGGCCACGCTCCTTCTCGCCGAACACGACAACGCCTCGCTGAAGGACCCGACGCTGAAGGCGCTGACCGCCGCCGTCGCGCTCGGCGCGCCCGTCACGGTGCTCGTCGCCGGATCCGGCTGCCAGGGCGCCGCCGAGGCGGCCTCCAAGCTCGCCGGCGTCGCCAAGGTGCTGGTCGCGGACAATGCGGCCTATGCCAACCTGCTGGCCGAGCCGACCGCCGACCTCATCGTCTCGCTCGCCGGCGGCTTCGACGCCCTCGTCGCGCCGTCGACCGCCAACGGCAAGAACATCATGCCGCGCGTCGCCGCGCTCCTCGACGTGATGCAGATCTCCGACATCACCAAGGTCGTCTCGCCCGACACGTTCGAGCGGCCGATCTATGCTGGCAACGCCATCCAGACCGTGCAGTCGACCGACGCCAAGATGGTCATCACCGTGCGCACCGCCTCCTTCCAGGCGGCGGGTGCGGGCGGCTCGGCCGCGATCGAGGCGGCTCCCGCCGCCGCCGATCCGGGCCTGTCGACCTTCGCCGGCGAGGAGATCGCCAAGTCGGACCGCCCCGAACTCGGCGCCGCCAAGATCATCATCTCCGGCGGCCGCGCGCTCGGTTCCAAGGAGAACTTCGCCAAGGTGATCGAGCCCGTCGCCGACAAGCTCGGTGCCGCCATGGGCGCCTCGCGCGCCGCGGTGGACGCCGGCTATGCCCCGAACGACTGGCAGGTCGGCCAGACCGGCAAGGTCGTGGCACCCGAGCTCTACATCGCCGTCGGCATTTCTGGTGCCATCCAGCACCTTGCCGGCATGAAGGACTCCAAGGTGATCGTCGCCATCAACAAGGACGAGGAGGCGCCGATCTTCCAGGTGGCCGATTACGGCCTGGTCGGCGACCTCTTCACCATCCTGCCCGAGCTTGAGAAAGAGCTCGGCAAGTAAGCTTGAATTCCGGCGGGCGGGGAGCCATCTCCGCCCGTCGTCTTGTTCGCGGTCGGGATGGCGTCGGCGGCGGGACCGTCGTAGAGATGTCCGCCAGTTCGTTTTGATCGCACCGCCGCCCGGACATGGCGCCGGGCCGTGCACCGGGTGGAACCATGGACATTCGCAAGATCGGCGTGATCGGCGCCGGCCAGATGGGCAACGGCATCGCGCATGTGGCGGCTCTCGCCGGCATCGACGTGTCCCTGCACGACATTTCCGAGGATCGCATCAAGTCGGGCCTTGCGACCATCAACGGCAATATGAGCCGCCAGCTGTCGAAGAACCTCATCACCGAGGAGGATCGCCAGAAGGCCCTGTTGCGCATCGAAGGCGCGCCGAAGGTCGACGACCTCGCCGATTGTGATCTCGTCATCGAGGCCGCCACCGAGAACGAGCAGGTCAAGGTCAAGATCTTCCAATCGGTCTGCCCGGTCCTTCGACCGGATGCGATCCTGGCCACCAACACCTCGTCGATCTCGATCACCCGCCTCGCCTCGACCACCGACCGGCCCGAGCGCTTCATCGGCATCCACTTCATGAATCCGGTGCCGGTCATGCAGCTCGTCGAGCTGATCCGCGGCATCGCCACCGAGGACGAGACCTTCGAGGCCTCCCGCGCTTTGTGCACCAAGCTCGGCAAGACCATCGCTGTCGCCGAGGACTTTCCGGCCTTCATCGTCAACCGGATCCTGCTGCCGATGATCAACGAGGCGATCTACACGCTCTACGAGGGCGTCGGCTCGGTCGAGGCGATCGATACCGCCATGCGGCTCGGCGCCAACCACCCGATGGGCCCGCTCCAGCTCGCCGACTTCATCGGCCTCGATACCTGCCTGTCGGTCATGCAGGTGCTCTACGAGGGCCTCGCCGATTCCAAGTACCGGCCCTGCCCGCTGCTGGTGAAATATGTCGAGGCCGGCTGGCTCGGTCGCAAGTCGCAGCGCGGCTTCTACGACTATCGCGGCGAGCGACCCGTCCCGACGCGCTGACGGGCCTCAGCGGCCGACCGTTTCCGGCATTTTGGGATCATCCATGTCACCGTGGCAGAAGACGCGGTTGCGTCCCGCGTGCTTGGCCGCGTAGAGCGCCCTGTCGGCGGCGCCCACCAGCTCCGCCGTCGCGCCGCCGCCGGCCGTGGCGACCCCGATGCTCACCGTCAGTGAGGGGCCGGGGGCGTCGTCACCGACCGAGCCGAGGATCCGGTCGGCGAGGGTGCGGGCGGCCGCCTCGTCGGCACCTGCCGCCAGCACCGCGAATTCCTCGCCCCCGAACCGCGCCACCACCTGTTCGGGGCCGTCCGCGATGGCCTTCAGCCGCTCCGCCACGTGGCGCAGGGCTTCGTCCCCGGCGACGTGGCCGTACTCGTCATTGAAGCGCTTGAAATGGTCGACGTCGATGAGGAGCAGCGACAGCGGGCGTCCCTGCCGCGCCGCGGCGCGGCCCATGGTCGCGAGGGCCTCCTCGAAACGGCGGCGGTTGCCGACGCCTGTCAGCGGATCGCTCAGCGCGGAATCGGCCAGCCTGAGATTGGTGCGGGTCAGTTCGGCATTGATGAACTGGAGTTCGTCGAGCAGGCGCCGTGTCTCCCGCTCCGCCGCCATCTGGCGGATCCGGACCTTGCCGAGCGCGACGATGCAGATGCCCTGGAAGACGGAGTAGACAATGCAGACGGGGATCAGGACGTAGAGCCCGTCATAGACGATGGCCACCGCGTGGAATCCGATGAGGATCACCACCTGCGCCATGGTCGGCCCCGGCGCCATGTAGGAGCGGAACGTCACCGCCTGGACCAGCACGCAGCCGAGCGCCAGCACCGCCAGCCGCATGTTCTCGTCGGCTGCCCGGTAGAGCACGGCGCCGGTTACGCCCCAGAGCAGCGCCACCCCGATGCAGGTGGTCGCGAAAGCCACGGCGCACCGGCCGTCCTGCTCGCTCGCGCGGCGGCTGCGGTAGATCCGGTCGACGAGGAAGCGCAGCGCCACGCCGAGCGCCACAAGGACCGCTGAGATCAGCGCCTCGCGGCGGGATCCGGACAGGAAGACCTGGAGGATGACGAGCCCCATCGCCGCACTGGCGAGCAGATAGGGGCGGTAGTCGAAAAGCTCGTCGAGAACCTCCCGTTTCTGCCGCGCATCGAGAGCGTCGGCGCCGAGCAAGATCGAAAACCGGTCGGGCAAGGTCTGACCATACGCTTCGGAAGGGCAAGAATCGGCCGCCCGATTCCTCCGCCAAGACTACGGAGCGCCGGCGGGGCCGACCACATTTTTGTGGGGCCGCATGACGGTATCCACATCTTCGGCCGTGGCGCAGAGGCTTCGTTAAGGCCGTCATGCGAAAAAGGGAGCGGGAAACGGGGAGACGGTGGATGTCGATGGCGGCGATTGCGGGGACCATGGTCGCCATGCAGGGCGAGCAGACCCGCATGGGCATCCAGACGGCCATGGTGAAGCAGCAGTTGAAGGCCGACCAGGGCGTCGTCGATCTGCTCGCCTCAGCGGCCCTGGCGAGCCCTGCGCCCGGCACCGGCCTGACCGTCGACAAGCTCGCCTGAGGCTCAGCGGAACTTCAGGATGAACCGCTCGACCAGCGGTCCCCACACGGGAATGCCGCCGGGATTGGGCAGGAGCGCGTGGCCGTCGCGCCCGAAGGGCGGCAGAAGCTGGAAATCGAGCGTTCCGCCCGCCGCGCGATAGGCCTCCGCCATCCGCCGCGTCAGGTCGGGCGGAAAGGACTGGTCGTTCTCGGTATAGAGCCACAGCGCCGGCGTACGGGCGCGACGGCCCATGACCCGCGCGTCGCGCACCAGTTCGTCGAGGGCGCAGGTCTGGCCCGTTTCACCGGAGCGGCCGCGCCGTCCGCCGCCGAAATTGATCACGCCGGCTACGGCGGGATGGTTCTCCGCCGCCATGGCGGCGGCGGCCCAGCCTCCGGTGGACTGGCCGATGACGACGACCCCGTCCTTGCGGACGAAGGGCAGCCCGGTCAGCCCGTCGACGGCAGCCGCGAGATCGGCGGCGTCGGCCCGCCCCGCGGCGAAATGGTTGGGCCTGCGGCAGGCGAAGCGCTCGGCCCGCTCGCCGCCGGTGAGGCCGTAGCCGCGTCGGTGGATGACGGCGACCACATAGCCGCGCTCGACGAACCACGAGACGACGTGCGGATAGACGCCATGGCGCGGCTCGCCGTTGCGGGCGGCATCGCCCGATGTGTGATGGGTCATCACCACGAGCGGCCGCGGCCCGTCGCCCGGGGGCCGGAACAGGATGGCAGCGATGTCGCGGCCCTCGTCGGCATTGTGCGGCAGTCGCCAGACCTGCTCGCGATGGACGGCGCCCTCCGCTCCTTCCGCGCGCGGGCTCTGGGCCGCCGCCGGGGTGGTCCAGCCGAGAGCGAGGACGAGAAGGAGGGCGGAGAGCCGGCTCATCCGCGCACGAGATCCCCGAGCAGGCTCGCCGCGACGGTGGCCTTGGAGACCGTCAGGCCGGAGCCCGCGATCTCGGCCACCGCCGTGCGGATGCGTTCGGCCCGTCCGCCGTGTACCGCCATCCAGGCCTCGACCGCCGCGACGCCGGCGGCCTCGCCCGACACCATGTCGGCGGTGAAGCGCCGCTCGGCATCGGCGATGGAATCGAGCGCCCGGTCGAGGGCGAGGCGATCGAAATAGGCCGTCACCGTGATGGCGCGGGCGGCGCCCTTCATCTGGTCGAGGCGGAACACCGCCGAGGCCGCGAAGGCCGTCGCGGCGACATCGGCGACGGCGCGCCCGGTCTGGTCCGCCACCGCGACGATGTCGGGCGCGGCGGCCAGGTGATCGA
>JAEZGJ010000118.1 GCA_023416965.1 Pseudomonadota bacterium | reverse complement strand
CCGCCCCCCGGGCCCCCCCCCCGGGGGGCGCAGCCGAGCGGCCCCCCAACAAAACACGCCCGGTCTCGCGACCGGGCGTTTTTTTTCGCGTCTCGAGGAGATCGGCGGGCCTGCGCGGTCCGCCGTCCGGGATCAGTAGCGGGCGATGATCGGGGCCGCCGGCAAGGCCGGAGCACCGAAGAGGTAGCTGACGCCGACGCGCACCGCGTGGGTCTCGACCCGGTTGCTGATGTCCGAGGCGTTCGCGTTGATGGAGCAGGAGTCGGTGGCAAGGCAGGTGCGCGAGCCGTAATTCGTGTAGCGGTACTCGGCGCGGACCGACCAGTTGTAGCTGAACTTGTGCTCGATGCCGGCGCCGATCGTCCAGCCCCAGCGGGTCGTCGAGTAGCGCACGACGTGGTTGGCGCCGTTGATGCAGTCGTCGAGGACGGTGCAGACCGTCATGTTGGCGAAGGCGAGGCCACCGGTGATGTAGAACAGCGACTTGTGGTGGACGAAGCCGAAGCGGCCGCGCAGCGAGCCCTGCCAGTTGAGGCCGACGCGCTGCTGGTAGGTGTTGGCCGCCGCGCCGCCGGAATAGGCGAGGCTGCCGTTGTACCAGGAGGACGCGATCTTCGCCTGCGGGCCGTCAAAGTCGAACTCGGCGCCGATGACGAAATGGCCGAACAGCCGCTGGATACCCATGTGAAGGCCGTAGCTGAAACGGGCACCGGCATAGTCGTACTGGAAGTTGGGGAAGTTCGGATTGGCCGCGCCGGCGGCGTCCGAATGGAAACCGGAATTGCGGATGACCTGCATGCCGACGGTGGCGCCGGCATAGATGCCGCTCCACTTGTCGTGATGCTCATAGGCGGGTTCGACCACTTCGGAGCCACGCAGGACGGGTGCACCGAGATCGGCGGCGCCGGCAATGCCGGAGGAGAGGAGAACCGCAGCGGCGGCCATGGGTATTGCGACACGCTTGAACATGGGAGCGCCCCTTGGAAATGAACGATTCACCGCGCTTGCGGTTCGCTTGAGGGATCGCACGTTAATCTTAACGTCAGGTTTCCAAGCGTCGCCCAAGTAACGTTTCAGTTGTAGACTTGCCGGCGCGCGCACTTGCTTCCCGATCATCGTGACATGGCGGCCACAGCCGGTCACCGCGGGGGCCGGCGCAACGCGGCGCCGGAGTCAACCGCCCATCGCCGAATTTCGCCCCGCTCCGGTCGTCGGCTGTGAGAATCGGGGAGATTGGGAGATCATGGCTGCTGCTGCCAAACGAATGGCCCTGGCCTGGCTCCGCTCTGCTAGACAGGCCTGCCCCAGCCCAGACCCAGAAGTCCCATGTCCGCCCTGCCCGCCCTGAAATCCGTCGGCCCGTCCGACCTCCCGTTCCGCCAGGCGCCGCACAACATCGAAGCGGAACAGGCGCTGCTGGGCGCCATCCTCGTCAACAACGAGGCCTTCTACCGCGTCTCGGACTTCCTTGAGGCCAAGCACTATTTCGACCCGCTCCACCAGAAGATTCACGAGATCGCCTCGCAGCTGATCCGCGCCGGCAAGATCGCCACGCCGGTGACCCTCAAGACCTTCATGAACGATGCGGCCATCGAGGTCGGCGGCATGACGGTGGCGCAATATCTCGCCCGCCTGGCGGCGGAGGCGACGACCATCATCAACGCCGAGGACTACGGCCGGGCGATCTACGACCTCGCCATCCGGCGCAACCTCATCCTCATCGGCGAGGGCATGGTGAACGTCGCCTACGACGCGCCGGTCGACATGCCGCCGCGCCAGCAGATCGAGGATGCCGAGAAGAGCCTGTTCGAGCTCGCCGAGACCGGCCGCTATGACGGCGGCTTCCGCCGGTTCACCGATGCCATGGCGCGCGCCCTCGACATGGCGGCGGCGGCCTATCAGCGCGACGGCAAGCTGTCGGGCATCTCCACGGGTCTGAACGACCTCGACCAGCGCCTCGGCGGCCTGCAGCATTCCGACCTCGTCATCCTCGCGGGACGCCCGGGCATGGGCAAGACGGCGCTGGCCACCAACATCGCCTTCAACATTGCCAAGGCCTACAAGTTCGAGGTCGAGCCAGACGGCACCCACAAGACCACCAACGGCGGCATCGTCGGCTTCTTCTCGCTGGAAATGAGTGCCGACCAGCTCGCCACCCGTATCGTGGCGGAACAGGCGGCCATTCCCTCCTACAAGATCCGCCGCGGCGACATGCGCGAGGACGAGTTCTACAAGCTCACCCAGGCGGCGCAGGAGATCCAGTCGCTGCCGCTCTACATCGACGACACGGGCGGCCTGTCCATCGTCCAGCTCGCGGCCCGCGCCCCTCGCCTGAAGCGCCAGCGCGGCCTCGACTTCATGGTGGTTGACTATCTCCAGCTCCTCTCCGGCTCGTCCAAAAACGGCGACAACCGTGTGCAGGAGCTGACCGAGATCACCACCGGCCTGAAGGCGCTGGCCAAGGAGCTGCACGTGCCGATCATGGCGCTGTCGCAGCTCTCCCGTCAGGTCGAGAACCGCGACGACAAGCGCCCGCAGCTTTCGGACCTGCGCGAATCCGGCTCCATCGAGCAGGACGCCGACGCCGTAATGTTCGTGTTCCGCGAGGAATATTATCTGAAGAACAAGGAGCCGAAGCCCGGCACCGAGGAACATCTGAAGTGGCAGACCGACATGGCGCAGGTCCATGGCCGCGCCGAGGTGATCATCGGCAAGCAGCGCCACGGCCCCACCGGCACGGTCATGTTGCAGTTCGAGGATTCGGTGACGCGCTTCTCCGACCTCGCCGATGCCGACCGGCTGCCCGAGCGCTTCGAGTAGGCCAATGACCATTCCGCAGAGCGAGGCCGGCGCGGTCCTGACCATCGACCTCGCGGCGCTGGCCGCCAATTACCGGGCGCTCGTCGCCATGGGCGGCGGCGTCGCCACGGCAGCGGTGGTGAAGGCCGACGCCTATGGGCTCGGCATCGAACAGGCCGGCCCGGCGCTGGCCGGCGCGGGCTGCACGACCTTCTTCGTCGCCCATCTGTCGGAGGCGAAGCGGCTGAGGGCCGCGGTTCCCGCCGCCACGATCTACGTGCTCAACGGCCTGTTCGGCGGGGCCCTCGACACCTACACGGCGCAGGACATCCGTCCGGTGCTCGGCAGCCGCGAGGACGTGGAGATCTTCGCCGCCCATTGCGAGACGGTCGGCCGGCGCCTGCCTGCCGCCGTCCATGTCGACACCGGCATGAACCGGCTGGGCCTCGACCTCGCCGAGGCCGCACTGCTCGCCGAGCCCGGAGCGAGCGCCCTCGCCTTCGAGCCGGCGCTATTGATGAGCCATTTCGCCTGCGCCGACGAGCCCGGCCATCCGCTCACAGCCCGGCAGATCGACCGATTCCAGCAGATCCGCGGCCTGTTTCCGGGCGTCCCCGGCTCGCTGGCCAATTCGGCCGGCTGCACCCTCCCTGCCGCCCGCCACGACCTGACGCGCCCCGGCGTGGCGCTCTACGGCGCCCGCTTCGTCGCGGGTCGGGACCCGCTCTCCCCGGTCGTGACGCTGGAGGCGCCCATCGTCCAGGTGCGCAGCGTGCGGGCGGGCGACACGGTCGGCTACGGTGCCGCCTGGACGGCCGGGCGCAACAGCCGCATCGCCGTCGTCTCGGTCGGCTATGCCGATGGCTATCTGCGTCAGGCCGGCTCGACCGACCGCAAGACCGGCGCCCCCATCCGGGTGAACGGCGTCCTCTGCCAGCCGGCCGGCCGCGTCTCCATGGACCTCATCGCCATAGATGTGACGGATGCGGGGCAGGTGGCCGCCGGCGAGGTCGCGACCCTCATCGGCGACGGCATCGGCGTCGACGATGTGGCGGAGGCCGCCGGCACGATCGGCTACGAAATCCTGACCAGCCTCGGCAGGCGCTACCACCGCCGCTATACAGGCTGACATGGCCCGCTCCACCACCACCTATGTCTGCCAGTCCTGCGGCGCGACCTACGGCCGCTGGCAGGGCAAGTGCGAGAGCTGCGGGGCCTGGAACACCATCGCCGAGGAGAGCATCGCCGCGACAGGCGTCGGCGGCGCCCCGGCCAGGGGCGGCAAGTCGCGCGGGCGGGCCTTCGCGCTCGCCGGGCTCGACGGTGTCAACGACCAGGCGCCCCGCACGGAGACGCAGGTCGGCGAGCTCGACCGGGTCTTCGGCGGCGGCCTCGTCAAAGGCTCGGTCATCCTCATCGGCGGCGATCCCGGCATCGGCAAGTCGACGCTGCTGATCCAGGCCTCGGCCCGGCTTGCGCGCATGGGCCACCGGGTCGTCTATATCTCGGGCGAGGAGGCCGTGGGCCAGGTGCGGCTCAGGGCCGAGCGGCTGGGCCTGACCGCCTCGCCGGTGGAGCTCGCGGCGGAAACCAATGTCGAGGACATCGTCGCCACCCTGTCGGAAGGGGCGACGCCGCGGCTCGTGGTGATCGATTCCATCCAGACCATGTGGACGGATTCGGTGGAGAGCGCGCCGGGCACCGTCAGCCAAGTGCGCTCGGCAGCCCAGGTGCTGATCCGCTATGCCAAGAAGTCCGGAGCCGCCGTCATCCTCGTCGGCCACGTCACCAAGGACGGCCAAATCGCCGGGCCGCGGGTCGTCGAGCACATGGTCGACGCGGTGATGAGCTTCGAGGGCGAAGGCGGCCACCATTTCCGCATCCTGCGCGCCGTGAAGAACCGCTTCGGCCCGACCGACGAGATCGGCGTCTTCGAGATGACCGGCAAGGGTCTGCGCGAGGTGCCGAACCCCTCCGAACTCTTCCTCGCCGGCCGCGACCTCGGAGCGCCGGGCACCGCCGTCTTCGCCGGCATGGAGGGGACACGACCGGTGCTGGTGGAAATCCAGGCGCTCGTCGCGCCCTCCACCCTCGGCACGCCGCGGCGCGCTGTGGTGGGCTGGGATCCGGCGCGGCTTTCCATGGTCCTCGCCGTGCTCGACGCCCATTGCGGCGTCAGGCTCGGCAGCCACGACGTCTATCTCAACGTCGCGGGCGGGCTCAGGATCGCAGAGCCCGCCGCAGACCTCGCTGTGGCGGCGGCGCTGGTCTCCTCGCTCTCAGGCGCCGTGCTGCCAGCGGACGCCGTCTATTTCGGCGAAGTCAGCCTGTCGGGAGCGGTGCGGCCGGTGGCCCAGGCCGCCGCCCGCCTCAAGGAAGCCAAGAAACTCGGCTTCACCAAAGCCGTGGTGCCGGAGATCGCGCGCGGCGAGAGCGGCGAGACGGGCCTGGGGGTGCAGGCTGTCACGGGCCTGTCGACGCTTGTCGCCGATATTGCCGCCTCGGGCGTGGCGCGAGAGCACCCCAAGGCCGGGGCGGGGTGATCCGGCGCCATCGGGCCGTCGGGGCGTGAGCTCCGTACGAGGCAATGGGGCGTGAGCCCTACGGAGCGTGAGCCCTACGGAGGGGAACTGTCGATGGGCAATCTGAGGCGCGTCTTCCTGGCGGGCGTCCTGCTGCTGCTGCCGCTGGCGGTCACCGCCTTCGTCGTCGTCTGGTCGGTGACCTTCATCTACGGCTTCGTCGGGCCCGGCACGGTGGTTGGGCGGTTCCTCACCTCGCTCGGCCTAGGCTTCTCCTCCTCCTCGCTCGCTGCCTATCTCATCGGCATTCTCATCGTCGTCGGTGTGATCTATCTCCTGGGCCTCGTCGCCATCGTGCTGCAGGAACGCCTGCAGGACGCGCTCGACCGCATCATGCGGCGCATTCCGCTCATCGGCACTGTCTACGACCTGTCGCGGCGCTTCGTCTCCATGGTCGACCGCAAGGACGCCGACGGGCTGAAGAGCATGAGCCCGGTCTGGTGCTTCTTCGGCGGCGAGCCTGGCGGCGCGGCGGTGCTCGCCCTCCTGCCCTCGCACGAGGCTGTGATGGTGGGCGAGCAGCGCTATCTCGGCATCCTCGTGCCCACCGCGCCGGTGCCCATCGGCGGCGGCCTCATCTACGTGCCGGAGACATGGGTGAGCCCGGCCGACATCGGCATCGACCAGCTGATGAGCATCTACGTCTCGATGGGCGTGACGCCGCCGAAGGCGGTCTCCGCCCTCCCCGCGACACCCCAGCCGTGAGCGCCCCGGCATGTCCGGCCGCCACAATTCGGACCGGTCCGCATGGTGAGGATCGCTGGCACCCGTGACGGGGTGACGCGGGCCACCCGCCTCGCTATAAGCGCGGGGTCGCGCGCGGGTTTTGTCGACTCGCAGCGCCCGAACCTTGCATTCCGGAGCCGAAATCGATGCCGGTGACCTATCTCGATATCGGCCTCGCCGCGATCATGCTGATCTCCGCGCTGCTGGCGATGGTTCGCGGCTTCGTCCGCGAGGTCCTGTCCATCGCCTCCTGGGCGCTGGCGGCGATCGCGACGTGGTATGCCTATCCGCGGCTGCTGCCGATCGTGCAGACGCAGATCACCAATGAACTGCTGGCCAAGGCCGTGGTGATCGCGGGCGTCTTCCTCACCGTCCTCGTCATTGTCTCGCTGATCACCATCAAGATTTCCGACGCCATCCTCGATTCCAAGATCGGCGTGCTCGACCGCACCCTCGGCTTCGTCTTCGGCCTCGGCCGCGGCCTCGTCATCGTGGTCGTCGCCTTCGCCTTCTTCACCTGGCTCGTGCCGGGCCCGAACCGCCCGGACTGGGTGACGCGGGCCAAGTCCTACGCCCTGCTCGAACAGACCAAGGACTGGCTGATCGCGCAGCTGCCGCAGGACATCGAGGGCTCCGACATCCTGCGCCGCCTGAACCGGTCCGCGCCGGGCACGACCCCGCCTGCAACGACTCCTCCGGCGACCACGCCCCCCGCCGCTCCCGGCACGCCGCCGGCAACGCCGGCGCCGGGTGCGACGCCGCCGCGCCAGCCCTGATCTGGCGCCCGCTGTTCTTCCGGCGCATGGTCGCCGTGCATGGGGTGGACCTATCGTTCCGGCGCATCAGCCCGCATATGACGCGACGGGCTGACGACCGAGGCTTTCCAACGACGAGGATGCGATGACGCAATCCCTTGAAGTCCGCCATCATGAGGCTGACGCGCCGTGCCGTGACGACCTCGTCCTCGACGTCGACACCGACCGGCTACACGAGGAGTGCGGCGTCTTCGGCGTCTACGACCATCCGGACGCCGCGGCGCTCACCGCGCTCGGCCTGCATGCCCTCCAGCACCGCGGCCAGGAAGCGGCCGGCATCGTCTCCTTTGACGGCGCCCGCTTCCATTCGGAGCGGCGCATGGGCCTCGTCGGCGACAACTTCTCCCGCCGCGAGGTGATCGAGCGCCTGCCCGGCCCCTCCGCCATCGGCCACACCCGCTATTCCACCACCGGCGGCAATATCCTGCGCAACGTCCAGCCGCTCTTCGCGGAGCTGGAGACCGGCGGCTTCGCCGCCTGCCACAACGGCAACCTGACCAACGGCCTGACGCTGCGCCGCCGCCTGATCGCCGACGGAGCCATCTACCAGGCGACCTCCGACACCGAGGTGATCCTGCACCTCGTCGCCCGCTCGCGCCGCAACCGCTTCGTCGACCGCTTCATCGACGCTCTCGGCCAGATCGAGGGAGGCTATGCCTTCGTCGGCATGACCAACAAGAAGCTGATCGGCGCCCGCGACCCCCTCGGCATCCGGCCGCTGGTGATCGGCGAACTCGACGGCAAGTTCATCCTGACCTCCGAGACGGTGGCGCTCGACATCATCGGCGCGCGGTTCGTCCGCGAGGTGGAGAACGGCGAGGTGGTGGTGATCGACGAGCGCGGGCTCGAGTCGATCAAGCCCTTCCCGGCCCGCCGCAAGCGGCCCTGCATCTTCGAATATGTCTATTTCGCCAGGCCCGATTCCATCGTCGACGGCAAGAACGTCTACGGCATGCGCAAGCGCATCGGCGCCATCCTCGCCGAGGAATCGAACGTGCCGGCCGACGTCATCGTGCCGGTGCCGGACTCGGGCGTCCCGGCGGCCATCGGCTACGCCCAGGCCTCGGGCCTGCCCTACGAACTCGGCATCATCCGCAACCACTATGTCGGCCGCACCTTCATCCAGCCGACCCAGTCGGTGCGCGATCAGGGCGTGAGGATGAAGCACTCGGCCAATCGCGCCGTGATCGAGGGCAAGCGTCTCGTGCTCGTCGACGATTCCATCGTGCGCGGCACCACCTCGCGCAAGATCGTGCGGATGATGCGCGATGCCGGCGCGAAGGAGGTGCACTTCCGCATCGCCTCGCCGCCGATCAAGTACCCCGACTATTACGGCATCGACATGCCCGACCAGGACAAGCTGCTGGCCGCCCACATGTCGATCGACGAGATGCGGGACTATCTCGGCGTCGATTCCCTCGCCTTCATTTCCATCGACGGGCTCTACCGGGCGCTCGGCGAAACGGGCCGCAACGCGGCGCAGCCGCAGTTCACCGACCATTACTTCACCGGCGACTATCCCACGACCATCACGGACCTCGTGGGCGAGGGCGCCAAGCAGCTCTCGCTGCTGGCCGAGGCGAGCTGACGAGGACGGCTGCGAAAACCCCATGACCGACAAGCCCTTTTCCGGACGCATCGCCTGCGTCACCGGCGCCTCGCGCGGCATCGGCCGCGCCACCGCCCTCGCCCTCGCCGCAGGCGGCGCACAGGTCGTCGCCGTGGCCCGCACGCAGGGGGGTCTGGAATCCCTCGACGACGCCATACGGCAGGCAGGAGGCCTCGCGCCGACCCTCGTTCCCCTCGACATCCGCGACGGCGACGGGCTCGACAGGCTGGGGCTCGCCATCCACGAACGCTGGGGACGGCTCGACGTGCTGGTGGCCAACGGCGCCATTCTCGGCCCGATCTCGCCGCTCGGCCATGTCGTGCCGAAGGAATGGGACCAGATCGTCGCGGTGAACCTGACCGCGCAGTGGCGGCTGATCCGCTCCTTCGACCCGCTGCTGCAGGCATCCGACGCCGGCCGCGCGGTCTTTGTCACTTCCGGCGCCGCCACCAAGTGCAGGCCGTTCTGGGGTCCCTATTCGACCACCAAGGCGGCGCTCGACGCCCTCGCGCGGACCTACGCGGCGGAAACCGAAGCGACCGCGATCAGGGTGAACCTGTTCAATCCCGGGCCGATTCGCACCACCATGCGCGCCCAGGCCATGCCGGGCGAGGATCCGCAGACGCTCGATCCGCCGGAGGCCGCCGCCGAGGCCATCGTCGCCATGTGCCTCGCCTCGGTGACGGAGACCGGCCGTCTCTACGACTACCCGACCCGCAGCTGGAAGAGCTTTCGCGATCCGGCCTGAGGGGCTCGCTCGGGCGCCAATTTTCCCGACACTGACAGCGGATGAGACCCGACCCGCACCCTCCCCTCGCTGGCGCGAGGAGAGGGAGACTTCGACCTCGTGCGCGGGCCAATGCGGTTTGAGCCTGGCGTAACCGGAGGGGGATGGTCGCGACATGTCTCCTCTCCGCGCAGCGGCGAGGGTGCGGGTGGGTATGCCGGGCAGAAGCCCGCCCCCATCACCCTCTGCCCGAGGTCTCGCCGTCATAGCGCTGCTGCGCCGCCTCGACCGCTGCGATATGCGTCTCCGCCCAGACGCGAAGCGGATCGACCGCCGCGTGCAGCGT
This sequence comes from Pseudomonadota bacterium, assembly GCA_023416965.1. GTDB lineage: Bacteria > Pseudomonadota > Alphaproteobacteria > Rhizobiales > Phreatobacteraceae > Phreatobacter. The sequence continues at coordinate 2,411 of JAEZGJ010000118.1, read as the reverse complement.
CAGGCCGAGCGGCGTGATGGCATATTCCACCGCGACCGGCACGGTCGGAATGACGCGGCGCGAGACGAGGCCGTCGCGCTCCAGGCTCTTCAGCGTCTGCGACAGCATCTTCTGGGAAATGCCGTCGATGAGCCGGCGCAGCTCGTTGAAGCGTGTGGTGCCGCGCGCCAGCAGGATCAGGATCAGGACCGCCCATTTGTCGCCGATCCGGTCGAGGACGCGGCGGGTCGGGCAGTCGGCGGCGAAAACGTCGGGCGGATAGAGGGCTGCGGGGGCCGGTGCTGCGCCTGCGGCGCCTTCGACGATGATCGCTGCCATGGGTTCCTCCGGGGTGACCTCGTAAGCGGAAAGTGCCTTCTTTCGCGGGCGCTTTCCTTCAGCTATCTGGTTTCCATTGGTTACTATCACAGGGACATCCCCGATGAAAGTCGCACTCCTCGGCGCCTCAGGCATGGTCGGATCGCGCATCCTCGCCGAACTCTCCTCTCGCGGCCATCAGGTGACGGCGCTTGCGCGCAAGCCGGACGCCATCGCCACCCTGCCCGGCGTGACCGCCAAGGCCGTCGACGCCTTTGACCGCGCCGCCCTCGCCGCCGCCTGGCGCGGACATGATGCCGCGATCTCCGCGGTCCATTTCCTCGCCTCCGACGCCGACACGCTGATCGGCGCGGCGAAGGACGCGGGCGTGCCGCGCTATCTGGTGGTGGGAGGCGCCGGCAGCCTCGAGGTCGCGCCGGGCGTGAGGCTCTTCGACACGCCGCAGTTCCCGGCGGCCTACCTCGCCGAGGCGAAGGCCGGCGGCGCCTTCCTCGACAAGCTGAAGGCCGAGCCGGCACTCGCCTGGACCTTCCTGTCGCCCGCCGCGATGATCCAGCCCGGCGAGCGCACCGGCCGGTTCCGGCTCGGCACCGACCAGCTCGTCGTGGACGCGGCCGGCAACAGCGCCATCTCGGCGGAGGATTTCGCCGTGGCGATGGTGGATGAGCTGGAGACGCCGAAGCACGTGCGGGCGCGGTTCACGCTCGGCTACTGACCCGAGGGAGTGCGGCAGCACACTACCGGATCTTCCGGCCCTTTTCCTCGTAGGGATTGTCCGTCTTCTTCAGGTGGAAGCGGATGGGGGTGCCCTGGAGGTCGAAGCTTTCGCGCAGGCCGTTGACGAGGTAGCGCAGATAGCTTTCGGGCAGCGCCTCGGGCCGCGAGCAGAAGGCGACGAAGGTCGGCGGCCGCGTCTTGGCCTGCGTCATGTAGCGCAGCTTGATGCGGCGGCCGGTAACCGCCGGCGGCGGGTGGTGGTCGATGGTCTCCTGCAGCCAGCGCACCAGCGTGCTGGTGGAGATGCGCTTCTGCCACGGCACCCGGGCGTCGAGGATCGCCTGCATCAGCCTGTCGAGGCCCTGGCCGGTCTCGGCCGAGTTGGCGACGACGGGGCAGCCCTTGATCTGCGGCAGCCAGTGGTCGGCCTCCTCGCGGAGCTTCGCCGCCTTGCCGCCCCTGTGCGGCACCAGGTCCCACTTGGTGAAGGCGAGGACCACCGCCCTGCCCTCCTTGGAGGCGAGGTCGGCGATGCGCAGGTCCTGGTCCTCGAAGGGCTTGGTGGCGTCCATGCAGACGACCACGACCTCGGCGAAGCGGATGGAACGCAGGGCGTCGGCGACCGAGAGCTTCTCCAGCTTGTCCTCGATCCGCGCGCGCTTCCTCAGGCCCGCCGTGTCGACGAGGCGGAACTTCCGTCCGCCCCAGTCCCAGTCCACCGAAATGGAATCGCGGGTGATGCCGGCCTCGGGGCCGGTGAGCAGGCGGTCCTCGCCGATGAGGGCATTGACCAGCGTCGACTTGCCGGCATTGGGCCGGCCGACGATGGCCACGGGAATCGGCTTCGACAGGTCCTCGGGCGGCGCCTCCTGGTCGCCGGCAGGAAGGTCGTCATCCGCCCGCTCCTCGTCCTCGTCGTCGTCCGGCTCGGGCGGCGGCATCAGGGCGGCGAGCGCCTCGTAGAGCTCGTTGATGCCCTCGCCATGCTCGGCCGAGAGCGGCACGGGGTCGCCGAGACCGAGGCCGAAGGCCTCATAGGCGCCGGCCATGCCGACCTTCCCCTCGCTCTTGTTGGCGGCGAGGATCACCGGCTTTCCCGACTTGCGCACGAGTTCGGCGAAGGAGCGGTCGTCGGGGGTGAGGCCGACCCGGGCGTCGATCATGAACAGCACGGCGTCGGCGAGGCGGATGGCCTCCTCGGTCTGCGCCCGCATGCGGCTCTCGAGGCTGCCGTCGCGGGTGTCCTCGAGGCCGGCCGTGTCGATGATCGTGAATTCGAGATCGCCGAGGCTCGCCTCGCCCTCGCGGCGGTCGCGGGTCACGCCCGGCCGGTCGTCGACCAGCGCGATGCGCTTGCCTACGAGACGGTTGAACAG
>JAEZGJ010000005.1 GCA_023416965.1 Pseudomonadota bacterium | reverse complement strand
GCCGGCCGGGTGCAAGCGCCGGCCGGCAAGTCCTGCGCTTTGTCCCCTTGGCGAAGGCGGTGAATGTGCCTAGTTGGGAACGCGGCCCCGCCCGAGGATCAGCATGCCCGTCCAATCCGCTCTCGTCGACCACCTTGCGACCCGCCGCTCCACCCCCTTCGCCCTGATGCGGGGCCCGGGCCCGGACACGGCGACCCTCGCCGCCATGCTGGCCATCGCCGCCCGCGTGCCCGACCACGGCAAGCTCGCGCCCTGGCGCTTCATCATCATCGATACGGCGGCCGGCGCGGCGCTCGGCGCCGAGCTCGAGCGCCTCGTCCTCGCCGACGATCCCGCCGCCGAACCGAAGAGGCTCGAGATCGACCGCGGCCGCTTCACCCGCGCCCCCGTCTGCGTGGCCGTGGTCTCGCGCGCCGCGCCCCATCCGAAGATCCCCGAATGGGAGCAGGTGCTCTCCGCCGGCGCCGTCTGCCTCAACCTGCTCCATGCGGCCGCCGCCTATGGCTTCGGTGGCAACTGGGTCACGGAATGGCCGGCCTACGATCGCCGCGTCCTCGACCGTCTCGGCCTCGCCGCCGGTGAGACCATCGCCGGTTTCGTCCATATCGGCACGCCCGAGGCGAAGGCGGAAGACCGCCAGCGTCCGGACATGGCCGCCATCGTCACACGTCTCTGAGGGCTGATCCATGCATTACAACGTCACCGCGGCCGACCACGGTCTCCCCTACGACCCGTTCAAGGCCATCGTCTCGCCGCGGCCGATCGGCTGGATCACCTCCATCGACAAGGACGGGCGCATCAACTGCTCGCCCTATTCCTTCTTCAACGCCATCTCCGACAAGCCGCACATGGTCTGTTTCGGCTCCGGCGGCCGCAAGGACGCGCTCGCCTTCGCCGAGGAGACGGGCGAGTTCACCTGCTCCTTCGTCTCCTGGGAGCTGCGCGACGCGATGAACGCCACCTCGGCGCCGCTGCCGCGTGGCGAGAACGAGATGGAGTTCGCCGGGATCGAGGCGGCGCCCTCGGTCTTCGTCAAGCCGCCGCGGGTCAAGGCCTCGCCGGCCGCGCTCGAGTGCAAGTGGCTGCAGACCGTGCCGCTGACCTCGCTCGAGGGCGTGACGAGCTACCACCTCGTCATCGGCCAGGTGGTCGGCATCTACATCAACGACGATTTCATTAAGGACGGGATCGTCGACACCGGCCGCATGCACCCGGTCATGCGCGGCGGCTACGACCAGTATTTCCACGTCGGCTCGGAGCAGATGTTCAAGATGACCCGCCCGCCCGGCGGCGGCAATTTCAACGAGCGGCGCTGAGGCGGGGAGGGCGCTCCGGCGCCCTCAGTTCCCCTCGTCCGGAATGTTGAGCACCGTGCCGCAGGCCTTGCAGTGGACGGCGTCGGGTTCGTGCCGCTGCAGGCCGCAGGTCGGGCAGGAGAAGCGCACCTTCACCGGGCGGAAGAGCACCTGGGCGAGGCGCAGGAACAGCGTCACGCCGAAGATCATGATCAGCACGGAGATGAGCCGCCCGGTCGTGCCGGGCAGGGTGATGTCGCCGTAGCCGGTCGTGGTCAGCGACGTCACGGTGAAATAGAGCGCGTCGACATAGTTGTTGATGCCGGCATTGGTGCGGTGCTGCGTCTCGTAGACGAGACCCGTCATCACGAAGATGAAGACGCAGAGGTTGGTCGCCGCGAAGATGACCTCCTGGTTCCGCCGGAAGAAGGCGCTGTCGCCGCGCAGCTGCTTGACGAGCTGGTAGGTTCGCATCAGGCGCAGGGTGCGCAGCACCCTGAGGAAACCGCCGCCCTCGCCGACGATGGGTGCGAGGAAGGAGACGATGGCGACGAGGTCGGCCCAGGTCAGCGGGTGCGACATCTCGCGCCAGGGACGGCGGGAGATCCACAGTCGCGCGCTGAAATCGGCGAGAAGCCCCAGCCCGATGATGAAGTCCACGACCTCGATGCTGATGTGGCGGGGCAGGAAGCTCGTCGCCACCACGAAGCTGATGGTGGCGACGTCGAAGGCGAGCAGGGCGTAGCGGAAGCGTTCGCCCGCCTCGTTCTCGTCCTCGTAGAGCGCCCGCACCCGCTCCTTCCAGGGGCGGGGCAGGGGGTCTTCGGCGGGGCTTGCTGATGAGGTCATGGGGTCCGGCGGCACCTATCGCGTCATCTCGCCCGAAACACTTGATCGCTGCAAGCCGCCGCGCCACCATTCCTCTCCACGGCCGGTCCGGCCATTTGCAAGGGGCGTCACATGACAGTCTGGTTCAACCGCAGGACCCTCGCCGCCGCCGCGCTCGCCGCCGCCGCGGGCCTCGCCGTCACGGCCTCCGCCTGGGCCCAGGAAAAGCTGAAGATCGGCTTCGTCTATGTCGGGCCCGTCGGCGACCACGGCTGGACCTACCAGCACGACGTCGCCCGTCAGGCGGTGGAGCGCCAGTTCGGCAACCGGGTCGAGACGACCTTTGTCGAGAAGGTCGCCGAGGGCCCCGATGCCGAGCGTGTCATCGAGCAGCTCGCCCGCACCGGCCATCGGCTGATCTTCACCACCTCCTTCGGCTTCATGGACCCGACCGAGCGCGTCGCCCGCCGCCATCCGAACGTCCGCTTCGAGCACGCCACCGGCTACAAGCGGGCGCCGAACCTTGCCACCTATGCCGGCCGCTTCTACGAGGGGCGCTACATCCTCGGCCAGATCGCCGCCCGCATGTCGAAGACCGGGACGGTGGGCTATATCGGCTCCTTCGCCATTCCCGAGGTGGTCTCCGGCATCAACGCCTTCATGCTCGGCGCCCAGTCGATCCGTCCCGACATGAAGATCCGCATCGTCTGGGTGAACTCCTGGTACGACCCCGGCAAGGAGGCGGACGCCGCCAAGGCGCTCGCCGACCAGGGCGCCGACATCCTCGCCCAGCACACGGATTCGCCCGCCGCCATGCAGATCGCCGAGCAGCGCGGCATCCTCGCCTTCGGACAGGACTCGGACATGATCCGCTTCGGGCCCAAGGCGCAGCTGACCTCGATCGTCAATGACTGGGCGCCCTATTACCTCCAGCGCGTCCAGGCGATGCTCGACGGCAAGTGGACCTCCGGCGACACCTGGGGCGGGCTGAACACCGGCCTCGTCCACATGGCGCCCTATACGAACATGCCGGCCGAGGTGAAGGCCATGGCGGAGGCGACCGAGGCCGCCATCAAGGCCGGCACGCTGCACCCGTTCCGCTGCCCGGTCGTCCGCCAGGACGGCCAGACGGTGGAATGCAAGGGCAATGGCGTCCTGGCCGACGAGCAGATCCTCGGCATGAACTTCTACATCCGTGGCATCGAGGAGCGCGTGCCGAGCGCGAATTGAGGGGTGCGGCGGCCGAGGCGTCTTGGTCCCTGGCGGGTGAGACGCCCCTTTACCTCTCCCCGGCGGGGAGAGGTCGGCCGAAGGCCGGGTGAGGCGGCTGCGATCATCCGAGGGCCGGGTGAAAGGGCTGCGATCGCCCGAAGGTCGGGTGAGGGGGCCTCTGATCGCCCGAAGGCCGGGTGAGAGACCTCGGCCGGCCGTCCCGATTGCCTCGCCCCGGCCTCCTCGTCTAAGTACCCGCACCCGCCGCACGCCGCGGCGGGCCTCGCGTTCCGGTCCCATGTCCGCTCCCGCTGCCGCCCCCGCGCTCGCCAGCTTCCGCCGCATCGTCGTGAAGGTTGGCTCCTCGCTGCTCGTCGACGGCGCGAAGGGCGCCCTGCGGCAGGCCTGGCTCGAGACGCTGGGCGCCGACATCGCCCGCCATGCCGCCCGCGGCGCCGACGTGCTCGTCGTCTCCTCCGGCGCCATCGCTCTCGGCCGTACCATCCTCAAGCTGCCCAAGGGGCCGCTCGAACTCGAGCAGAGCCAGGCCGCGGCCTCCGTCGGCCAGATCGCGCTCGCGAGAGCCTGGTCGGAGGTGCTCGGCCGCCACGGCATCGTCGCCGGCCAGATCCTCGTCACGCTCCACGACACCGAGGAGCGCCGCCGCTACCTCAATGCCCGCAACACGATGGAGACGCTCTTCGCGGTCCGCGCCGTGCCGGTGGTCAACGAGAACGACACGGTGGCGACCGACGAGATCCGCTACGGCGACAATGACCGCCTCGCCGCCCGCGTCGCCACCATGGTGGGCGCCGACTGCCTGGTGCTCCTCTCCGACATCGACGGGCTCTATACCGCGCCGCCGCAGAAGGACCCTTCCGCCGCGCTGATCCCGCTCGTGCCGCGCATCACGCCGGAGATCGAGGCCATGGCTGGCGGCGCCGCCTCCGAACTCTCGCGCGGCGGCATGACCACCAAGGTCGAGGCCGGCAAGATAGCCACTACCGCCGGCACCACCATGGTCATCGCCTCCGGCAAGCACGATGCGCCGCTCTCCCGCATCGAACAGGGCGGTCCCTGCACCTGGTTCCTCACCCCGACTCATCCCGTCACCAGCCGCAAGAAGTGGATCGCCGGCTCGCTGGAGCCGCGCGGCGTGCTCTGGCTGGATGCCGGAGCGGTCGGCGCGCTGCGGCTCGGGCGCTCGCTGCTGCCGGCCGGCGTCGCCAAGGTCGACGGCTCCTTCGAGCGCGGCGACTGTGTGGTCGTGCGCGGGCCCGACGGGGCGGAGATCGGCCGCGGCCTGGTGGCCTACGACGCGGTGGCCGCGGTCCAGATCATGGGCAAGAGCTCAACCGCCATCGAGGCCGTGCTCGGCTACAAGGGGCGCAGCGAGATGATCCACCGCGACGACCTGGTTCTCGCGGCGGAGTAGGGCTCTGGCCGTGCCGGAAATCTGTCCGGGTTCGCAGGGGCATCCTGCGAGTGTCGCGACCGAACCCGCGCTTACTGCCCCGCGCGCTTCAAGAGCCGCTCGGCCCGCGTCAGGTGCGGCCGGTCGAACATCTCCCCGCCGATATTGACCACCCCCGCCGCGGGCTGGGCCGCGAAGGCCGCCACCACAGCCTCGGCCGCGGCGATGGCCTCCGCCGTCGGCGTGAAGACCTGATTGATCACCGGCACCTGCGCCGGATGGATGGCCATCTTGGCGGTGAAGCCGTCGCGCCGGGCCTCCTCGCATTCGCGCCTGAGGCCTTCGAGGTCCCGGAAGGCGGGGAAGACCGTGTCGATGGGCTGCGCCCCCGCCGCCACCGCTCCCATCAGGCAGAGCGCCCGGGCGAGGCGGAACGGCTCGTTATGGCGGCCGTCCTCGGCGCGATTCGTCTCGGCGCCGATATCGGCGGAGAGATCCTCCGCCCCCCAGGTGAGGCCGGCGAGGCGGGGGCTCGCCCCCTGATAGGTCCCGAGGGTGAAGATGGCCCTGGCCGTCTCGGTTGCCACCACCGTGATGGAGATGCGCCCGTCGGGAAGGCCGGCGAGCGCTTCCTGCGCCGTCAGCTTGGCGTCGAGATGGGCGACGTCCCGGCCAGACTCGCTCTTTGGCAGCATGATGGCATCGGGCCGGGCGCCGACGATCGCCGCGAGATCGGCATCCGTGAGGCCCGTGTCCAGCGCATTGACCCGCACCATGAGCAGCGGCCGGTCCTCGCGCGCCGCATGGGCGGCGAGAAAGCCACGCGCCGTTTCGCGGGCGAGGGGCTTGTTCGCCGCCGAAACCGAATCCTCCAGGTCGAGGATCAGCGCGTCGGCGCCGCTGTCCAGGCCTTTGGCGAGCTTCTTTTCCGAATCGGCGGGCACGAAGAGCAGCGAGCGCATGTCCCTCAGGCCCCGCGCTTCAGCACGAGCGACTGGCGGGTACACTCGGCCACCAGCTTGTCGTTCTGGTTATAGGCGCGGTGGTGGAACTCGACCACGCCCATGGTGGGCCGCGACTTCGATTCGCGCGTCGCGGTCACCGTGCTCTCGCAATGAACCGTGTCGTTCTCGAAGAGCGGGTGGGGGAACTTCACGTCGGTCATGCCGAGATTGGCGAAGAGCGTGCCGTTGGTCGTGTCCGGCACGGAGATGCCGATGAGCAGGCCGAGCGTGAACAGCGAATTCATCAGCGGCTGGCCCCATTCGGAGGCCTCCGAGAACTGCCGGTCGATGTGCAGCGGCTGCGGGTTCATGGTCAGGGTGGAGAACAGCACGTTGTCCATCTGCGTCACCGAGCGGGTGATGCGGTGCCTGATCAGCTGGCCGACGGCGAAATCGTCGAAATAGATGCCGCCGCGGGGATGCCGCCTGTCGTCCGTGATGAGGGTCGTGGCCGTCATGGGGGCGTCCTCCTGGGTCAGGGCGTTACGAATTCGTTTACCATAATGGAGGACGCTGCAGCTCGACGCCTCCTCGCCGGGGACATAGCCGAGATGTTTCTCTTCCGCTCATCCGCCGAACCGCAGAGCCGCCCGGCCACGGCGGCCGAGGCCGGCGTGAGCCGCGTCGTCTCCGCCATCCAGGCGGCGGCGCAGAAGACCGGCGCCGGCTTCGACTATCTCCTGCGCACCGCGCGGCGCGAATCGAGCCTCCAGCCCACCGCCCAGGCCTCCACCTCCAGCGCCCGCGGCCTCTACCAGTTCATCGATTCCACCTGGCTGACCATGGTGCGCGACGAGGGCCGCAATCTCGGTCTCGGCCAATATGCGGAGAAGATCGGCCGCGACGCGAGCGGCCGGCCGACGGTCTCCGATCCGGCGACGCGTCAGGAGATTCTCGCCCTGCGCGACGATCCCTCCGTCGCGGCGCTGATGGCGGGAGCCTTCACCAACCGCAACGCCGCCGATCTGCGCGCCGCCACCGGGCGCGACCCGACCGAGGGCGAGCTCTACATGGCCCATTTCCTCGGGTCCGGCGGGGCGGCGCGGCTCATCAACACCAACCAGACCAACCCGCAGGCCAGCGCCGCGCTGCTCTTCCCCGATGCGGCCGGCGCCAACCGCCGCATCTTCTTCGACCAGGGCCGGCCGCGCACGGTCGCCGAGGTCTACCAGGTGCTCTCCTCCGGCCAGACGACGGCAGTCGCCGGCGCACCGGCCGCCTCCGCCGGGCAGACGACGCTCGCCGCCGCCACCAGTGTCCAGGAGCAGGCGAGTTCCTGGTCGGCCGTGCCGCGCATCAACGCCGATCCCGGGCGGCCCTTCCACTCGCTGTTCTCGGGCAACGGCGGCGGCCCGATCAACGCCTTCGTCGCCGCCACCTGGACCTCCCTCGGCCGCGACGTGGCGACCGCCTCCCGTCCGGTCAACATGGCCGCCGTCTTGACGCCCACGGCCTCTGGCGGCAGCCCCTACGGCACCACCGGCGGCTCCGCCCTGGGTGGGCCCTTCATCCCGGTCCAGGTCCAGCAGGCGCGCCGCGGCCAGCCGCTCGACCTGTCGACCTTCCTGCGCCCCGACGCCCGTCGCTGACGCGGTGGCAGCAATAAAAAACGCTTAAAGTCCATGGTGAACGCTTTGTTAAGCGCGCCGCCGGTAAGCTGGTCCCCGTGAGCAAAAGCTCGCGTCGTTCCAGTCCCTTGCCTCGGTTCAGGCGCACCCGATGATCGTTCGTCACTTCCTGCGTTGGATCCAGACGGCCGCTGCCGGCGACCGGGCGGATGCCACCTCGGCCCTCGCCCGCGCCTATCTCCATTCCGACCTTGCCGGTGACGACCGCGCTGCCGCCGAGGCGGCGATGATCACGCTGATGGACGATCCCTCGCCGCTGGTGCGGCGGGCCCTCGCCGACGCGCTCGCAACCTCCGAGGAGGCGCCGCACACGGTCATCGTCGGCCTGCTGCAGGACCAGCCCGAGATCGCCGCCATCATCGCCCGCCACTCGCCGCTGCTCTTCGACGCCGAACTCGTCGACCTCGTCGGCGGCGGCGATCCGCAGGTGCAATATGCCGTCTCCCGCCGCGACCACGTGCCGGCGCCGGTGGCGGCCGCCATCGCCGAGGTCGGCTGCCTCGAGGCCTGCCTCGCCGTCGTCTCCCTCGACACGGCCGACGTGCCGGCCTTCTCCATCGACCGCATCATCGAGCGCTTCGGCGAGGACCCGGACATCCGCGAGGCGCTCTTCGCCCGCGATGACCTGTCGCCCGGCGCCCGCCAGGCGCTGGTGGTCAAGCTCTCCACGGCCCTCTCGGCCTTCGTCGCCGGCCGTGCCTGGCTGCCCGAGGACCGCGCGAAACGCGTCGCCCGCGAGGCCTCCGACAAGGCGACCGTTGCCATTGCCGCCGCCTGCCGCGGCGAGGGGCTGAGCCCGCTCGTGCGCCACCTGCGCCAGTCCGGCCAGCTCTCCACCGGCCTCGTGCTCAGGGCGCTGCTGTCCGGCAATGTCCGCCTCTTCGAGGAGGCGCTCGCCGAACTCGCCGGCCTGACGCTGCGCCAGGCCTCCGGCCTCGTCCACGACCGCCGCGGCGCCGGCTTCCGCGCCCTCTACGACCGGGCGGGCCTGCCCGCCTCCACCTGGCAGGCCTTCCGAGCCGCGCTCGATGCCTGGCACGAGGACGGCGGCGGCAGCCATCGCGGCGGCCATGCCCAGTTGCGTCGCCGCATGGTCGAGCGGGTGCTCACCGCCTATGCGCCGCTCGCCGACGGCGAGCTCGACCAGCTCCTCGCCCAGCTCCGCCGCTTCGCCGCCGAGGCGGCGCGCGACGAGGCCCGCGCCTTCACCCGCGACCTCATCGCCGGCAACGAGGCGCTGGACGACGAGACTTTGGACTTCCCCATGGTGGCCGCGGCCTGAGCGCCCTGCGTCAAGGAGTTCGTCCGTCGAGGCTCGCCACCGGACGATGCTGACGAAACGTCGGCGCCCGCGCCTCGCGATGACGACCGTAGCGCGTGGCACGAGGGGGACATAGCTGCGCCATCGGTGCAGCCCGCCCCCTCCTTGAAGTGCGAGCGTCAGCGAGCCTCGAACGACGCACTGGCCGGATGCAGGGCTGCCGCTGACGCCGGATCAGGGCGCGATGGAGGGGGCGCCGTTGATGGTGACGAGCATCTGCGTCGTCGCTTCGCCCAGCCGGTCCGACAGGGTCATGGCCAGGGGATGATCCGTGCCCTTGGCGCTCTCGCGCACGATGGCGCGGATCGCGTCGGCATGCTGGATCACGAGGTCGGCCGGCACCTTGTCGTCGTCCGCGATGCCGTCGAGAAGCTGGCAGAGGCTCTCCGCGACGCGGGCGGCGAGGGGATAGCCGAAGGTCGCGGCCTCGCCCTTGATGTCGTGGGACGCGATGTAGATGTTGGCGCGGGTGCCCGCGGTGATGCCCTCGGCGGCCACGGCGTCACGGGCGCGGGTGAGGCGCTCGACCTCCTTCGCCATCCAGTCGTCGAACTCCGAGGAGAGGTCGGCCAGCGCAGCTTCCGCGCGCTCGATCGCCTCCATGTCGAAGCCGAACTCGTCGACCTTGATCTTGGCCTTCTTGCCGTAGCTCTTCAGGTTGCGCTTCGGGGTGACGACCTCGTGGTCGGCGAAAGCGGAGACGGTGGCCTCGTCCAGGCCGCCCTTGGATCCGATGCGGGAGGGGCTCTTCACAGGTGTCTTCGTCATGCCGCTCCCCTCACATCGTACTCTTGGTTTTGTCCAGCAGCGGCTGGACCTTGATCATCTCGGCCTTCTCGCCTTTGCGGCGCTCGGGACCCACATAGCTCGAACCGTGGTTGCGGCGGCGGTCCGGGCCGAAAAAAGTTTTGGTTTTGATGAACGGTCTCGGATTCACCACCACGTTGAGGATGCGCTGATAGAGCGCCTTGGCCGAAATCGGCTTGGCGAGGAACTCGGTGACGCCGGCATCGCGCGATTCCAGCACGCGCTTCTTCTCGGAATGACCGGTCAGCATGATGATCGCCACATAGGGGTTCGCATTGGCCCCGGGCTGGCGGATCATGCTGGTCAGTTCCAGCCCGTCGAAGATGGGCATGGACCAGTCGGTGATGACGATGTCCGGCATGTAGTGGGTGAATGCCTCGAGGCCAGCCGCGCCGTCTTCCGCCTCGTAGACCTCACGGGCGCCGAAGCCGTGCAGCAGGGTCCGGACGATCCGGCGCATGTGCGCGTTGTCGTCGATCACCAGGAATCGCAGCCGGTTGAAGTCGATGCGGATCATCGCCCGCAACAATAGCGGACGTGCGTTAGCGCTCCGTTAAGGCTGATGGCGTCAGGCGCCGAACTGCTCGCGCAGGATGCGCTCGTCCAGCGAATGGCCGGGATCGTGCAGCAGGATCATCGAGCGCGAATGGTCCATGGCCACCGAGACGGTGGCGACGTCGCGTACCTCGTGATGGTCGGCGGTGGCGCTGACCGGGCGCTTGGCCGATTCCAGCACCTCGATGGTGAGCGCCACCCGGTCGGGCAGCAGCGCTCCGCGCCAGCGCCGCGGCCGGAAGGGCGAGATCGGGGTGAGGGCGAGGAGCGTCGCGTTGAGCGGCAGGATCGGCCCGTTGGCCGAGAGGTTGTAGGCGGTCGAGCCGGCGGGGGTGGCGATCAGCACGCCGTCGGCGATGAGCTCGTCCATGCGGGCGTGGCCGTCGACGCTGATCCGGAGCTTGGCGACCTGCGAGGTCTGGCGCAGCAGCGACACCTCGTTGATGGCGAGGGCATCCTGCCGCTCGCCGTGGATGTCCACCGTCGTCATGAGCAGCGGGTGGATCACCGAGCGCTCCGAGTTCCAGATGCGCTCGACCAGGGCCTCCTCGGCATATTCGTTCATCAGGAACCCGACGGAGCCGCGGTTCATTCCATAGATCGGCTTGCCGCTGGAGATGTACTTGTGCAGCGTCTGCAGCATCAGGCCGTCGCCGCCGAGGGCGACGACCACCTCCGCCTCGTCGCCGGCCACGCTGCCGTAGCGGGCGGTCAGGCGCTTCCAGGCCTCCTGGGCCTCCGGCGCCGGCGAGGCGACGAAGGCGATCTTCTTCGGGTCGGGTCGATGATCCGGCATGGCGGGCGACCGATCGGAACGGGGACGGATGATGACGCGGACCGAAGCGCCGGATGACGTGGTTCTGGTCTATACGACGGCGGCGAGCCTTGTCGAGGCGGAGACCATCGGCGCCGATCTGGTCGAAAGGCGGCTGGCGGCCTGCGTCAACATCCTGCCGGGCATGCGCTCGCTCTATCGCTGGAAGGGTACCGTTGAGCGCGCCGACGAGGTGGTGATGATCGTGAAGACCGTCCGCCGGCTGGTCGAGCCGGCGCGCCAGCGCTTCCGCGAGGCCCATTCCTATGACACGCCGGCCTTCCTGATCATCGACGTCCCCGGCGGGGATGCCGACTATCTCGCCTGGCTGAGGGCGGAGACCGCCTGACCGGGAAGGCGAGAAAAGCCCCACCCGCACCCTCCCCGCCGTGCGGGGAGGGGACTACGACGGCTCGCGCCACACGCGCCCGTCGTGCCTGGCATCCGCCGATGCGGACGAAGCGGGACGTGGAAGTCTCCCTCTCCTCGCGCCAGCGAGGGGAGGGTGCGGGTGGAGCTCCTGTCGCGGGTCCCTTCGCCTCAGCCGCGGCCGACGAAGGGCATGTCGTTGGCCATCACCGTCATGGTGAGGATGTTCACGTCGAGCGGCAGGTTGGCGATGTGGACAACGGCCTCGGCGACGTGGCGCACGTCCATGCGCGGCTCGACCTTCACCGAGAAGTCCGCCTGCAGCACGCCCGCCGTCATGCGCTCGGTCATCTCCGTGGCGGCATTGCCGACGTCGATCTGCGAGCAGGAGATGCGGTCGGCGCGCCCGTCCAGCGAGATCGCCTTGGTGAGGCCGAGCACGGCGTGCTTGGTGGCGGTGTAGGGCGCCGAATAGGGCCGCGGCGCATAGGCCGAGATGGAGCCGTTGTTGATGATGCGGCCGCCCTTCGGGTCCTGCGCGCGCATCATCGCCATGGCGGCGCGGGCGCAGAGGAAGGATCCCGTGAGGTTGACGTCCACCACCTGCTTCCACTGGGCGACGGAGAGCTGGTCCATGGGAATGGCGGGCGCGCCCATTCCGGCATTGTTGAACAGAACGTCGAGCCGGCCGAAGCGCTCCTTCACCGTCTGGAACAGGGCGGCGACGGAATTCTCGTCCGAAACATCCGTGGGCACGGCAATGACGGTGGCGCCGGCAGCCATGGCTACCGTCTTTTCGAGTTCGTCCTTGCGCCGTCCGGCGACCGCCACCGCATATCCGGCCTTGGCGAGGCCGAGGGCCGAGGCCCTGCCGATGCCCGATCCCGCGCCCGTGACGATTGCGATCCGCTGCGACATGTCTTCCTCCCGGTCCGGCGGGCACTGCGGCCCGCTCTTGAAGGCCCGGAGACTGGCCGAAAGCCGCGCCCCTGTCGACGGG
>JAEZGJ010000002.1 GCA_023416965.1 Pseudomonadota bacterium | reverse complement strand
GGGCTGGGCCGGGGCAGCCTGCGCGGGAGCCGGCTGGGCCGGACGCTGCGCCGGGCGCTGCTGCTGCTGGGCCTGCGCCAGGGCGATGGCGGGCACCAGCGCGAGAGCGAGGCCTGCTCCGACGCGAGCCGCGGCTTTGGCGGAGAACGACATGAAAGGTCCTTTCGATCGTGTCCGAAGCGCAGGCAGGGAGCCTTGGCGGGCCGGACCTTAATGGGTCGGATTCGGACGCGCTATGTCGCTGCCGAACGTGGCGACACGGTGGCGCTGTCCCTCGTCGCGCTCAATAGCGGCTCGCCGTCCCGTTGAAAAGCCGGAATCACCTTGCCTCATGCTAGGGATCGAGCCGGCTCAACCCACCGGATTCCATGCTGCATCGCAACCTGTCCCTCCTCCTCGCCACCCTCCTGCTGGCCTGCCTCGGAACGGCCGAGGCCGACGTGCCGCGCGCGCCGCTGCGCCACGCCCTCGCCATGCACGGCGAGCCGGCGAGCCCGCCCGATCTCGCCCACCGTCGCTACGTCAATCCCGACGCCCCGAAGGGCGGGCGCATCGTCCTCGGCGTGCAGGGCACATTCGACACGCTGAACCCCTTCGTCGTCCGGGGGCTGCCGGTGCCCGGCGCGCGCCAGTACCTTTGGGAGACGCTGCTGGCGCGCTCCTACGACGAGCCCTTCACCCTCTATCCGCAGATCGCGGCGGGGCTCGAACTGCCCGATGACCGTACCTGGATCATCTTCCACGTCGATCCGCGCGCCCGCTTCTCCGACGGCCGGCCGGTGACCGCCGCCGACGTGCGCTTCTCCTTCGAACTCCTGAAGGAGCGCGGCCGGCCGAACCACCGCAGCTACTACGCCAAGGTGAAGAGCGTCGACCTCCTCGACGAGCGGACGATCCGCTTCGACCTCACCGGGGCCAACGACCGGGAATTGCCGCTGATCCTCGGCCTCATGCCGATCCTCCCGGCACACGCCACCGATCCCGCCACGTTCGAGGAGACGACGCTGGAGCCGCCCGTCGGCTCCGGACCCTATGTCATCGGCGAGGTGCGGGCCGGCGAGAGCCTCAGCCTCAGGCGCGACCCGAACTGGTGGGGGCGCGACCTTCCCATCAACCGCGGCCTGTTCAATTTCGACGAGATCCGCTTCGACTTCTACCGTGACGGCAACACGCTGTTCGAGGCCTTCAAGAAAGGCCTGGTCGACAGCCGGGTCGAGACCGATCCCGGACGCTGGGCGTCCGGCTATGATTTCCCCGCCATGCGCGAGGGCAGGATCGTGCGCGCGACACTGCGGCCCGGCACCCCGAAGGGCATCCGGGGACTGACCATGAACACGCGGAGGGAGCCGTTCCAGGACGTGCGTGTGCGCGAGGCGCTCGGCCTCCTTTTCGATTTCGAATGGACCAACCGCGCCCTCTATGCCGGGGGCTTCGAGCGCACGCAGTCGCTGTTCGAGGGCTCGGAACTCTCCGCCCGCGGCCGGCCGGCAGCGGAGGACGAGCGCCGGCTCCTCGCCGCGGCCGGCGCCCGGGTGCGGGAGGATAGCCTCGACGGCACCTACCAGGTGCCGGTCTCCGACGGCTCGGGCAGCGACCGCAACAGGCTGCGCCAAGCCATCGCCCTCTTCGCCGCCGCCGGCTGGCAGCTGGAGAACGGCGCCATGCGCCACGCCGCGACCGGCAGGCCCTTCACCTTCGAATTCCTCGTCGCCACCCGCGACCAGGAGCGCCTCGCCCTCACCTACCAGCGCTTCCTCCAGCGCGCCGGCATCCGCATGGCCGTTCGCAATGTCGACGCCGTGCAATATGACCGGCGGCTGCGCGACTACGACTTCGACATGGTCGACTACCGCTGGTGGAACACCTCGCTCTCCCCCGGCAACGAACAGGCCTTCTACTGGGGCGTCGCCGCCGGTCGTCTGCCGGGAAGCCGCAACCTGCCGGGCATCGCCGATCCCGCCGTCGACCGGCTGGTGGAGGCCATCGTCGAGGCACGCCGGCGCGAGGACCTCGTCACCGCCGCCCGGGCCCTCGACCGGGTCGTCACCTCCGGCTTCTACTGGGTGCCGCTGTTCCACCAGCCGTCCCAGTGGATCGCCCGTTGGAATCATATCGGCATGCCTGCCGAATCATCCGTTTTCGGCTATCTCGTTGAGACGTGGTGGCGTCGCGACGCCGGTGGGGCAGACGGACAGTGATTCTCGGGCGCGGCAGGAAGGGAACGGCCTCGGGCCTGGCGGGTCGCGCGACGCTCGATTCGCTGCTTCGCCGCGCCGCCGAGATCCGCCCTGCCGCACGGGCGCTGGCCGACGCGCCGAACCGACCCCACCTCATCGGCGGCGAACCGCGCCAGCTCTCCTGGGCCGAGCTCGACGGCCTGGTCGACGCCCTCGCCGGCCGCCTCAGGGACATGGGCCTGCCGACCGATGCCGTCGTGGCGACCCAGTTCGCGCTGTCGAGCGACGCCGTCATCACCCTCCTCGCCCTCATGCGCGCCGGCCTCGTCGCCGCGCCCATCCCGCTCGGATGGGGACGGCGCGAGACCACCGCCCATCTCCAGCGCATCGGTGCCCGCGCCATCCTGACGGCGGGCCGCGCCGGCCCCGTCGATTGCGCCGACATGATGCGCTTCGCCGCGGCGGAAACCTTCTCCGTCCGCTTCGTCCTGTCGCTCGGCGGGCCCTCGCTCGACGGCGTCATCCCGCTCGACGACGTCCTGGCCAATCCCGCCACGGCCGAACGGGTGGAGATCGCCCGGCCCGACAATCCGGCCGACCACATCGCGGTGGTGACCGCCGACGCGGTCGCCGATGGCCATATCGCCGTCGCCCGCAGCCACAACGAGCTGATCGCCGGCGGCCTCGCCGCCTTCATGGCCGGCGTGCCCGACGAGCATTCCGTCTTCGCCGCGACCTTGGCTCCCGACTGCTTCGCCGGGCTCGCCCTGCAGATCGTGCCTTGGCTGATGTCCGGAGGCACCCTCGTCGCCCATCCGCCCCTCGCCCTGCGCATCGTCCTCGACCGTCTCGCACCCGATGGCGCCACCCACGCCGTGCTGCCTGCCGCCGCGGCGGCCGCGATCGTCTCAGCCCCCCTCGCGCGGCGGCCGGCGCTGCGCCATCTCGCCCTGTTCTCCCGTCGGCCCGTCGAGACGGAGCCCTTCGCCGAGGCCGTCGCGGAGGGCCTCGCCGTCGACGTCTTCCTCGGCATCGGCGAGACGGCGGTGGCCCGCGCCCTGAGGGACGGCGCCGGGGCGATCATGCTCGGCCCCGATACCCACACCTCCGGCAGCGGCCAGTCGCCGGTCCTGATCGAATCGCGCGTCGGCCCCGAGGGTCGGCTGGCCCTGCGCGGCGCCATGGTGCCGCG
This sequence comes from Pseudomonadota bacterium, assembly GCA_023416965.1. GTDB lineage: Bacteria > Pseudomonadota > Alphaproteobacteria > Rhizobiales > Phreatobacteraceae > Phreatobacter. The sequence continues at coordinate 3,887 of JAEZGJ010000002.1, read as the reverse complement.
CGCCGCCTTCCCGCCCGGCACCGAGAACGGCCTGCCGCCCTTCTGGTCCGTCGACGAGGACGGCTTCCGCGACACCGGCCTTCCGGCCGCCGCCGACAAGGCGCGCAAGAGCCTCTCCATCGGATCGCGCGAGCCCGGCGTCGTCTCCATCGGCGGCCGCCGCTTCTCCGAGGCCGCCCTCCGCGCCGCCTATGTCGAGGCCGGCGGCGAGATCGCGCCGGTGATCCGGCCCGACCCGCTGCTTGGCGACCGTGTCTCCGGCGTCGTCGGCGCCGGCCGGGCCATTGCCGGCCTCGCCGGCCGGCTGCTGGAGACCGGCGTGACCCCTCTCGCCATCCCCGGCGGCACGCGCCAGGCAGGGCAACTGCCCTTCGAGGATACGCGTCCGCGCGAGCCTGAAGCCATCCTCGACCCCCTCGGCGATGCCCATTCCGCCCTTGCACAACTCCTGAGCGTGGCGCGCGCGGCCGCGGGATATTAAGTCTGGGCTTTGCCCAGGGAGCCCGCCATGGCCGACAGCCCGTCCCCCACGCCGCAGACGCTGACGATCGACGTCGTCTCCGACGTCGTCTGCCCCTGGTGTTTCGTCGGCAAGCGCCGGCTGGAAAAGGCGCTGGCCATGACGGCGGACATCGCCACCGAGATCCGCTGGCGGCCCTATCAGCTCGCCCCGGACCTGCCGCCGGAGGGCAAGCCGCGCCGCCAGTACATGCTGGACAAGTTCGGCGACCCCGAGCGCATCCGCCAGATTCACGAGAGGCTGACCGGCATCGGCGCCGAGGAGGGCATCGCCTTCGACTTCGATCGCATCGAGGTGGCCCCCAACACCCTGAACGCCCACCGCCTGATCCTCTGGGCCCGCTCCCCCGACATCCAGGGCCGCGTGGTGGAGGCCCTCTTCTCCGCCTTCTTCATCGAGGGCCGCAACCTCGCCGACGACGGCGAACTGGTCGCCATCGGCGAGGCCTGCGGTCTCGACGGGGCCCTGCTCACCGAGCTCTTCCCGACCGACGCCGATGTCGAGCGGACGCGGCGCGAATATGCCTCGGCCCAGCGGATCGGCGTTACCGGCGTTCCTTTCTTCATCGTCGCCGGGCGCTACGGAATCGCCGGCGCGGAAGCGCCCGAGACGATCGCCGGCGCCATCCGTCAGGCCGCTGCCGAGACGGCGGCCTGACCGCCTGCCGCCCCTGCGGGCGCGGTCGTTGCAGAGCCGCCGTGAAGGCGCTAGGTCGGTTCCATGGCACAGTCATCCAGCCTCACCCATCTCGACGCCAGCGGCGCGGCCAACATGGTCGACGTCTCCGCCAAGCCCGCGACGGAGCGCACCGCCGTGGCGGTGGGCCAGGTGGTGATGAAGCCGGAGACCCTCGCCATGGTACGGGCGGGCGACGCCAAGAAGGGCGACGTGCTCGGCACTGCCCGGCTCGCCGGCATCATGGCCGCCAAGCGCACCCATGAGCTCATCCCGCTCTGCCACCCGCTGCTGCTGACCAAGGTGGCCGTGGACGTGACGCCTGACGACACCCTGCCGGGCGTTCGGGTGAGCGCCACCGTGAAGGTGTCGGGGCAGACCGGGGTCGAGATGGAGGCCCTCACCGCGGTCTCGGTCGCCTGCCTGACGGTCTACGACATGGTCAAGGCGGTCGATCGCGGCATGCGGATCGAGGCGATTCACCTCGTCGAGAAGACCGGCGGCGCCTCCGGCACCTACAGGGCCCCGTGAGCCATGGCGGGGCTGCTACCCGTCGACGAGGCGCTGGCCCGGGTCCTGGCGGGCGCCGAACCCCTCCCTGAAGAATGGATCGCCGTCGGCGACTGCGACGGCCGCGTGCTGACCCGCGACCTCGTCGCCGGCCGCAGCCAGCCGCCCGAGGACGTCTCCTCCATGGACGGCTATGCGGTGCGCGCCGCGGACCTCCCCGCGCGCCTCGCCGTCATCGGAGAATCGGCGGCCGGCCGTGGCTTTGCGGGAACCGTGGCCGCGGGCCAGGCCGTGCGCATCTTCACCGGCGCCGCCGTGCCGGCCGGGGCCGACGCCGTGGTGATGCAGGAGGATGCGGCACGCGAGGGCGACCATGTCGTCATCGCCGGCGCCGCCCGCCCCGCCCAGTTCATCCGCCGCCGCGGGCTCGACTTCACCGAGGGACTGACCGGCCTTGCCGCCGGCACGCTGATGAACCCGCGGCGCCTCGCCCTCGCCGCCGCCATGAACCACGCCACCGTGCCTGTCTACAGCCGCCCGCGCGTCGCCATTCTGTCGACGGGCGACGAACTGGTGGAGCCGGGAACGGCGCCGGGCCCGGGCCAGATCGTCTCGTCGAACGCCCTCGCCATCGCCGCGATCGTCCGCCGGTCCGGCGGCGAACCGACACTGCTCGGCATTTCTCCCGACCGGCTCGACGCGACGCTCGAGCGCGTCCGCCTCGCGCGGCAGACCGGTCACCACGTGCTCGTCACCTCCGGCGGCGCCTCCGTGGGCGAATACGACCTGATGCGCGACGTGATCGCCGCCGAAGGCGCCGAGCCCGGCTTCTGGAAGATCGCCATGCGCCCCGGAAAGCCGCTGATGATGGCCGATCTCGGGCCCATGCGGCTCCTCGGACTGCCGGGAAACCCCGTCGCCTCGTTCGTCTGTTCCATGCTCTTCCTGCGGCCGCTCCTCCTGCGCCTCGCCGGCCGCGTCGATTCGGCCCTCGTGCCCGAGGAAGCCTTCCTCGGAGCCGACGTTCCGGCGAACGACCTGAGGGCAGACCACCTGCGGGCGAGCCTCGCCCAGCGCGACGGGCGGCTGGTCGCCACCCCCTTCCCCGTGCAGGATTCCTCGATGATCCGCGTGTTGGCCGAGGCGGAAGCGCTGATCCTTCGCGCGCCCTATGCACCGGCCGCCGCCGCCGGCTCCCCCTGCCGCATCCTGCGGCTCGATCGCTAGGCACCCTTTACCGGATCTCAACGGTTGCGGAACACATAAAGAACAGATAGTGATTGTTCATGATCTGTTCGGTTGAGTCGGCCGACGGCACTGCAGGGACGGGAACCGATGCTGACGCGCAAGCAACATGAACTTCTCCGCTTCATCCAGGAGCGGCTGAAGGAAAGCGGCGTGCCCCCCTCCTTCGACGAGATGAAGGAGGCACTCGACCTCAAGTCGAAATCAGGTATCCACCGGTTGATCACGGCGCTCGAGGAGCGCGGATTCATTCGCCGGCTACCAAATCGGGCTCGCGCACTCGAGGTGATTCGCCAGCCGGAACAGTCCGCCGGCCCCGCCCGCGGCAAGTTCTCGCCGAGCGTCATCGAGGGCTCCCTCGGCCGCGTCCGGCCGCCGGCTCAGGACGACGACGTGGTCATGCCCGTCGCCGTGCCGCTGATGGGCCGCATCGCCGCCGGTGTGCCGCGCGAAGCCATCGAGCAGCGTATGTCCACGGTGTCGGTCCCGCCGGAAATGTTGGCGCGCGGTGAGCACTATGCCCTTGAGGTGCGTGGTGATTCGATGATCGAGGCCGGCATCCTCGAAGGCGATCTCGCGCTCATCCGCAAGGGCGACAGTGCCGAGACCGGCGATATCGTGGTGGCGCTGATCGACGACGAGGAGGCGACGCTGAAGCGGCTGCGCAAGCGCGGCACCTCCATTGCGCTCGAGGCCGCCAACCCCGCTTACGAGACCCGCGTCCTGGGGCCCGACCGCGTCCAGATCCAGGGCAAGCTGGTGGGGCTCATCCGCCGCTATTGACGCTTTTTACTGAGCCGGCTCTGCATCTTCGTCGGGCTCGTCCGCCGGCGGCGCCTCATGCGTCGCGGGCGGATTGCGTCCGGGCACCCTGACGAGTGCCGCAGCGGCCCTCGGCGGACGCGGCCGGAACCACGGCCTGTCGGTGCTGTCCGGC
>JAEZGJ010000236.1 GCA_023416965.1 Pseudomonadota bacterium | reverse complement strand
CGTCCCGACCTGACCGTTGCTTCACCCACCACGCTAAACGGCCCGCGGGATGTGCTCGGGGGGGCCTTCGTCGTTGGGGGAACGGCAAGGGGAGGATCAGGCCGGGCGGGCACCGGCGAAGGCCTGCGCCTCGGCCTGGATGGTCCGAACGCCCTCGGCCGCCACGTCGCGGGCGCGGACGAAGGCTTCCTCGGCGCGAGCGAGATTGGCCTCGGCGAAAGCCTTCACGAACTCGCCCTGGCGCTCGACGGCCTCCTGGAGGCTCGGCGCGGCGAGGACTGTCTGGACGGCGTCGATGGTCATGGTGGCGTTGGCGACGGCACCGGCCACAGCCGAGCGGGCGATGTCAACGCCAGCGCCGGCAAAGGAGGTGGCGAGCGTCTCGGCGCCGGCTGCGGCCTTGCGGGCGGCAGCCTCGGCCTCGGCGAAGCCGGCCTTGGCGGATTCGGCGCCGCGGGCAGCGAGGTCCCGGACGGCGGGAGGAACGGGGAAGGTGGCAGGGGCAGCGGCGAAGCCTGGAAGGCCTGCTTCATCTGCGTCATCGCGGCCTCGGCAGCGGACTTCATCGTCTGGTCGAACATGGTGAGGTCTCCATTCTCGTCTGAGCCATGGTCCACCGCCCGAACGGCACGGTGGAGACCTCCGATATAGGCCAGATTATGCTGCAATGCAACATTTATTGTGCAATGCAATATATTCGCCGGATATCTCCCGCCGCAGCAGCGCCCTTTTTCCCGCCGCACCGGCCGCCTATCTCACCCATGCCACTCCGGAGAGACATCGCATGGCTTCACTCCCGCCGGCCGAACCGACGCGGCTCGATACCGACGATGTCGCGCTCTCCGCACGGGACCTGGAGAAACAGGCTGCGCTTCGCCGCGCCAAGCTGGTGGCGACCAGCCTCCTCGCCCTCAGCATCACGGTGATGATCGGCGCCAAGCTCCTCGAGCACCGCCACCCCGCCTTCGGCTTCGTCGCCGCCTTTGCGGAGGCCGCCACCATAGGCGGCCTTGCCGACTGGTACGCGGTGGTCGCCCTGTTCAGGCATCCGATGGGGCTGCCGATCCCCCACACTGCGATCATCCAGAAGAACCAGGACCGCATCGCCGACAGCCTCGGCAAGTTCGTCGAGACCAATTTCCTCGCGCCCGGCCCCGTGGGCGCCAAGCTGCGCGAGGTGGACTTCGCCGCCCTCATCGCCGCTTGGCTGGCCGATCCCGCCAAGAGCGCCAGCCTGTCCCGCTTCGCCGTCAACCTCCTGCCCAAGGCGGTCGCCGGCATGGACCAGTCGCGGATGAAGGAGTTCCTCGCCGAACGTCTCACGGACCAGGTGAACGCCCTGAAGTTGGGGCCTCTCGCGGCCCAGCTCCTCGGTGCGGTCACCGCCGACCGGCGCCATCAGCGTCTCCTCGACGAACTGATCGGCGCCATCGAGCGCATTCTCGACGACCCCGCGACGGTGGAGGGCATCCGCGAAAAGATCCGCAAGGAGCTGCCGACCCTCTTCAACCTGTTCAAGGCCGACGCCTATCTCCTCTCGCGCATCCTGAAATCGACCGCGACCTTCCTTGACGAGGTGAGGGAGGATCCCGACCATGCCCTGCGCCAGGAATTCGACCGCTTCGTCCAGGGCTTCATCGTCAGCCTGCGTGAGAGCCCCGACTATGCCGAACGCGCCGAGAAGCTGAAGCACGACGTGCTCGGCCGGCAGGAGCTGCGCGACGTGGCCCAGGAGCTCTGGCGCAACATCATCGCCTTCGTCGAGCGCGACGTAGCCTCGCCGAACTCGCGGATCGAGGCGCAGATGACCGCGATCCTGACGGAGATCGGCTCGAAGCTCGCCGCCGACCCGCGCATGAAGGCGGAGATGAACGAAGGCTTCGTCGTGGCGCTCTCCACCCTCGTCGAGCAGCAGAAGAGCGGCGCCTCGCGCTTCATCGCCGACCAGGTCAAGTCCTGGAACCTGCGCCAGCTCATCCGGTTGATCGAACTGAACATCGGCCGGGACCTGCAGTACATCCGGCTCAACGGCACGCTGATCGGCGGCCTCGCGGGCCTCGTCCTGCACACGATCGAGGTGCTGCTGCGGGCTTCTTGATACGGTCATCGGCCGGGCCTAGTGTCGGGGTCTCCCCGGCGTCCGGCATGCCGGGCCCCTGCCCTATGCCGTCACCACGTCCTTCGTAGCGGAGCCAGCCATGAACCAGTCCCCTCAAGCCCTGCTCGACATGTTCCGGAAGCTCGGCGAGGACATGAAGGTCCCGGCGGTCGACATGGACAAGATCGTCGAGCACCACCGCAAGAACCTCGAGGCCCTCGCCGCCAGCGGCAAGGCCGCCGCCGAGGGCGCCGGCGCCATCGCCGCGAAGCAGAAGGAGATCGTCGAGACGGCGGTGAAGGAAATCCAGGCCGCCGCCGAGAACTTCAAGCTGCCCGGCAGCGCCCAGGAAATGATGGCGGCGCAGAGCGAGTTCGCCAAGCGCGCCATGGAAGCGGCGGTCAGGAACACCCGCGACATGGCCGAACTGATGCAGAAGTCCAACGCCGAGGCCGTCCGGGTCATCCAGGACCGGATGAAGGAGAGCTTCGAGGAAATCCGCCAGAGCTTCTCCCGCAAGTGAACGGGGGCTGAGGCGCGGGTTCAATTCGCGCTGATGGCCTGGCCCGTGAGGGCGATGCCGGGCGCCGCTGATGGCGCGCATCATAATTTTTGATGCGCGCCCGTTGAACCATCTACAATTGAAACACCACCAACGGTTCGCTCCCGCACTGCAGCAACGCCGGCGCGGGAAAAGCCATTCACCCGAACCGAACCGTTGGAGCCCCCATGTCGCTGTCCGCCAGCCACCTGTCCACCAGTCTCTCGTCACCTGCCGCAATCGCGCCGGCCCGCCTCTTCGCCGGGATATCTAGCCTCGTCGCGGCCGTCCGCGAGCACCTGCGCATCCGCCGCGCCATCCGTGATCTGAACGAGGTCGGCCCTGCCCTCCTCAAGGACATGGGCATCGAGCGCAGCGAGATCGAGCGCGTCGCCCGCTACGGCCGCCGCGGCTCCTGATCGCCGCAGGCGCTACTCCGCGGCCTGGTTGCCGCGGCTCGCCTCCAGCACGGCCCGGATGCGGTCGGCGAGCGGCAGGTCGTTCCGCCGCCGCCGGCCGCCCGGCGCCGGAGGGCTCGCGGCGAGGATCTGGTCGATCCGCGAGCCCGGGCCCTCCAGCATCGCGGTGACCCGCGCCACCTCGATCGCCACGTCGTCGATGCGCGCGCGCAGCTCCGCATCCTCGCCCGCCTCGCGCGCCGCGGCGCTTTCCGCGAGCTTCGTCAGCGCCGCCACCTCGCGCTGGATGCGGGTGCGGTCCTCGCGCACCTTGGCGAGTGATCCTTCGAGCACGTTCTTCTCCGCCAGCGCAGTCTCCGCCGCGATCTGCAATTTGCGCGCGGTCTCCGCGCTGCGTTCCTTCACCTCGTCCACCTCCCGGCGGGCGCGGTCGCGTTCGGCCTCGACCCTGGCGAGACTGCGCTCGGCGGCATCGCGGGCCGCCTGCTCGCGTCCCGCCCGTTCCTTCTCCTCCGCCAGCGTCTGCTGCAAGCCGTCGCGCTCGCCCTCCAGCCTCGCCGCCCGCTTCTCCTCCGCCGCGAGCCGGGCCTGCAGGGTCTTGACCTCCCCCGTCAGTTCGCCGGCGCGCTTGCGCTCGGCGGAGAGCTGCGTCGCGGTCTCGGCCAATGTCCGGCCGGTCTCGGCGAGATCCGCCTTCAGCGCCGCCTGGGTCTCCTGCTCCTTCCGCAGCGTCGCCTGCAGGTCCGCGAGGCGCTGGCGCTCGGAGGTCAGGAGATTGGAGGTCTCGGCGTAGGACATGCGGTGCCCGGCGAGATCGGCCTCGGCGGTCGCGAGGTCGGCCGAGAGCTTGCCGATCTGGTTGCGCTGGTTGTCGACCTGGGTGCGAAGCGCCACGATCTCCACCCGCTGGCCGTCGCTCTCGGCGACCTTGGCCTCGTGCTCGCTGCTCAGCGCCAAGAACGCGGCGTCACGCATGGCGATCTCGCGCCCCGCGGCGGCGATCTCCTCGATCCGGGCGGCCACCGTTGCCTCGAGCGCGGCGACGTCCGCCTCGAGGCGTGCCTTGTCGCTCTCCAGTGCGGCGATGCGGGCCGCGCGTGCGTCCAGCTCCAGGTTCAGGTCGCGGATCGTCTCGGTGCGGCGGGCGATCTCGATCGTGTGTAGGTTTGCCGCCTCGCGCAGCTTCTCCGCCTCGATCTCCACCCGGCGGATGGCGAGGGCGGCCTCGGCGCGCACCTGGTCCTTGTCGGCCTTGATCTCGGCCATGGAGAGGGGAACGGCGCTCTCCACCCGCCGTGTCGTCAGGCGCACGGCGCGCCGCCAGACGGCGCCCATCAGCGCCAGCGAAAGCAATGCGGCGACGACGAAGCCCAGGACGAAGACCATGGCGGTCTCGATGGTCACGACTGCGCGTCTCCCCCTGCTGCCGGGCCGGCACCCTTGTGCCACGCCACAGCGGCCGCGGAAAGTGCCGCGGACGCTGCGTCAGTCACGACCCCTGCATCACCCGGTCGGCTCAGAAGGGATTCCAGGTCGGCTGCGAGGTGAATTTCAGATAGCCGCCGTTGACCCCGAGGCGGGCGCCGACGCCGGTGCGGATGGGCACCACCAGCATGTTGTCGGCACCCAGCGCCGTCATGCCGAGGCCGCCGACCAGATAGGCCGAGCCGTCGATGCCGACGAAGCGGCGCTCGAGGTCTGACACGTCGCGGACCCGGTAGGCCAGCATCATGGTGCGCGCGCCGTCGCCACCGAAGTCGAAGCCGAGGGAGGGGCCCTGCCAGTAGACCTTCGCGTCGCTGCCGCCCTTGGTGTAGAGCATGCCCTCGCCGTAGCGCAGGCCCGCCACGAAGGCGCCCGAGCCCTCCTGGCCGAGGATATAGGCGCTCGGCCGGCCCCACTGGCGCGTTGCGCGCTCGACGAGATTGGCGAGGCCGCGGCTGGTGCCGCCGAAGAACCGGTGGCCGGCCGAGACCACCTCGTTGCCCGAGAAGGTCTGGGGCGACTGCGACTCGTAGGAGCGCTGGGCGAGCGCGTCCTGGTGGAGGCCGACGAGGAACGACGCACCGAGGCCGGCAACGATCGTGCGGCGGTCGAAGGACGTGGGATGGCGCATGCTCACCTCTCGAAAGGGTCCGGGGCCGGACGGCTCCCGGTCGGTTTGGTCCATGCTAGCTGCGGATGGTAACCATCTGGTCACCAGACCGGGATTTAGCCGGTCGCGGTAAGGAAGAAGTTACCCTCTGGAAGCATGGTCCAGGGACCTTGAGGGACGAGATTCGGGTGAGATCATGTCGGTGTTGAGGCAATTCCTGCGCCCGCTCGCCTGGACCCTGGCCATCACCGGTCTCTATGCCGGCATCGCCGTCCTCATCGGCATGACCGGCGAGTCCGGCTCCCGCGCCGCCACCACCGAGCGCATCGTCACCGATCGCCTCACCGGCCTCGCCATCTACGGCTTCGATCCCGTGGCCTATTTCACCGAGCGGGAGCCGCGCCAAGGCTCGCCCACCTATGAGCTCTCCTGGTCCGGGGCCACCTGGCGCTTCGTCAATGAGGGCAACCGCGAGGCCTTCATGCAGGACCCGTCGGTCTACGAGCCACGCTTCGGCGGCTACGATCCCGTCGCCATCGGCAACGGCCTGCCGACCGCCGGCCATCCTTCGGTCTGGGTGCTCTACCGCGACCGCCTCTACGTCTTCCATTCCGAGGCGAACCGGGATGCCTTCGCCGCCGACCCGGAACACGCGCTCGACCGCGCGGAGGTCCGCTGGCCGACCGTCAAGGCCCAACTCGTCCCCTGAAACCCCTCAGGGTCGCCGCTTGTCGGCGAAGAAGGCCCAGATTTCCTCGTCCGTCTCGATGTCGTGGTTCTGCTGGCCGAGCAGCGCGCCGATCGGCGGCCGCTGCCGCCGCTCCAGACCTGTCGGCGTGTGGTGGCCGCCCCCCTCGACACGATAGAGCCTCACCGGGTGGTGGCAGCCGGTGCCCTCGGCGAGGTGCACCCGCGAATTGTCGGAGGTCTCCTGTTCCGGCAGCGGCCGCTCGCCGGCCGAGGCACAGCCGTTGCGGCTGCGGAAGAAGGCGAAGGTGGCGTTGACGGAGGCCAGCGCGCTGTCGGGATCGACGCCCCCCGCGCGCCCGCCCCAGGGCGTGATCGGATCCTCGGTGCCGTTGACCAGCAGGACCGGCATGGGCTGGCCCGGGCAGTGGAAGGTCCAGCGCGCCGCGAGCGTCGCGAGCATCGGGGCCGCCGCGGCGAAGAGGTCGCTCGCCTCGCAGATCAGCCGGATCGCCATGTGGCCACCGGCCGAGACGCCGATGAGATAGACCCGCCGCCGGTCGATCCGCCCCTTGTTATTGAGGTCGGCGACCATGTTGCGGATGAAGCCGACGTCGTCGACGCGGGCGAGCGGGTTGAAGCGCCGCCCGTCCGCCGGCCTGCCGTCGTTCCAGCCGCCCCGCACCCCCTGCGGATAGACGACGAGCAGGCGCTCGCGCTTGCCGATCTCGTCCCAGGTCAGGTAGCGGCGGATCTGCTCCGACGAGCCTTCCGCCGCATGCAGCACGATGACGAGAGGCGCCGGGCGCCCGCGGGCGAAATCCGTCACCAGGACCGAGCGGTCGCCGCCGGGGAGCTGGTAGGTGAGCGTCGTGACCGCTTGCGCCGCCGCAGGCCGTGATCCGCCCGGCGGAGCGGCGAGGGCCATCGCCAGCCCCGCGACGGTCGCCAGCCATCGACCTCGACCACGGGAGAGAATCATCGCCCGTCGAGTGTGGGTGCATCCCCTTGGGAAACGCAACCTGGAAGGTGAGCCCGCGGCCGGTCGGGCTCAGACGATGCCGTTCACCAGCGGCTCGCCACGTGACAGCCGGCCGATATTCTCCACCAGCAGGTCGATCACGCGCCGCTCGTAGGAGGCCGTCTCGCCGCCGGTATGGGGCGTGATCAGCACATTCTCCATGGTCCAGAGCGGCGAAGCCTCCGGCAGCGGCTCCTCCCGCGTCACGTCGAGGCCCGCGGCGGCGATGGTGCCGGCCCTCAGTGCGTCGATCAGCGCGTCCTCGTCCACCACCTTGCCGCGGGCGCAGTTGATGAGATGGGCGGTCGGTTTCATCGCCTTCAGGCGGGCGGCGTTGATCAGCCCCTCCGTCTCGGGCGTCAGCGGGCAGGTGAGCGCGACGATGTCGGCTTCACCCAGCGCCCTGTCGAGGTCGGCCGGGCCGACCAGCGCATCGACATTCTCGACCTTGACGCTGGTGTCGCGCTTGAGGCCGACGACCCGCATGTCGAAGGCCTTGGCGAAGCGGGCGAGGCGCCCGCCGATGCCCCCGAGGCCGACGATCAGCAGGGTCTTGCCGGCGAGTTCGTCCTCGCGGGCGGCGGGGTCGGAGATCATGCCGCGCCAGTGCTTGCGGGCCTGGTTGTCGCGGGCGGTGTGGATCATGCGCGACAGGGCGAGGGTCAGGCCCATGGCGTGCTCGGCGACCGCGATGGCATTGGCGCCCTGGGCGCTGGCGAGGCGCACGCCGCGAGCCTTCAGCGCGTCGAGGCCGAAGACGTCGATGCCGGCGCTGACCGACTGGATGAAGCGCAGCTTGCCGGCCTGCTCTAGCGGCGCATTGCGCCAGAAGGCGGAGACGCAGACCACGTCGAAATCGCCGATGCGCTGGTGGAACTCGGCGGCCGAGCGGAACTCCTCGAAGCGGATGCCGGTGTTGCGGCGCGCGAATTCCTCGCCCAGCCGGTAGGCGGAATGGCCGAAGCCGATGGTCAGGTCGGACAGGGCGGGAAAGGCGGTCATGGATCATCCGGTCTCGAGGGCGGGCCGATCATCCCCATGTGTCCGGCGAAGGCAATACCGCCGCACGGGTGGTCCACATGCCGCTGCCGCGGCACGGCGCTTGCCTCCTCCCATGGCCTTTCGCCACTCTCCCCCTTTCCTGCCGAGCCCTTGCGACCATGACGTCATCGCCGACCCCGCCGGACCTGCCCTCCCACGGCCGCTATGCCTACAGCGCCATCACCCGCCGGCCCGTCTATGACTGGCCGGGCGGCAGGCGGCTCGCCGTCTATCTCGGCGTCAACCTCGAGCACTTCGCCTTCGGCACCGGCCTCGGCGCCGAGCTCGCCCCCGGCGGACCGCAGCCGGACGTGCTGAACTACGCCTGGCGGGACTACGGCAACCGGGTCGGCGTCTGGCGCATGATCGAGCTCTTCGACGCCCTCGCCCTGCCCGCCTCCGTCCTCGTCAATTCCTCCATCTACGCCTATTGCCCCGAGGTGATGGATGCCTTCCGCGCCCGCGGCGACGAGGTCCTCGGCCACGGCCGCACCAATTCCGAGCGCCAGGGCATTCTGGACGAGGCCGGCGAAGCCGCGCTCATCGCCGAGACGACGGCGGTGATCGCCGGAGCCGAGGGACGGGCGCCGAAGGGCTGGCTCGGCCCCTGGATCTCCCAGAGCCCGGTGACGCCCGACCTCCTCGCCGAGAACGGCTACACCTACCTCCTCGACTGGTGCCAGGACGACCAGCCGGTCTGGTTTTCCACCCGCGGCGGCGGGCGCATCCTCTCCGTGCCCTATCCGCAGGAGCTGAACGACATCCCCGCCATCGTCGCCCGCAAGGATTCCGCCGCCCAGTTCGCCGACATGATCATCGACCAGTTCGATGAGATGCTGGAACAGTCGCGCGCCATGCCGCTGGTCATGGGCATCGCCCTGCACCCCTACATCGTCGGTCAGCCCTACCGCCTGCGCCAGCTGAGGCGGGCCCTCGCCCATGTCGTGGCGCGGGGCGACGACATCTGGCTGACGACGGCGGGAGCGGTCGCCGCCCATGTCGCCGCCCTCCCGGAGGGGATCGTGCCGGGGTCGCTGGGGGCCTGAAGGACAGCAC
>JAEZGJ010000225.1 GCA_023416965.1 Pseudomonadota bacterium | reverse complement strand
TCGCTGCTGCTGGCGGCGGGCCTCGTCACCCGTGGCGTGCCGGTCAACGAGCGGACGCAGCGGCTCCTCCTGGCCCTCCCCCTCGCCTATGCGGCGATGGACCTTTGCGAGAACGCGCTGCTCGTCCTCGCCTATTCCGGCCTCGCCGACGTCGCGGCGGTCCTGCCCTGGGCCTCGGCCATGAAATTCGGCACCGCCGTCGCCAGCGGTGCCGTCACTCTCGTCTTCGCGATGATGCGGGCGCTCGCCTGACCCGTCAGGCGGCGGGCGCACGCGGTGCCGCCGCTCGCTCGGCCATGAACTGGTCGAACTCGGCGCGATCGCGGCTGCGCTTCAGCCGCTCGAGATAGGCACCGAACTCGTCCTGCGCCTCAAAGAGCCGGCGGCGTTCGGCCTCCAGCCGCTCCAGTTCCTGGCGCTTGTAGTCCTCGAAGGCGACATTGCCCGTATCCGCGGGCCCGGCGAGGCCGTGCATTCCGTCGTGGCCACGACCGCGACCGCGGGGCGCGTCTCCCATCCACTTCTTCCAGGCGAGGATGGCGAGGCCGATCGGCCAGAACAGAACGAAGCCGACGATCATCGCCGCCAGTTCCACGGGGTGCCAGCGCCGCTCGGCGGCACCGCGCCAGCCGCCGTGGAAGGCCGGCAGACGCGGGGAGGTTTGGTTCAGGCAGGTCATCGACGCTCTCCATGAGTGCGAATGTAAAATATATTAGCATCGACGATCGCCATGTCAAGTTCCTTCACATGGCGCTCGGCAGCAGGAGGCACAATGCCCTCGTGGGGCGATGCCGGCCCCTCAGGGCGCGTTGCCGAGCCCCTTCAGCAGGGCATGGACGCCGACGTCGAGCATGTGCTCGGGATCCTCAAGCCCGCCGGGCATCGCGATGGAACCAGGCGCCGCGAGCGAGGCGAGCCCGTGGGTCAAGGCGAAGACCAGGGTCGCCGCCATCTTCACCCGCTGCGGGTCGGAGCTGCCGAGCGCGCGGCCGACCGCCTGCTGCAGGGCGTTGAAGCCGGGATCATCGCCCGGGGGGCCGCCGCCAGGATGGCCGGTATTGAACATGGCGGCGTAATAGGCCGGCTCCTCCCGCGCGAAGGCGAGATAGGCCCGCCCCATGGCGAGGAAGCCGTCGGGCCCCCCCGCCCGCGCCGCGGCCGCCAGGCGCCGCCCCAGCGCTTCGAAGCCATGGACGGCGATTTCCTTGAGCAGGGCCTCGCGATCCTTGAAATGACGATAGGGCGCCGCCGGCGACACGCCCGCCAGCTTGGCGGCATCGGACAGCGTGAAGCCGGCCGGCCCGCGCTCGGCGATCAGCCGGCGGGCCGCCTCCAGCAAAGCCTCGCGCAGGTTCCCGTGATGATAGCCACGGCGTTCGGACAGTTCGGTGTCGGGGGTGCGTGCCATGATGTGAAATGGCGTGACATCTGCTCCGCCGAACGTCAAGGCGATTCGAACGGCAGGTCATCGGACGGGATTACCGAGAATGCCGACGCGTCCGCCCGACGCAGATGGGTCAGGAACCCTCACCCGATCCCCGGCGTTGACTGGGCGAAATTCCGCAGTGGTGTCAAACCGGAGACCGAGCAGTGCCGACGCCGTCACGCCAAGACCTCTGGATATCCTCAAAAACACCTTGGCGGGCCATGGCAAGCCGGCATAGCTTCGGGAACCCGGTTCCTGTTTGGGAGATCAGCCGTGGAACTCGTGCGTCACGTCAACATCGTCTACGCGTGCGCCGCATTCGCCTTTGTCGGGGCCATTCTCTTCGGCGCATTCTGACCATCTCCCGGCCGGTGGGGGCCGGAACGCGAACCGAGGTCGGCGGCACCGCTGCCGTCCTGTTTCAGCGCGGCCGCGGCACCGCGACATGTCTGCGCAACATGATACCGCTATCGGTGCGGCCGTTCCGTCGGGTGGTGGAGGGCTTCTGGCCGCCGCCCCCCGTCCTGGCCCCGCCGGCTCGCCGCGCGCGGCCCAGCCGGAGGTTGGACCGATGACCTCTCGATCCCAGCGCATGGCGCTCCTCGCCGCCGCGGTCCTGTCGCTCGGAACTGCCGTTCCAACGGAGGCTCAGGACCGCGACGAATTCTACGCCATCGCCCGCGGCGAGACCGGACGTCGCACTGCCCCGGAGAGCCGCGGCGGTGGCGGCTTCGGCTTCTTCTCCCTCTTCGGCGGCGGCAGCCGCGGCTACGTGCCGGAGATCACCGTCCGCCCCGGCGAGGGCGACCGCGGCGTCAGGAGCCAGTCCGAGCAGGGTCGCTCCGCCTCGGGCGAAAATCTCGGCGGACCGCGCGCCTATTGCGTGCGTACCTGCGACGGCTTCTTCTTCCCCATGGGTCCGGCGACCTCCGGCGGCGCGCGCCAGGCGCAGCAGGAAAGTTGCAACGCCATGTGTCCGGGTGCCGAGGTGGCGCTCTATTCGGTCAGCCGCCAGGGCAGCATCGAGGACGCCGTCAACGCGCGCGGCCAGACCTATTCAGCCCTTCGCACCGCCTTCCGCTTCCGCCAGGGGCTGGATCGCACCTGCTCCTGTCAGGGCGCCGCTGCCAACGGCCTCGCCCGCCTGCCGATCACCCACGACGTCACCCTTCGCCCCGGCGACGTCGTCGTCACCGAGACCGGCGCCCAGGTCTTCCGCGGCGCCTCGCGCTTCCCCTACCAGCCCCGCGACTTCGTCGCGGCGCGCTCCTACGGGCGGCTGCCGGCGGATGTGCGCCGCCGCGTCGACGAGATTCAGGCGGGAATTCAGGCCGGCGACGCCGGGGTCTCTGCACCGGTGGCGCGCCTGCCGCAGCAGGCCCGCAATGCCGCCGGAGGGTCGCCCGACGTCGCCGCCGCGACGCGCGTCTCCATCCCGGTGGCCGAGGGCCGGCCCACCGTGCGCGTCATCGACATGACCCTGAGGCGCGACACTCTGGTGCGATGACACCTCCCCGCCTCCCCATTGATCCGGCCCCTGCGGAGGAGTAAAAGCGTGCCGCCGGAGGCCTCCTGTCCCGCACCCCCGAGGGTTCGTGGTGATCGGCTGCGCCGGCGCATGACAAGGTCGGTGCACCGTCCTGATTGATGCCGGCAGAGAGAAGGCGCAGCCTCAGGTCCAGCGCGCGCTCTCAGGAGCTCCAACCAGACCGTCCCCAAGGGTTCGATCCGATGGCAGATGACACGGCGGCCGGCGCCCCGAAGCCGGCTGAGGCCGACGGCGGTCCGGTTCAGGACCCTCGCACCGAGGGCCAGGTGCGCAACGAACACGGCCATGCTCATTCCCAGGCGAGCTTCTGGGGTCTGTTCGTGGGCTCCGTCGGCGTCGTCTACGGCGACATCGGCACCAGCCCCCTCTATGCCTTCCGTGAGGCCGTGGTTGCCGCCACTGGCCACGGTGCCATGGGCACACCGAGCCGCGAGACGGTGCTTGGCGTCCTCTCGCTCATCCTCTGGTCGCTGATCCTCATCATCACCGGCAAATATGTGCTTCTGTTGCTGCGCGCCGACGACAAGGGCGAAGGCGGCATCCTCACTCTCGTCGCCCTCGCCCAGCGCGCCATCGGCAAGCCGAGCTACGTGGTCGCCCTGCTCGGCATGGCCGGCGCGGCTCTCTTCTACGGCGATGCCGCCATCACGCCGGCAATCTCGGTGCTCTCCGCCCTCGAGGGCCTCAAGCTGGTGACCCCGGTCTTCGAGCCTTACATCCTGCCGCTCACCGTGCTGGTGATCGTCGCCCTCTTCGCTGTCCAGAGCCACGGAACGGCCAGCGTCGCCCGCTATTTCGGGCCGATCTGCATCGTCTGGTTCCTCGCCATGGCGGCTACCGGCGCCATCCACATCGCCGACGATCTCGGCGTCTTCCACGCGTTCAATCCCTATTACGGGCTCGTCTTCCTCGCCAACAACGGCACGATCGGCCTGCTGGCGCTCGGCGCGGTCTTCCTCGCCGTTACCGGCGGCGAGGCGCTCTACACCGACATGGGTCATTTCGGGCGCAAGCCGATCCAGTGGGCCTGGTTCTGCCTCGTCTTCCCTGCCCTGACGCTGAACTATCTCGGCCAGGGTGCCATGGTGCTCGCCGACCCGTCCAAGCTGACCAACCCCTTCTACCTGCTCGCGCCGTCATGGGCCCTCCTGCCCATGGTGGTTCTGGCGACGCTCGCCACCATCATCGCGAGCCAGGCGGTGATCACCGGTGCCTTCTCCCTGTCGCGCCAGGCCATCCAGCTCGGCCTGCTGCCGCGCATGGCGATTCGCCACACCTCGGAGGAGCATTCTGGCCAGATCTACATGCCGGCGGTGAACTGGGGCCTGCTCATCGGCGTCCTGACGCTGGTGCTCCTGTTCAAGAACTCGTCGAGCCTCGCCTCGGCCTACGGCATCGCCGTCACGGCCACCATGTTCATCACCGCCGTTCTCGCCTGGTTCGTGGTGCGTCGCCTGTGGCGGTGGAACATCGTCCTGGCGGTGGTCATCATGGTGCCGCTCATCGTCATCCACCTCATCTTCTTCGGCGCCAACCTGCTCAAGCTGGTGGACGGCGGCTGGGTGCCGCTGGTGATCGGCGCGGTCATCATGTTCCTCATGCTGACCTGGCGGAAGGGCACGGCGATCCTCGCCGACAAGACGCGCCGCATCGAGGTGCCGCTGGTCGACCTCCTCAAGAGCTTCGACAAGCGTCCGCCGCACCAGGTGGCCGGCACCGCCGTCTTCCTCACCTCCGACCAGGCCTATGCGCCGGCCTCGCTCCTGCACAACCTCAAGCACAACAAGGTGCTGCACGAGCACAACGTCTTCCTCGCCGTGAAGAGCGTCGACACCCCGCGACTGCCCGACGGCGAGCGCATCTCCTTCGAGAAGATCAACGACCGCTTCTCGCGGCTGACCGTGCGCTTCGGCTACATGGAGACGCCGCACGTGCCGAAGGCGCTCATCGCCTGCAAGAAGTTCGGCCTGAAGTTCGACATGATGTCGACCTCCTTCTTCCTGTCCCGCCGGCACCTGAAGGCCTCCGGCAAGCTCGGCATGCCGCTCTGGCAGGACTACATTTTCATCGGCATGGCGGTGAACGCCAATTCCGCCTCCGATTATTTCCACCTGCCCACGGGCCGGGTGGTGGAGGTCGGCACCCAGGTGACGATCTGACGGCAGCGCGCCAGCCCCCGGTCCCGCGCCTCAGGGGCGCGGCGGGAAGACCGGCGGCCAGAGCCGCTTCACCGGCCTGAGATCAGCGATCTGCGGCGGCTGCAGCGGCAGCGCCTCGAGCGGCCTCTCCGCACAGGTGCCCGGCCGCTGCGCCCACGACGGCCGGCCCTGTTCCGGCGATGCGCGCCGCCCAGAGGAAGATGCAGGTGACCGCCGCAGCCGCGAGCGCCGAGAGGAAGGCCTGGATCAGCGGCAGGTAGACATGCGGACCATCGCCCAGGGCGAGGCTCGCGCGCATGATGCCGGCGAGGAGGCCCGGCAGAATCCAGGAGCGGATCGCGTGCTCGAACTCCCAGGGTACCAAGCCGTAGCCGAAAACGACCCGGTGAGCCTGTTCCAGCGACTGGAAGATTTCGTCCCGATGGTGCATGCCCGGCGCCAGCAGGCCGGAGCCGAGGCGAACGGTGAAGGCGCAGCCGAAGACCGCGACCACCGCGGCGCGCGGCGGCGGAGCTGCCGTCGGGCCGCGGTCGACGAATGTCATGAAGCCGGCGCCGTCATTCGGCCGCTTCGCTGAGGCTCCGGAGGATCGCGGGGTCGTAGTTCAGCACGGGGGCAAGCCAGCGCTCGGCCTCCTCCACCGTCCAGCCCTTGCGGGCGGCATAGTCCTCGACCTGGTCGCGCTCCACCTTGCCGACGCCGAAATAGGCGCTGTCGGGATGGGCGAAATAAAGGCCCGACACCGACGATCCCGGCCACATGGCTCGGCTTTCGGTGAGCTTGACGCCGATGGCACGCTCGGCGTCCAGCAGCCGGAACAGGGTGTCCTTTTCGGTGTGGTCGGGCTGGGCGGGATAGCCTGGTGCCGGGCGGATACCGCGATACTGCTCGAGGATCAGCTCCTCGTTCGATGTGGTCTCCTCCGGCGCATAGGCCCAGAGCTGCTTGCGCACGATCTGGTGCATGCGTTCGGCGAAGGCTTCCGCCAGCCGGTCGGCCAGCGCCTTGGCGAGAATGGAGGAATAATCGTCCTTCTGGTCCTCGAAACGCTTGGCCAGCGCCTCCTCGCCGATGCCGGCGGTGACGACGAAGCCGCCGATCCAGTCGGGCTTGGTGCCCACCGGGGCGATATAGTCGGCGAGCGCGATATGGGCGCGCTCCCGGCCCTCGCGGCGGGCGATCTGCTGGCGCAGCGTGTGCAGGCGGCCGAGCTCCTGGCTGCGGGCCTCGTCGGCGTAGAGCACGATGTCGTCGCCCACCGTGTTCGCCGGCCAGAGGCCCACCACCGCCCTGGCGGTCAGCCACTTCTCGCCGACGATCCGCTGCAGCATGACCTGCGCGTCCTTGAACAGGTTGCGCGCCGCCTCGCCATATTTGTCGTCGTCGAGAATGGCGGGGTAGCGGCCCTTCAGCTCCCAGGTCTGGAAGAAGGGCGTCCAGTCGATGGCGCTGACGAGATCGGCGAGGTCGTAGTCCTGGAAGACGCGTGTGCCGATGAAGCCGGGCTTCGGCGGCACATAGCCCTCCCAGTCGAGCTTCAGCCGGTTGGCGCGCGCATCCGCCAGCGGCATGCGCAGCTTGGCCTGCTCGCCGCGCAGATGCGCCTCGGCGATCTTGGCATATTCGGTGCGGATGTCGGCGACGTAGCCGTCCTTCTGGTCCTCCGACAGCAGCGCGGAGGCGACGCCCACCGCGCGCGAGGCGTCGAGCACGTAGACCGTCTGGCCCTTCGTGTAGTTCGGATGGATCTTGACCGCCGTATGCACGCGCGAGGTGGTCGCGCCCCCGATCAGTAGCGGGACGGTGAAGCCCTCGCGCTCCATCTCGCTCGCGACATGGACCATCTCGTCCAGGGACGGGGTGATGAGGCCGGACAGGCCGATCATGTCGACCTGGTGCTTCTTCGCCTCTTCGAGGATGCGCTGCGCCGGCACCATGACGCCGAGGTCGATGACCTCGTAATTGTTGCACTGGAGCACGACGCCGACGATGTTCTTGCCGATGTCGTGGACGTCTCCCTTCACGGTCGCCATCAGGATCTTGCCGGCGGCGGGCTTGTCGACCAGGCCCATGTCGCGCTTTTCCTGCTCGAGGAAGGGCTGGAGATAGGCGACCGCCTGCTTCATGACGCGGGCCGACTTCACCACCTGCGGCAGGAACATCTTGCCGGCGCCGAACAGGTCGCCGACATGGTTCATGCCGTCCATCAGCGGCCCCTCGATCACGTGCAGCGGGCGGGCCGCCTGCTGGCGGGCCTCCTCGGTGTCCTGCTCGATGAACTCGGTGATGCCGTGGACGAGGGAATGGGTCAGGCGCTCGCCGACCGGCTTCTCGCGCCAGGACATGTCCTTCTTGGAATCCTGTTGCGCCGAGCCGTCGCCCTTGAAGCGGGCGGCCGCATCCACCATCCGCTCGGTGGAGTCGGGACGGCGGTTGAGGATCACGTCCTCGCAGAGCTCTCGCAGCTCCGGGTCGATCTGGTCATAGACCGGCAGTGCGCCGGCATTGACGATGCCCATGTCCATGCCGACGCGGATGGCGTGGTAGAGGAAGACCGAGTGCATGGCCGCACGCACCGGCTCGTTGCCGCGGAAGGCGAAGGACAGGTTTGACACGCCGCCGGAGACATGGGCGTGCGGCAGGTTCTGCCGGATCCACTTCGTCGCCTCGATGAAATCGACGCCGTAATTGTTGTGCTCCTCGATGCCAGTCGCCACCGCGAAGACATTGGGGTCGAAGATGATGTCCTCGGGCGGAAAACCGACCTGGTCGACCAGGATGCGGTAGGCCCGCTCGCAGATCTCGATCTTGCGCTGGAACGTGTCGGCCTGGCCGACCTCGTCGAAGGCCATCACGACGACGGCCGCGCCATAGCGGCGGACCTTCTTCGCCTGTTCGATGAACTTCTCCTCGCCCTCCTTCATGGAGATCGAGTTGACGATGGCCTTGCCCTGCACGCATTTCAGGCCGGCCTCGATCACCTCCCACTTGGAGCTGTCGACCATGACAGGCACGCGGGCGATGTCCGGCTCGGCGGCCATCAGGTTGAGGAAGGTGACCATGGCCTTCTCGGAATCGAGCAGGCCTTCGTCCATGTTGACGTCCAGCACCTGGGCGCCGTTCTCCACCTGCTCGCGCGCGACGTCGAGGGCGGCTGTGTAGTCGCCGTTGGTGATCAGCTTCCTGAACTTCGCCGAACCGGTGACGTTGGTTCGCTCGCCGATATTGATGAAGGACGCGACGGGGGTGGTCATCAGGGACACTTTCAGGCGTGGGCGAGCCAGCCGTGGACCCAGAGGCCACGGTAGAAGGGCTCGACGGAATGGAAGCCGGCTTCGGTCAGCAGCGCTTCGTCGCGCGATGCCGGAAGCAGATGAACCTGTTCGGCGACGGTGGCGGCGGCCATGGAGGCCATCTCCGCCGGCGCGCCCTTGAATCGGGCGAAGGCGCTGTAGCGGGCCATGTCGCGCCCGAACCGGGCAGACGTCTTGTCCATGCAGCCGTTGATGAGGAGGAAGGGCGCGTCCGGCTTCATCCGGCGGCGGGTCTCCCCGAGCAGGGCGAGCCGCGAGCCGTCATCCGGCAGGAAATGCAGGGTGAGGAAGCAGGTCGCCGCATCGAAGGGGCCCGGCGGCGCATCCGCGACATAGCCCTGGATCAGCGAGACCCGCTCCGCCGCTCCCATGGCCGCGAGCCTGGCTTCGGCCATGTCGAGCATCGGCCTGGCCGGATCTATCCCCGTGAAGCGCCAGTTCGGCCCGGCCTCGGCGAGAGCCGCAAGCTCGATGCCGCCGCCGGCGCCGACGACGAGAATATGCCCCGTCTCCGGCACGAACTCCTGCAGGAGCACGGCCGCCATGTCATGGCTCGCCTCGTAGGCCGGAATGAACCAGCGCGGCCCCTGCTCGTAGGCGGCGACCTTTTCCGGATCGTCGAAGAAGCCCTGGTTCACGCCGCGAACTCGAAGGCTTCGAGCCCCGACAGCCGGAGCTTGGTCTCGATGACCGGGATCGCCCGCGGCTTCACGCCCTTCACGGCCCTGGCGATGGCGGCGATATGGTCGGGCGTCGAGCCGCAGCAGCCGCCGACGATATTGACCAGCCCGGCGGTCGCGAATTCGCCGACCATGGCGGCCATCGCCTCCGGGCTCTCGTCGTACAGCCCGAATTCGTTGGGCAGGCCGGCATTGGGGTAGGCGCAGACCAGCGTGTCCGCCACCTTCGACAGCGCCTGGATATGGGCGCGCATCTCCTTGGCGCCGAGCGCGCAGTTGAGCCCGATGGAAAAGGGCTCGGCGTGGCGCAGCGAGTACCAGAAGGCCTCGGGCGTCTGGCCGGAGAGGGTGCGGCCGGACAGGTCGGTGATGGTGCCGGAGATCATCACCGGCAGGCGGATGCCCTTCTCCTCGAAGACCTCCTCGATCGCCACCAGCGCAGCCTTGGCGTTCAGCGTGTCGAAGATCGTCTCCACCAGCATGATGTCGGCGCCGCCGTCGACGAGGCCGCGCGCCTCCTCGGCATAGGCCTCGCGCAGCTGGTCGAAGGTGATGGCACGGAAGCCCGGATTGTTGACGTCCGGCGAGATCGAGGCCGTGCGGTTCGTCGGCCCGAAGGCGCCGGCGACGAAGCGACGGCGGCCGTCCTTCGCCTCGGCGCGCTTCGCCGCGTTCTTGGCGAGCCGCGCACCTTCGTAATTCAGCTCGTAGGCGAGCTCCTCCATGCCGTAATCGGCCTGGGCAATGGAGGTGGAGGAGAATGTGTTGGTCTCCACCATGTCCGAGCCGGCTTCGAAATACTCGAGATGGATCGCCTCAACGACGTCGGGCCGGGTGAGGATCAGGAGGTCGTTGTTGCCCTTGAGGTCATGGCTCCAGTGGGCGAAGCGCTCGCCGCGGAAATCGGCCTCCGAGAACTTGTAGCGCTGGATCATCGTGCCCATGGCGCCGTCGAGCACGAGGATGCGCTCCTTCGCGGCCTTGGTCAGGGCCGCGAGCACCTCGGCGCCGTCGGAATGGCGGTGGGGAAACTGGGTCATCGGGCGAACTCCAAAACCGGAAGAGAACTGGCGCCACCTTCTCCCATGAAGGGAGAGGGTTAAATTCCTCGCATCACGCCGCCACGGCGCTGGGGGCGGCATCCTTGGGCCGCATGCCGAGCAGGTGGCAGACCGCATAGACGAGATCGGCGCGGTTCATCGTGTAGAAGTGGAACTCGGTGACGCCGCGGTCGACGAGGTCCAGAGCCTGTTCGGCAGCGACCGCCGCGGCGATCAGCTTGCGCGTCGCCGGGTCGTTCTCCAGCCCCTCGAAACGCCGCGCCAGCCAGTCCGGCACGCTGGCGCCCGTTCGGGCGGCGAAGCCCGCTGTCTGCTTGAAGTTCTGCACCGGCACGATGCCCGGAACGATCGGAATCGTGACCCCGGCGGCGCGGACGCGGTCGAGGTAGCGCAGGTAGACGTCGTTGTCGAAGAAGAACTGGGTGATGGCCCGCGTCGCGCCGGCATCCACCTTGCGCTTCAGCATGTCGATGTCGGTATCCAGCGAGGGGCTCTCGGGATGCCGCTCCGGATAGGCCGAGACTGAGACCTCGAAGTCGCCGATCGCCTTGATACCGGCGACGAGCTCGGGCGAGCCTTCGTAGCCGCCGGGATGGCTCTCGTACTTGGTGCCGACACCACCCACCGGGTCGCCGCGCAGTGCCACGATGTGGCGCACGCCGGCCGCCCAGTAGTCGCGGATGACGTCGTCCACCTGCGCCTTGGTGGCGGCGACGCAGGTCAGGTGCGCGGCCGGCTTCAGGTTCGTCTCCTTCACGATCCGCGAAACCGTGGCGTGGGTCCGCTCGCGGGTGGAGCCGCCGGCACCGTAGGTGACGGAGACGAAGGAGGGCTCAAGCGGCGCCAGCCGCTCGATCGATTCCCACAGGGCCGCCTCCATCTCCTCGGTCTTCGGCGGGAAGAACTCGAAGGAGACCTTCAGGCGGGAGCGGGAAACGTAGCGGCTCGGCTTGTAGGCGGAGGACATCAGGCGACCTCGATGGCAGGTGCCGCCGGCAGCGCCGGGGCGTCGGTGACGATGCGCGGGTCGCGGCCGACCCAGATGGAAACGGTGAGCTTGTCGCCCTCGGGCTTGTCCGGGGCGAGATTGAGGAAACGGGCGGGCGTGAGCCCGGCGGCGGCCATCCAGCCCTCCACCACGTCGCGCGCGAAGCCGAGGCGGCGATGCGCCTGCGCCTCGCGCAGGAACTCCTGCTCGTGCGGGGCGAAGTCCACGACGACCAGCCGCCCGCCGGGACGGAGAACCCGCGCCGCCTCGCGGATGGCGCGGGCGCCGTCGTCGAGGAAGTGCAGGACCTGGTGGATGATGACACCGTCATAGGCGTCGCGCGGCAGGGCCAGCGAATAGATGTCGCCGGTTCGGACCGAACAGTGGCGGATGCCGGCCCGATCGAGGGCCGCGCGTGCGAGCGTCAGCATTTCAGGGCTCGCGTCGATGCCGAGGCCGCGGTCGATGTCCGGCGCGAAGAGCTCCAGCATCCGGCCCGTGCCGGTGCCGAGGTCGAGCAGCGAGCGCAGCGGCGCGCCGGACAGCGCGTCGCGAACCGCCTTCTCCACCCGCTCCTCCGGCACGTGCAGGGCACGCAGCCGGTCCCAGTCCGCGGCATGGCGGCGGAAGAAGGCCTGCGCCTCAGCCGATCGCTTGGCGCGCACCTCGGCGAGCCGTTCCCGGTCGCTGGCGAGAATGGCATCGGACGGATCGACGAGGGCGGCGAGCGCCTCCACCGTACGGGCGCCGGCGCCCTCCCCCGAGGCCCGGAAGAAGGCCCAGGAGCCCTCCTTGACCCGCTCGACGAGCGAGGCCTCGAGGAGCAGTTTCAGGTGCCGTGAAATCCGTGGCTGTGACTGGCCGAGAATGTCCACCATGTCGGTGACCGTCAGCTCCGCCTGGGCCAGCAGCGCCAGAAGGCGCAGGCGCGTCGGCTCGCCGACGGCGCGCAGTACGGCAACGGCGTCGTCGAAGCCATACGCCGCGGAAGGGCCGCCGAAGGATTTGCCGAGGGACAGGGTCACAGGCCTCACTCACATATAAAGATATCTTTATGCCCGTTTCGCCGCTGTGGCAAGCTGCGATTTCCGGCCGGAGCCGAGGAGCCGGCCGGGCACGGATGTTCCAGTTTTGTTCTTGAGCATGGAGCGTCCCTCTGCTAGACGTCGATCCATGCCCCGCTCCCGTCCCCAGCCGGTTTCAGAGGATCTCGCGGCCCGCCTGAACGGCGGCGGAATGGAGGCTGCGGCGGCGCGCATCTTCGGCCTGAAGACCGCCGGCGCCCTCGATCTTTCCTCGGGTCCTGCCGTCGCCGACGGACGCCGGCGCGGCCGCGGCACGCTCACTAACGCTTCCGGACGATACGAGGGCCAGAGCCGCGAGGCTGTCGACGACGGCTGGGGCTCCCTGGAGGAGCTGCCCGCCCTCGCCACCACGGTGACCGAGGAAAAGGCGAAGCGCATCATCACCCGCAACGATTCGCCGGACCTGTCCTTCGACCGGTCCATCAATCCCTATCGCGGCTGCGAGCACGGCTGCACCTACTGCTTCGCCCGCCCCACCCACGCCTTTATGGGTCTCTCGCCTGGCCTCGACTTCGAGACCCGTCTCTTCGCAAAGCCCAACGCCGCGGAGCTCCTGGAGAAGGAACTGGCGGCGCCCGGTTATCAGCCACGCACCATCGCCCTTGGCACCAATACCGACCCCTACCAGCCCGTGGAGAGACAGTGGCAGCTCACCCGCCGCATCCTTGAAGTGCTGGAGGCGGCGAACCACCCCGTCGGCATCGTCACCAAGAACCATCTCGTCACCCGCGACATCGACATTCTCGGTCGCATGGCGGCAAAGGGCCTCGCCAAGGTGGCGCTGTCGGTGACGACCCTCGACGGCAAGCTCGCACGCTCGCTGGAACCGCGCGCATCCACGCCGGCGAAGCGGCTCGAGGCGCTTCGCCTGCTTTCGGAGGCGGGTGTGCCGACTGCCGTGCTGGTCGCCCCCGTCATTCCGGCGGTCAACGACGCCGAGATGGAGCGCATCCTCGACGCCGCATGGCACATGGGCGCCCGCGAGGCGGGCTATGTGCTGCTGCGGCTGCCGCACGAGATCCGCGACCTCTTCCGCGAATGGCTGGTGGCGAACCGGCCGGACGCCGCCCGCCACGTGCTCTCCCTCGTCCAGCAGACCCGCGGCGGCAAGGACTATGACGCGACCTTCCACCTCAGGCAGAAGGGCACCGGTCCCTTCGCCTGGATGATCGGCCGCAGGTTCGAGGTGGCGCGCGAGCGCCTCGGCTTCAACAAGCGGACGCTCAGGCTCGACACCGGGCAGTTCACGCCGCCGGCCCGCAAGGGAGCGGCCGCCGCCGAGCAGCTCAGCCTTTTCTGAAGGAGGAACGCCATGGCCCCCGCCCCTGCCGCCATCGCGCTGGTCACCCTCGGTGTCGACGATCTTCCCCGCGCCACGCGATTTTACGAGGAGATCGGCTTCGCGAAGTCCGCCTCGCAGAGTCGGGACAGCGTGAGTTTCTTTCGGGCGGGAGGCGTGGTGCTGGGCCTGTTCGACCGCCGCGCTCTCGCCGAGGATGCGGGTCTGCCCCCCGGGGAGCGGACGGCTTTCGGCGGCATCACCCTGGCGCGCAACCTCCCCTCTCGCGAGGCGGTGGACGCGGCCTTCGCCCAGGCGTTGGCGGCTGGGGCGACGCCCCTGCAGCCACCGCGTGAGGTCTTCTGGGGCGGCTATTGCGGCTATGTCGGCGATCCCGACGGCCATCCTCTTGAGCTCGCCTGGAACCCCTTCTTCCCTCTCAGGGACGACGGCACCATCGACCTGCCGATGTAAGGCTTGCGCTATGGCCTCAGTGTCCGGTCCCGTCGCCGAACATGTACCGCAGGCCGACGCGGATCTCGTGCGCCGCCACCGTCGTGCGGTAGGCCCCGCCCGCCGTGTCGGCGAAGCGCAGTGCGCCCATATGCATGTAGCGATAGCCGACGTCGATCTTGGTCTGCGGCGACAGGTCGATCGTGACGCCGGCCATGGCCGCCCAGGCGAGGGTCCATTTCACCGTATTGACGAGGTTCGGCGTCAGCGTCACCTCGCCGAGCGCCGCAGCCGCCGGAACGGGCGTCGAGACATAGTTGGAGGCGGCGAGCCGCGCCGTGCCCAGGCCGGCGCCGATATAGGGCGTCACGCCGCCCCATCCGCCGAGATCGACATAGGCATTGACCAGGGCGGAATGGGCGGTCACGCCGAAGCGTTCCGTGCGGGCCGGCACCGGCAGCGGGCCGGCATAGGCCCAGTTGCCCTCAGGCGGCGAGAAACCGGACAGGCGCGCCGTCGAGCGGATGTCGAGCGTCGTGTCGAGCCGCAGCCACTTGTACTTGAAACCGAGGCCGAGGCCGCCGCCGAAGGTGCTGCTTGCCCGGGTGTCGCGCAGATCGACCCAGGCGCCGGGCGCGAAATTGACCGCATCGAAATAGCGGGCCGCCGGGCGGCGGAAGAGGCTGCCGGTGACGTCGCCGCGCACATACCAGCCCGAGGAGAAATCCTCGGCGAGGACGGGCGGTAGAAGCGGGGCGGCGGGAGCTGCGCCGCGCGTGTCGGCGGCGCGCACGGGGGCCGCGGCGAGCACAAGCGCGGCGAGGGCCGCAGCCGGGAGGCGGGTTGCTCTGCGCAGCCGCTGTGTCGGACGGGTCATCGCTCGTTTCCTGCAACGCTTCGGGGGAGGCCCCTGCCGCGGGGCGCAAGATGAAGAGGCAGTCAGTCTGCGACAGGCCGGTTAAGGGCGGCTTAAGGTTAAGAATTAACCCTCTTCCGCCCCCCGGCCCAAAAGAAACGGCGCGGACCCTGGATCCGCGCCGTGCCTCGGTCGGTGATGGCGGCGATCAGTAGCGCGCGACGATCGGCTCCGCGGGAACGGCGCAGGAGCAGTTCAGAGACCAGCGCATGCCGATCTTGATCTCGTGGGCGGTCAGGCGGCTGACCTGGACGGTCTCGTTGCCGGCGCGCGGCAGGCCGGTGGCCGGGTCGCGCAGCAGCAGCGCCGGCATGTCGCCGAGGGAGAGGTAGCGATAGCCGGCCTCGAGCGTCAGTCGCTCGTTGACCTTGTAGCCGACGCCCGCCATCAGCGCCCAGGCGAAGCTGGTGCGCGACACCGTGGTGGCATAGCCGCCGAGCGAGCCGGTAGCCCCAGTCACGGTGTTGAAGCCGTTGGAGGTGTCGGTGAAGTTGCTCACCGTCGTGTGGGCGAAGCCGAAGCCGGCGCCGACATAAGGCGTCAGGCAGCCGATCTGGCAGAAGGTGCCGAGATCGATGTAGAAATTGGCCAGGCCAACGATCGAGCGGGTGCCGCCGTTATAGAGGTTGGTCTGCGAGGTCGTGCCGCCGCCCGCATCGAAGTTGACGTAGTCGAGGCCGCGCAGGCGGCCGCCCGCCCGGTACTCCCCGGTGACGTCCACGCGGAACCAGGAGTTGAACTGGTAGCCTGCGCCCAGGCCGATCGACACCGTCTCCGAATGCGACTTCATCCGCAGCTGGTAGTCGTTCACGCCGCCGGTGCCGGCGCGGACCTGGGTGCCGTTCTGCAGCACGCCGAAATTGCCGATGCTGTGGCCGGCCGCGCCGATGTCGCCGCGCAGGTACCAGCCGCCGCTTTCCGCGGGCTGGACTACCGGCTGGGACTGGCGGAGCACGGGCGGCATGTCGGCGGCGGTGGCGGCCGTCGCGGCAAGCGCCGCCGCGGCGGCAAGAACGGCTGTGGAGGGGCGGCGCATGGCAATGTCCTGGCGATGGACGTGCCGGCACGGCCCGTCCGAGGTTCAATGCCGGAATGCTCGCAGGGATTGCTTAAAGCCTGCTTAACCCTAACAGGCGTGGTGAACGGTGCGTGAAGACGCCCTCCGCGAGGGCTCAGGCGGCAGCCTTGGCCACCGCTTCCACGATCTGGTCGACCACCGTCTCGACGAGGTCGCGGTCGTCCCCTTCCGCCATGACGCGAATGACCGGTTCCGTGCCCGAGGGGCGGATGACGAGGCGTCCATGGTTGCCGAGCTTCAGCTTGGCGTCGTCGATGGCACTGACGACGCTCACCGCCTCCAGCGGCTTGCCGCCCTTGAAGCGGACGTTCTTCAGGATCTGCGGCAGCGGCTCGAACCGGTGGCAGACGTCGGAGACCGGTCGGCCCATCTTCAGCACGACGGCCAGCACCTGCAGCGCCGCGACCAGCCCGTCGCCCGTCGTGGAATAGTCGGACAGGATGATGTGGCCGGACTGCTCGCCACCGACATTGAATCCATGCTCGCGCATGTGCTCCAGCACGTAGCGGTCACCCACGGGCGTGCGGGCGAGTTGCAGGCCGAGGCCACCGAGGAAGCGCTCCAGGCCAAGGTTCGACATGACTGTGGCGACGATGCCCGGCTGGGTGAGCCGCCCGTCCTCGAGCCAGGACTGGGCGACCACGGCCATCAGCTGGTCGCCGTCCACCACATGGCCCTTCTCGTCCACGATGAGGACCCGATCGGCATCGCCGTCCAGCGCGATGCCGATGTCCGCGCGCATCTCGCGCACCTTCTCCACGAGCGTCTCCGGATGGGTGGATCCGCAGGTGTCGTTGATGTTGAAGCCGTCGGGCTTGTCGCCGATCGTGACCACCTCGGCGCCCAGCTCCCAGAGCGCCGCCGGCGCCACCTTGTAGCCGGCGCCGTTGGCGCAATCGATGACGATGCGCAGGCCGGCGAGGTCGAGATTGCGCGGCAGCGTGCGCTTGGCGAATTCAATGTAGCGGGCCTGGGCGTCGTCGATGCGCTTCGCGCGCCCCAGCAGCCGCGAGGCGGCGAGGCGCCGCGACAGGTCCTGGTCGAGCAGCGTCTCGATCTCGCGCTCCACCTCATCGGAGAGCTTGTAGCCGTCCGGGGCGAAGAGCTTGATGCCGTTGTCGTCGAAGGGATTGTGCGAGGCAGAGATCATCACGCCGAGATCGGCGCGCATGGAGCGCGTCAGCATGGCCACGGCGGGCGTCGGCATCGGGCCGACCAGCAGCACGTCCATGCCGACCGAGGTGAAGCCGGCCACCAGCGCGTTCTCGATCATGTAGCCCGACAGGCGCGTGTCCTTGCCGATCATCACCCGGTGGCGGTGCTCGCCCCGCTGGAAGGCGAGGCCGGCAGCCTGCCCTACCTTCATCGCGAATTCGGGCGTGATCGGGAAGGCGTTGGCGCGGCCGCGAATGCCGTCTGTACCGAAATACTTGCGGGGCATGGGCGTGGTCTCGTGCGGCTTCGGGAGATTCGTCTGGCGATTCGTGGAACAGGCCTGTGTCCCATCTTATAGGCGGGGATGCGAACCCTGTCGCCGCGCGCCATTCACAAATGGTGAGCGACCGTGACAGGTGACGCGGCACCGCGCGGCCGCGCGTCAGCCTTTGTAATAGGGCTCCACCGGCCCCTTCAGCTTCACCGTCAGCGGATTGCCGAACCGGTCCTTGGCCGCCCCCGCGGCGACGCGAATCCACCCTTCCGAGACACAGTATTCCTCGACATTGGTCTTCTCGGCGCCTTTGAAGCGGATGCCGACCTCGCGCGACAGCACGGCCTCGTCGTAATAGGGGCTCTTCGGATCGGTAGACAGGCGGTCCGGCAGCGCAGGCAGATCAGTCACGGTCGGGCTCCTCGCGGGGCGGTCGGGTCTTTCCCCCGCACATAGACGCCCGCCGCAGCCCTGCCAAGCGTCCCGCCGGAGCGACGCCTGCTGGAACCGGCAAGACTGGCCATCGTTCATCCTCGACCGGGGGAGGAGACGGTCGAGGAGACAGGTCATGGATCGGAGATATTTCATCGTCGCGGCTCTGGCCGGGACAACGGCCGCAGCGGCCTCTGCCGCGCCGGCGAGGGCGGCGGGCCCCATCGGCCTGGCCGACGTTCAGGGTGCCTTGGGTACCGGCCCGTCGGCGCCAGTCGAGATGCAGCGTCGCGGCCCCGGCGGTGGCGGCGGACGGCGTGGTGGCGGTTTCCGCGGTGGTGGCGGTCGCGGGTTCCACGGCGGAGGCCGGCGCTTCCGTGGGGGTGGCCCGCGCTTCTACGGCGGGGGCGGACCCGGCTGGCGCCGCCGTGGCTTCTACGGCCGGCCCTATTACCGCAGGCGCTACTATGGCGGTCCGTACTACGGCGGCCCCTATTATGGCGGCGCCTATTACGGCGGGCCCTGGGGCTACCGGCGCCGCTGCTGGATCAACCGATTCGGGCGCCGCGTCTGCCGCAGGCCGGCGGTCCCGTTCCCCTTCTTGCCCTTCTTCTGACGGCCGGCTCGTCCGCCTCGCAGAAGCCCGGCCCCGTGCCGGGCTTTTGCCATGGGCGGGCCGGATGGCAGACCGGACCGCAGCGCAGAGCAGGCCCCGGGGGAGCGGTCTATGGTCCGCGCCCCTCGGGAGCGGCCCGGCCGCTCCCCGCCAAGCCTACAGGAGGAGACATCATGTCCATCCGGGACACCGCCCCCACACGCCGCCGCATGATCGGCACGGCCGGACTTGCTGGCGCCGCCGCTACCCTCGCCACGCCTGCCCTCGCCCAGGCCAATCCGAAGATCTCCTGGCGCCTGACCTCCTCCTATCCGAAGAGCCTCGACACGCTCTACGGCCTGTCCACCCAGGTGGCGAAGCGCGTCGCCGAGGCCACCGACGGCCAGTTCCAGATCCAGCCCTTCGCCGCCGGCGAGATCGTTCCCGCCCTGCAGGCGCTCGACGCGGTGCAGAACGGCACGGTGGAATGCGGCCACTCGCTTTCCAGCTTCTATATCGGCAAGGACCCGGCCTTCGCCTTCGACACCTCCCTGCCCTTCGGTCTCAACACCCGACAGCACAATGCCTGGCTCTATCAGGGTGGCGGCCGCGAACTCGTCGCCGAGTTCATGAAGGGCCACAACGTCCACGCCATCCCCTCCGGCAATACGGGCGCCCAGATGGGCGGCTGGTTCCGCAAGGAGATCAAGTCGATCGCCGACCTCAAGGGCCTGAAGTTCCGCATCGCCGGTCTCGGCGGCACCATCATGGCCCGCCTCGGGGTCGTGCCGCAGCAGATCGGCGGCGGTGACATCTATCCCTCGCTCGAGCGCGGCACCATCGACGCGGCGGAATTCTCCGGCCCCGCCGACGACGAGAAGCTCGGCTTCCAGCGCGTCGCCAAGTACTACTACTATCCTGGCTTCTGGGAGGGCTGCGCCAACGTCTCTCTCTTCGTGAACCTGGACAAGTGGAACGGCCTGCCGGCCCATTACCGCGCGGTGCTCGAGGCCGCCTGCGCCGAGGCGCTCACCCTCTGCGTCGCCAAATACGACCATGCCAATCCCGACGCCCTGTTCCGCCTGGTCGCCAGCGGCGCCGAACTCCGCGCTTTCCCGCAGGACGTCATGCAGGCCGCCTTCCGCGAGGCCCAGGCCCTCTATGGCGAACTCGCGGCCGGCAACGCCAACTTCCGCAAGTTCTACGACTCCTGGCTGCCCTACTGGCGCAAGGAGCAGATCTGGTTCCGTGTCGCGGAACTGCCCTTCGACGCCTTTACCTCGTCGCAGGTGCAGGGGCGCTGACTCAGGTTGCGGGACCATGGCGGCGGCTGCCGTCATGCGATTCGGAAAGCCCGGCCCGGCGCCGGGCTTTCTTATGCCGGAGCGGCCGTCAGGGGGCCCAGAGCCCGTCGAGCCCCAGCCGGACCAGCTTGTAGCCGTCGGTGTGGCAGGCACCGAAGCCGCATTGCAGGACGACCGCGCCGAGATTGATGAGCGCTAGAACGATGAGATAGGCGGCGGCGAAATCGGCCACCCGCGCCAGGGCCGGGAAGGCCTCCACATGAAGCCGCGCCACCCGGCGCTCGCCGCCGAACAGGGCCAGGGCGATGGCCTGCGCGGCGATCAGGACCGTGGCGATGATCACCGACCAGACCGGCATGTGCAGGCCGAACACCGCCGAGCCGACATAGGCGTGGTCCGGACGCGGCACGATGTCGAGCAGCGTCTGGCGCACCGAGACGATGAGCAGCAGGAGCGCGAAGATGAGGCCGATCCCCGTGTTGCGGTGGGAGAAGGCGCGGAAATTCTGCATCACCGCGAAGCCGACGCCAAACAGCGCCACCCGCTGCAGCAGGCAGAGCGGGCACGGCAGTTCACCCTTGGCGAACTGCATCACCATGGCGGCGGTGAGCACGGTGTCGATGGCCACGAGCATGCCGGCGAGGAAGAGATAGTTCAGCCCGGCCGCCACCCGTTCCATGCGGGTGACAGGCAGGTCGACCGCGACGACGCCGCCGAGCATGGTCAGGCCTCCCGCGGCTGCACGGCGGTGCCGACCTGCAGCCAGGGCAGCCTGAAGCCATATTCGGGGCTGTAGATCTCGAAAAGGAACAGCCAGACGAAGAGGCAGAGGCAGGTGAAGAGGCTCGCCAATGCCGCCCAGCGCGGCCCGAACTGGCCGAGCAGGATGGCCAGCACCAGCGTCGCGAACACTGCCACCATCATGACCGTCACGCCCCCGACAGGCCGTCGGCGGGGCCCCTCGCCCCGCGGCAACCAGCCTGCGACGCCGGGGCCGCGACGGTCAAGATGTGCCGGCAGGTCAGGCGCGGTCGGCCGAGCGCTCGATCTTGCCGCGCCGCTGCAGCCACAGCGCCACGAGCCAGCAGAACAGGGCCCACGCGGCGCCGAGGCACCAGCCCGCGAGAACATCTGTCGGCCAGTGCACGCCGAGATAGACGCGGCTGATGCCGATCAGCACGGTCATCACCACGGCCACGACAAGAAAATAGGCATGAACCCGGCGCGGCGCGTCGAGGCGGGTCAGCAACACGCCGAGTGTCAGGTAGGTCACGGCCGAGATCATGGCGTGGCCGGAGGGGAAGCTCGCGGTCAGTTCGAGCGGCGCGTTGGGGATGAGGTCGGGGCGCGGCCGGTCAAAGAACAGCTTCATGCCGTGGCTGATGAGCGTTCCTCCCACCACCGCGGCGAGGACGAACAGGGCGGCGGCCCGCTTGCCGACGAGCACGAGGTAGATGGTCGTCACCGCCACGATGAGGGTCAGCACCGCCAGCCCGCCCAGCGCGGTGATGTCGCGCATCACACCCGAGAGCCAGGCCGGCCCCGGACCCTGCGCGAGGTTGCCGGGGTCGCGGAAAAGCAGCAGCACCGCCCGGTCGAAGGCTTCCGTCTCGCCCTCCACCACGATGTCCGCCAGCCTGAGGAAAGCGAGGATGCCACCTGCAATGACCACCAAGACGATGGCGAGGCCGAGCTCTTCGCGCAGGAGACGCAGCATTCGCGGGGCGGACCAGGAGGAGAGAAAGGTCATCGGCGAGACTTGGAGCCCGGCCACCGGAGCGTCAAGGGCAGCGACCTGTGACAATCCGACTGGCACGAGGGAACCAACTTCCCTCGCATGTGTTGAGGTTCGGTGCTGAAACACTTCACACGAGGAGGAAGCGACATGGAACGCCGGATCTTTCTGACGGCCCTTGCCGGCGGTTTGGCCGTCACCACCACCGCCGCGTTTACCGGAGCCCAGGCTGCACCAGCGCAAGCCTTGGATCTCTCCGGAGTGAGGTCGGCCCTGCAGCCCGCCGCACCCCTTGCAGGATCCCCCGAGGAGATGCAGCAGCGTCGACGGTATCGCCGCCGCGGACCGCCGCCGCGCCGCTTCGTCCCGCCGCCGCGCCGCCGCCGGCGCTGCTTCATCAACCGTCGCGGCTACCGCGTGTGTCGCTGGTACTGATCCGGCGTAGCGTGTGAGCTGACGGAGAACGGACCGGCTGCCCCCTCGGCCGGTCCGTTTTTCATTTTATCGAATGCTCCCTGTGCAATTCGACGGGCTTAACGAAGGGTCAAAGGAATCTGGGCGACAGTTGATCATCCGGCTGGGGGGCCCGAGCACCCGTCCGCCGCCGGGCGAGGATCACCGTGCACGAATTTCTGAACCCCCGGACGATTGCCCTGTCCGTCGTCCTGATCGCGCTGACGACCGGCGCGCTTCTGCTCGTCTCCTCGCGGCAGAACAGCGACCGCCGCAGCCTCGTCGCTTGGGGTATCGCCAACATTCTCGGCGGCGTCGGAGCGGCCATGTTGGCGCTGCGCGGCTTCGTGCCCGAACTGTTCACCGTCGTCATCGGCAACGCTCTGATCATCCTCGGCTATTGCCTGAACGTGAAGGGCACGATGGACTTCTGCCGCCGCCGTCTGGTCTGGGCCTGGGTGGCGGCGCCCGCGGGCCTCTGGCTCGCCCTCTGCCTCTGGCCGGCCTTCATCGCCAGCGTCGAATGGCGCCTCATCGTCAATTCCGGGATCATCGCGGCCTGTTCTTTCATCGCCGCCTGGGCCCTCCTGACTCTCAAGGACGAGCACCTCGTCACCCGCCGGCCCGCTGCCTTCTGGCTGACCGCCCATGGCTGTGTCTTCACGATCCGCATGCTCCCGCCGCTGGTCAGCACGGTCCCGGCCACCAACGAGATCACCGCCTCGCCGATCGTCACGCTGATCATGATGGAATCGCTCATCCACGTGACGCTGATCTCCTTCCTCCAGCTCTCGCTGATCAAGGACCGCGCCGAGGAGCGCTATCGCCGCGCCGCGGAGACGGACGTGCTCACCGGCCAGCCGAACCGCCGCGCCTTCATGAACACGGCCGAGCGGCTCGTCGCTGAGACCGACCACTGGCCGGCCTGCATGCTCGTCATCGACGTCGACCGCTTCAAGGCGATCAACGATACGGTCGGCCATGCCGGCGGCGACGCAGTCCTCGTCAAGGTGGCGGAGACCATCCGCGCCCATCTGCGCCCCACCGATACCTTCGGTCGACTGGGCGGCGAGGAATTCGCCGCCCTCCTTCCCAACACCACCCTCCAGACGGCCGCCGTCATCGCCGAGGGCCTGCGCGCCCGCATCGCCAGCCTCGACATCTGCGCCGGCGGCGAAATGGTCCACGTCTCGATCAGCATCGGCGTCTCCGCCATCGCCGGCGGCAAGCCCGATCTCGACCACCTCATCGACCGCGCCGACGCCTGCCTCTACGAGGCCAAGCGCACCGGTCGCAACCGCGTCGTGGCGCGCGAGGACGGCATGCGGCTGGCCGGCTGAGAGGCCTTGACCCGGCCCGGCTGATCCGCACGAATTCGGGGCTCGTCCGCCTCCGGCGGCGCAACCGCGGAGGCTCCATGCGCCCGATCGTCCCCGCCCTCGCCTGCCTCCTCCCGCTCGCAACTGCCAACGTGGCGCTGGCCCAGACCAAGGGCAAGTCCGAAGCCCCCCAGAGACCGCGCCGCCGGCCGGCACGGTCGCCATCGCCGGCACCTGGACCGGCACCTATGTCTGCCTGCAGGGACGCACGGGCCTCACCCTCACGGTCGAGGAACCGGAGGGCGGGCGCGTGCGCGCGACCTTCCACTTCTACGCCGACCCGGGCAATCCCGGTGTCCCCACCGGCTGCTTCAGCCAGACGGGCCGCTTCGACCCCGCCACCCGCAGCCTGACGCTGGCCGGCGGCCGCTGGATCGTCCGCCCGCGCGACTACGAGACGGTCGGCCTCGCCGGCACGGTCGACCGCGCCGGCACAGTCCTCGCCGGCCGGGTGACGCAGGCCGATGGTTGCACGACCTTCCGGCTGGAGCGCCGGCCGGCGCCCGCGCATGCACAGGCGTGTGGGGTGAGTGCGGGGGTGAGGTGAGGCTGGCGGATCGAGACCTGCGGCCGTGCGCGCCTCCAGCCGCACCATCCCGGCTCCCGCGCCACCTGGTGATGGTCCCGGCGCTCCCTCGCTCGCCTGAGCGCCGTCACCCTCCCCGCGCCACCCGTCCCTCCAGCGGATAGGCGGGGTCCGTATAGCCCGGCGTCGAGGGGTGCCCCGCCGGCACCAGCCGGTCCACCAGCGCTTCGTCGGCTTTCGTGAACCCGTATTCAGGCGCGCCGAGATAGTCCTCGAACTGTTCCATGGTGCGCGGCCCGGCGATCGCGGCGGTGACGAAGGCGTTGTTCAGCACCCAGGCGGTGGCGAACTGGCCGGGCGTGATGCCGCGCTTCTCGGCGTGGGCCTTCAGCTTCTGGGCGATGACGAGCGATTCCTTGCGCCATTCCGTCTGCATCATGCGGGCGTCGGCGCGGCCCGCGCGCGAGCCCTCGGGCGGCGGCGCCTTCGGGTCGTACTTGCCGGAGAGGATGCCGCGGGCCAGCGGCGAATAGGGCACGACGCCGAGGCCGTAATAGCCGCAGGCCGGCAGGTGCTCGACCTCGGGCATGCGGTTCATGGCATTGTAATAGGGCTGGCTGACCACGGGCCGGTCGATGCCCATCCGGTCGGCGAGGTTGCAGATTTCGGCGATGCGCCAGGAGCGGTGGTTGGAGACGCCATAATGACGGATCTTGCCCTGACGGATGAGGTCGCCGAGCGCCCGCACCGTCTCATCCAGCGGCGTCGAATGGTCCTCCTTGTGCAGGTAGTAGATGTCGATGACGTCGGTGCCCAGCCGCTTCAGCGAGGCCTCCACCGCCCGCATCATGTAGAGGCGCGACAGGCCGCGATCATTGGGCCCCGGACCGGTCGGGTTGGCGAGCTTGGTGGCAAGCACCCAGTGCGAGCGGTCGGCCTTGATCGCCCGCCCGGTGATCTCCTCCGAGCGGCCTTCGGTATAGACGTCGGCCGTGTCGATGAAATTGACCCCCGCCTCCTTTGCCCGCGCGATGATGCGAGCGGAGTCCTTCTCGTCGGTGGGCCCGCCGAACATCATGGTGCCGAGGCAGATGGGCGAGACCTTCAGGCCGGAGCGGCCGAGATTGCGCGGGGTCATGGGAGAGATCCTGGTCGAGGGGGAGACCATGATCGCCGCGGATGGCGCCGCTGACCATCCCCTCGGCCGGGGAGGAGCCCTCCCGCTGCGGAAGGCCTCAGCGCTGGCGCAGCAGCGTCTTCAGGCCGCTCCCCGCGTGGGGATCGGCGAAATGGAACAAGGCCGTCGAGCGGATCGCGTCGGGATCGCAAGCCTCGTTCGTGTGGATCGTCCGGTAGCCGTAGAACAGGTAGAGCGTGCCGGGCACCAGCGGCACATGGCGGATGAGCCGCGAACCGCGGGCGTAGAGCATCCGTAGCACGCCCTGCGACAGCGGGTTGTCGAGCATGACCTTGTCGACGAGATTGCCGAGATAGGAGGACCTGACGGCTCGTGTGTTGGGGATGATGAGCAGGTCCCCCGGCGTTCCGCGGTCCGGCATGATGATCGGGATCAGCGCGGTCAGTACATAGGAATCGTAGTGGAAGGTGAGGGAATTGGCGCGGGCGAGGCCGCCTGAGAGGCAGCGCAGCACCTGGTAGAAACCAACATCCGGCGCCGGCTGGCCGGTGCTGTGCTCGTAGATGCCCCGGCAAAGATCGAGAAAGCCTTGGTCACCGGAGAGCGAGCGCAGGAACGTCCCCTCGAGGCGCTCGGCCCCCTTGAAGTCGAGGTAGTTGCCGCCGTTCGCCGCCACCGCGTCCCGCACGAACCGCTGGGCCTCGGCGAGGTCGGCCTCGGACACGAAACCGGTTATGGCGGCATAGCCGTCACGGTCGATCTCGCTGACGATCCGGGCGGCGTCGGTTGATGAAAACTGCGGCGCGGACTGCGACATGGATGCCGTCATGGCGGGCCTCGGCAGTGGGGATGCGCGGAGCAAGGCGGATGGGCGCGGCTTCGCCTTCCACCAGCAAACATCATGCCGTGGCTGCCGTGTGCGGGAGGCCGGGACGGTTCAGGCCGCCTGGGCGAGCGCGGCCTTGAGCAGCTTCGTCGCCTGGTCGGCGGTCATCGGCTCGCCGAAGGCGAACCCTTGCGCATAGTCGCAGCCGAGCTGGAACAGTTCCACGGCGTCGGCATCGCTCTCCGCCCCTTCCGCCACCACCTCCATGCCGAGATCCTGGCCGAGCGCGATGATGGTGCGCAGGATCACCGGACGCACGCCGCGCTGGTCGGCGCGCACGAAGCTCTTGTCGATCTTGATCGTGTCGAAGGGGAAGCGCTGGAGATAGGCGAGCGAGGAATAGCCGGTGCCGAAATCGTCGAGCGACAGGCCGGCGCCAAGCTCGCGGATCCGGTGCAGCATCTGCGCTGCGTATTCCGGGTTCTCCATGACCAGGCTCTCGGTCAGTTCCAGCTTCAGTGAGCCGCGGGCGACGGTGGAACGGGCGAGCACGCCCTTCAGATCCTGCAGCAGGTCGTGGCGCAGCAGCTGCCGGCTCGACACGTTGACGGCGGTGAAGAGCGGCGGCTCCAGTGGCATGAGCTGCTGCCAGGAGGCGAGTTGGCGCGCCGCCCGGTCCATGACGAAGAGCCCGAGTTCGACGATGAGGCCCGTCTCCTCGGCGATCGCGATGAAATCCGCCGGCGGCAGGCGCCCAAGGCGGGGATGGTCCCAGCGCACCAGCGCCTCGAAACCGGCGAGGGTCCGGTCGGCGAGACGCACCACCGGCTGGTAGACGATAGCGATCTCGCCGCGCTCCAGCGCCCGCCTCAGGTCGCTCTCCAGCGCCAGGCGGTCGCTCTTGTGGGCGCGCAGCGCCGGCTTGAAAACCTCGATCCGGTCGCCGCCCAGACGCTTGGCGTGATAGGCGGCGAGTTCGGCGTCCTTCAGGAGGTCGTCGCGCTTGCGCTGGGTGCCGTCGGCGAGCGCGATGCCGATGGAGCCGGTGAGGAAGATCTCCCGCTCGCTGAAGGCGATGGGCGCGCGCAGCGCCTTGCGGATCGTCTCGGCGAAACCGGTGATGCGCTCGGGCGTGCGCTCCGAGACGAGGATGATGCCGAACTGGTCG
This sequence comes from Pseudomonadota bacterium, assembly GCA_023416965.1. GTDB lineage: Bacteria > Pseudomonadota > Alphaproteobacteria > Rhizobiales > Phreatobacteraceae > Phreatobacter. The sequence goes on along the minus strand of JAEZGJ010000225.1, from coordinate 7,039 downwards.
CCGTTGAGCCGGGCCAGCGTGTCCTGCGGCTTCAGGAGGCGGGCGAGCCGCCGCGACACTGTCAGCAGGATGGAGTCGCCGACCGAGATGCCGACCGAATCGTTGACCTGCTTGAATCGATCGATGTCGAGGACGAGCACGGTCGGGCGGCGCGGTTCGTCGCCGTGGCCGCTCATCAGCGCGGCTTCGAGCCGGTCGAGGAAGAGCTCGCGGTTCGGCAGTCCGGTGAGGTTGTCGTGCACCGCGTCATGCAGCAGCCGCTCCTCGGCCGCCTTGAACTCGGTGATGTCGGCCAGCGTGCCGACGAGGCGCACCACCTCGCCGTCGGATCCGACCACCGGCCGGGCCCGCAGCATGATCCAGACGAAGTGGCCGTCGGCCGAACGCAGGCGGAATTCCTCCACCAGGCGGCCCCGGCGATGTTCCACCACCGTGTCGAGGGTGGAGCGGATGCGGTCGCGGTCGGCCGGGTGCAGCGCCTCGACGAACTTGGTCGCGACGCCCTCGAGCGTCCCGCGCTTCAGGCCGAGCTGCGCCTCGAGTTCCGGCCCGACCCAGATGCGATTGGTGCCGACGTCCCAGTCGAAGATGATGTCGCCGGCCCCCGTGAGGGCCAGCGCCTTGCGCTCGGTGTCGGAGACGAGACCGCGCGGCACGCCGGCGCCCGAGAAGGCGTGCTGCATCACCGTGAAGCCGATGAGCATGACGAGCAGCACCAGCGCGCCGAGCAGGGCGGGCGCGGCAATCTCGTTGTTGAGGCGGCCCGAGACCATGAGCAGGGCTGCCCCCGACCACACCATGAACAGCGCCCAGGTCGGCAGGAGATTGATGGCCCGGTCGTAGCGCAGGAAGGACAGGTAGACGAGGATCACCGTGCCGAGGATGGTCACCGCGCCGATGCCGAGCCGGGCGATGCCGGCGGCGATCGGCGGGTCGAACCAGGCGACCGTCACCATGCCGCCGGCGAAGGCGAGCCACACCGCCATCAGCACCGTGTAGCGCACATGCCAGCGGTTGAGGTCGAGATAGGCGAAGAGGAAGATCATCAGCGTGGCGGAGAGGATCGCCTCCGCCACCGCCCGCCAGAAGGCGACCGCCGTTGGCCCGAGCTCCATCACCCGCGTCCAGAAGCCGAAATCGAGGGCCAGGGTGCCGAGCACCGCCCAGGCCAGCAGCGCCGCCGCCGGGAACATCAGCGAGCCCTTCACCACGAAGAGGATGGTGAGGAACAGGGCGAGCAGGCCGGCAATGCCGAGGATGATGCCGCGATAGAGCGTGAAGGAGTTCTCGCGGTCCTTGAAGGCGTCAGGCTGCCACAGCGTGATCTGCGGGATGCGCGGGTCATGCAGCTCGGCGACGAAGGTCACCGTCGTGCCGGGGTCGAGGGTGATGAGGAAGACGTCCTGGTCCACCGCGTTCTGCCGCTCGGGCCGAAATCCCTGGCTCGGGGTCAGTGACACCAGCCGCTGGGCGCCGAGATCGGGCCGCAGCAGGCCGGAGCGGATCAGCCGGTAATGCGGCACGACGACCAGCCGGTCGACCTGCTCGTCGGTGGCGTTGGCGAGGGTGAAGACCGCCCAGACCGCGCTCGAATCCGTGCGCGTCTGGCGCACCTCCATGCGGCGGACGATGCCGTCGCTGCCCGGCGCGGTCGGCACCGAGACCCGGTCCCCCTCCCCCGGCACGAAGGTGACGGCGCGGCCGAGATTGATCGCCGGTGATGCCGAGGTCACCGCCACGGGATCGGCGGCCTCCGCGGTCCGGGTGCCGGGAAGGAGGCCGCAGGCCACAGCCAGCAGCAGCGCGAGGGAACGCAGGAGGACGCGGATGTGTCGCACGCGGAACAGTCGGAGCCTTGTCGTGACCACTGGTTCTGGAACAGGCGTCACGCCATGAGCCCCGCTTGTGGCGCCAATGCGGCGCCCGTTCACATGCTTGGGCACTGACTTAGCCGCGCCGCGCGCCGCCGGGCAAGGGTCACGATACCGTTTTGGCCTCTAGTCCAGCGTTTTCGCGAAGCGTTCGAAGGCCTCCGGCCGGAGCGACGTGCCGGCCCCGGGGAGTTCGGGCCTGACGAGATCGCCGTCGCGCACGGTCACCGGCTCCTCGAAACAGCCGGCGATCCACGGAATATATTCGAAGGACGAGGTCGCGGGGTGCCAGAAGGAGAGATGGGCATGAACCTGGCCCATGTCGCCGGCATGGGCGACCACGGGGAGCCGGGCGGCATGGGCCGCTTCCGCGACGCGGATATATTCGGTGATGCCGGCGAGCCGCGCCACGTCCGGCTGGACGTAGTGCATGGCGCTGCGGCGGATGAAGTCGGAGAAGGCTTCCGCCGTATAGAGCTGCTCGCCGAGCGCCACGGGAATGCCGCCGTCGGCCGCCAGCCGCACATGGCCCTCCACGTCGTCGTACCAGAGAGGCTCCTCGAACCAGAGGAGGTCGAGCCCGGCCGCGCGCCGCGTGAAGCGCAGGCAGGTGGCGAGGTCCCAGCGGCCGTTGGCGTCGGTGGCGATGGTGACGCGGTCACCGACGGCGCGGCGAACGGCGGCGAGCCGGTCGATGTCGCGGCCGATCTCGGCCGAGCCGACCTTCACCTTGATGCCGCGGAAACCCTCCTCCTCCACCGCCCGGCGCGCGCCCGCCAGCAGGTCCTCGTCGGAAAGCGACAGCCAGCCGATATCGGTGTTGTAGGCGGTCAGACGCTCCGACGTGGCCCCGCCCAGCAGGCGCCAGAGCGGCAGATCCGCGGCCTTTGCCTTGAGGTCCCACAGCGCCACGTCGACGGCGCCGAGGGCGAGATGGACGATGCCGGCGCGGCCGATCCATTGCAGCGGCGGATGGCGGGCGACCTTCTGCCAGAGCCGCGTGACGTCGCGCTCGTCCTCGCCGGTCAGCAGCTCGGCGATGGAAGTGCCGATGCAGCGGGCGATCAGCCGGTCGCCGGCGAGGTCGGCATGGGTGCCGGTGAAGCCGGTACCGACGCGGCCGTCGCGCGTGTGGATGCGGCAGCCGGCGACGCCCCAGTGCGACAGGGTGTGGGTCGAGTCGGAGATGAAGGAGCCCGTCACCGGCACGTGCAGGATGAAGGGCTCGATGCGGCTGATGGTCATGGGCGTCCCCGATTGAGAGGGGCAGTGTGGGCGGCACCAGGGTGGGGCTCAAGGGCGCCGGAGGAGAGAGGCGTCCACCGGCTCGGCGTGTCTCGTCTTTCTGCCCCTCACCCTTAACTCTCTCCCCGCAAGCGGGAGAGGGTTAAGGGTGAGGGGCCACTGCAAGGCTCGGAGCGAAGACCAAAGCCCCCAAAACGACGAAGGCGGGCATCGCTGCCCGCCTCCTTCATTCCAAATGCTTGCGCCGGCCTCAGGCCTGCGGTTGCGGCTCCAGGCCGTCGTCGTTGGCCGGGCGGCGGCCCTTGCCGGCCGAGGGGACGGCGGAATGGCGCGGCTGGTTCTTGTCGGGCTCGGCGTCCCGCACCGGCGGCTTGCCGGCCAGCAGGTCGCGGATCTCGTCGCCGGTCAGCGTCTCGTATTCGAGCAGCGCCTCGGCCACCTGGATGAAGGCGTCGTGGTTCTCGGTGAGGATGCGCTTGGCCTCATCATAGCCCTCCTGCACCAGCCGCTTCACCTCCTTGTCGATCTTCTGCGCCGTCGATTCGGAAATGTTCTGCTGCCGGCCCATGGACATGCCGAGGAAGACCTCTTCCTGGTTGTCGCCATAGGCAACCATGCCGAGTTCCTCGGAGAAGCCCATGCGGGTCACCATGGCGCGGGCCATCTTCGTCGCCTGATCGATGTCGCCGACGGCGCCGGAGGTCACGTTCTCCTTGCCGAAGGTGATCTCCTCGGCGACGCGGCCGCCCATCGCCACCGCCAGGTGCGATGTATATTCCTTGTACTTCATCGAGTAGCGGTCGCCCTCGGGCAGGAACTTCACCATGCCGAGCGCGCGGCCGCGCGGGATGATCGTCGCCTTGTGCACGGGCAGCCCGGCCTTGACGTTGAGGCCGACGACCGCGTGGCCCGCCTCGTGATAGGCGGTCAGCTTCTTCTCTTCCTCGCTCATCGCCATGGAACGGCGCTCGGCGCCCATCATGACCTTGTCCTTGGCGTCCTCGAGGTCAGCCATGGTGACCATGCGCTTGCCGCGGCGGGCGGCCAGCAGCGCGCCCTCGTTGACGAGGTTCATGAGGTCCGCGCCGGAGAAGCCGGGCGTACCGCGCGCGATGATCTTGAGGTCCACGTCGGGCGCCAGCGGCACCTTGCGGGCATGGACGCGCAGGATCTTCTCGCGGCCGTTCACGTCCGGGTTCGGCACGACGATCTGCCGGTCGAAGCGGCCCGGGCGCAGCAGCGCCGGGTCGAGCACGTCCGGCCGGTTGGTGGCCGCGATGATGATGATGCCCTCGTTGGGCTCGAAGCCGTCCATCTCGACGAGAAGCTGGTTCAGCGTCTGCTCGCGCTCGTCATTGCCGCCGCCGAGGCCGGCGCCGCGATGGCGACCGACCGCGTCGATCTCGTCGATGAAGATGATGCAGGGCGCGTTCTTCTTCGCCTGTTCGAACATGTCGCGGACGCGGCTCGCGCCGACGCCGACGAACATCTCGACGAAGTCAGAACCGGAAATGGTGAAGAAGGGCACGTTGGCTTCGCCCGCCACCGCCTTGGCGGTGAGGGTCTTACCCGTGCCGGGGGGACCGACGAGCAGCACGCCGCGCGGGATGCGGCCGCCGAGGCGCTGGAACTTCTGCGGGTCGCGCAGGAACTCGACGATCTCCTGCAGGTCCTGCTTGGCCTCGTCGATGCCCGCCACGTCCTCGAAGGTGACGCGGCCGTGGGCCTCGGTGAGGAGCTTCGCCTTGGACTTGCCGAAGCCCATGGCCTTGCCGCCGGCGCCCTGGATCTGGCGCGACATGAAGATCCACAGGCCGATCAGCAGGAGGACGGGGAACCACTGCGCCAGCAGCGCCACGAACCACGGAACCTGCTCGCCGGGCGCGCGGGCCTGGACCTGCACGCCCTTGTCGACCAGGCGCTGCGTGAGGCCGGGGAAAGGCGGCGCATAGGTCTGGAAGGTACGGCCGTCGGTGTAGTGGCCGGTCAGTTCCGGCCCCTGGATCGTCACGTCGCGGACGCGGCCCGCATCGGCCTCGGAGAGGAACTGCGAGAAGGGAAGGTCGGACGAACCGGCGCGTTGCTGCGGGCTCTGGAACAGCGTGAACAGAGCGAGGAGCAACAGGACGATGATCACCCACAGGGCCAGATTGCGGAAATTGGAGTTCATCGCTTGTCCATCCCTAGGGTGTGGCCGCCGCGAGGCGCCGAAATGGCGCGCAAGCCGTCTCATGCTCATGCGTCATGCGGCATAACCCTTACCCGTCCCAATGTAGGAGCGCGCAGGGGTCTTGCCAAGGAGCAGAAGCGCGGGCGTGGTGAGGCGTTGTGCCTCGTGGCCTTTTGCGGTCGACCGATCCTTAGCCCGTGCTACGGGCGGACTGGCGCGGCGGCTCCCGCGCCACGATGACGCGCCCGGCCGCAGTCACCGTCACCAGCGCGCCCTGCAGCGTCTGGCGCAGCGGCCCGCCCTCGGCGATGGCCATCAGCACCGCCCCGGTCAGCGCCTCGAGGGCCTCCAGCCGCTCCCGCGCCCCGTCCGGGGCGACCTCCCGCAGCACGGCGGCCAGAAGCTGCTGCACGTCGATGAACGGCTTCTCCAGCCAGCCGGCACCGTCGAAGACCACGGTGCCCGGCACGATGCTGCGCTGGCGCGAGGCGGCGTCGAGGTCCGCGGCATGGCGCGCGAGCGCCTCATCGACCATCCTCATGCGGCCGGCGAGAATAGCCAGCCGCTCGGCGTCGAGGCCCTCGGCGGCGAGTTCCGGCAGCAGCCCCCGCAACCGGACCCGCGTATATCCCGGATCGGCATTGGACGGATCCTCCACGGGCACCAGACCCGCCGCGAGCGCCGTCGCGGCGAGCCGCGCCTTCGGCACCCATAGGAAGGGCCGCAGGATCTCGACCCCCTCGCGCCGGCTCGCTGCCGCCATGCCCTTGAGCCCGAGCGGCCCCGACCCGCGGGCGAGCCGCATGAGCACGGTCTCGGCCTGGTCCTCCAGGTGATGGGCGACGACGACGGCGCCTGCCCCAATCGCGCGGGCATGGTCGGCGAGGAGCCGGTAGCGCGCCTCGCGCGCCGCCTCCTGCAGCCCGCTCCCCGGTTTCTCGCCCTCCCAGCCCAGGGGCGTGGCGGCAAGGCCGAGGCGTCCCGCGGCTGCGACGACACCAGCCGCTTCGGCGGCCGCCTCCGGCCTCAGGCCATGGTCGACGCAGGCGACGGAGAGGTCAGGCACGGTGCCGCCCATGTCGCGCCAGCGGGCGAAGACCGCCATCATCCCACAGGAATCCGGCCCGCCGGAGACGGCGAGGACCAGGCGGTCATGGGAAGACAGGGAGGAGAGAAGGTCGCGGATGTCGTCGTCGGCGAGGGGCGCTGCCGCCTCGGCCTCAGCAGCTGGCACGGCGCTGCTCGCTCAGCACGGCGGACTTGGTCGAGGCGTTGGCATTCGGAAACTTGCGATTGAACTCGGCATAGGCGGCGCAGGCCGCCTCGCGCTCGCCGAGGGCATTCAGCGACTGGCCGAGGCGCAGCAGGCTGGAGGGCGCCCGCGCCGCGCGCGGATAGTCGGTGGACACTTTCAGGAACTGCTCGGCGGCCTCGCGGTACTGGCGGCGCTGGAACATGCTTTCGCCGAGCTGGTGCGTGGCATCGCCCACCAGCCGGTCACGCGGATGGTTCTGCAGGAAACCGCGCAGGGCGATCTCCGCCTGCTCGTAGTCGCGGCGCTGGAGAAGGGCGAGCGCGGCATTGTACTCGTCCCGGGGCGAGGCGGCGATGACGGGCTGCGTGCCGGTGCTGCCGGTCGAGGGCACGGCGCCGGGGATGGACGAGCGCGGCTCCGGCGGCTCGAGGCTCGGATCGGCGGCCGCGCGGCCGGCGAGCTGGCCGAGGTCGAGCGGCGCCGCGCCAGAGCCGGGAG
>JAEZGJ010000160.1 GCA_023416965.1 Pseudomonadota bacterium | reverse complement strand
GTCGTGGCGCTCCGGAACGCCCCACCCGGACCCTCCCCGCTGTCGGGGGGAGGGGGATCGGACACCCGTCCTGCGTAAGGCCGGCTGGGCCGGGCGCGGCGATCGCCATTGAAGCAGGACGCCGTGGTCTCCCTCCCCTCGCCGGAGGGGAGGGTGCGGGTGGGGCCTTCAAGCGCGCCCCTGCCAATTGCCCTCTGACACGCCCCGCACCGACCGCTGTCGTACGGCGCCCGTCTGACGACCCCCTTCATCGGCCCGCTTCGGAGGCCTCATGACACCGCAGCCTTCTGGGCGTGCCGCGGGGACCCCCGCAGCGCGATCGCCCCTGTGCGCCTGTGGCGCGCCATCGCGGATCTTCGTTGGGACATCCTCGTCCTCAAGACGGCGCTGCGCCTGCACCGTCGCTACGACCCGAACCAGCCGCGTGTGCCGGCCGGGAGCCCGGACGGCGGCCAGTGGACCAGCGGCGACGGCACGTCACCGCGCGAGATGACGGCCCGCCGCGGCACGCCGTTGTCTCAGGCCACGCCGGCACAACAGGCCGCTATGGCCGTGGCCCAAGCCGCTGTGAGGGCGGCGCGGGCTCGCGTGAAAGAAGTCGATCCCATTTGGCGGGGCCCAGCAAGCGTCACGTCCACCGTCGAGGGGCGGCTCATTCACCTGCAGGAAGTAGTAGCGGCAGCTGAGGCGAGGATTGCGGAACTGCAGCGTAAGGGTATCGGCCCAGGGCCGTTTGCCGTCGAGTGGCTGCCCGCGAGAGGGCCCGAGCGGAACTTCAGGGTCGGGGAACGTATCGAGGGAGATCGGATAGGATATACTTATGGTTGTCATACATGTGGCAGCCTCAGCCCTGGAACGACGAGCTGGCCACTATGTGCTTGATCACCAAAATCCGGTCGGCTGGTACCGACGCTCGGATGGCACTTGGCGTCTTTATCCGCAATGCTTGTCGTGCAGCAGGATGCAGGGCGGCTACGTCAGCAGCATGAGATCGAGGGACCCGGAATGAAGCAAAGCGTCTCCACGAGCCCCATCAACTCGATCCTTTTCATCGAGGACCGCCCGACCCCCAATATTCCGGCGGTCGATCCGCCGACCGCGCCGGCCTGGGCCACGCCGGACTGCGTCATCGTCAAGGCCTATCCCGAACAGGATGGCCCGACCGACGTGCTCCTCGGTGACCACACCGATGTTGATCCGGGCCGTCCGCCGGACTTCACCTCGATGCTCCGGACCCCCGGTGGTCGCGTTCTGGTCAGGGACGTCCTGGATGAGGTGGTTGTCACCATGCCGTCGGCCAGAGACCTGACCCGCATCTCGATCTGGCTGAGCCATCCCGAATGGCCCGACGAGGTCATCATCGGCCTGGACTGAAACCCGCACCCCGCCCCTCGCGGAGCTCCCCATGTCCTTCCTCTCCCGTCTCCTCGGCGCCCCCGAGGCGAAACGGTCGCGCACGGCCGCCCTCGTCGCGCTGTCGCCGCTTGGCCGGCCCGCCTGGTCGTCCCCTGAGCCGAAGCGCTTCCATGCCGAAGCGCTGGCGAAGAACCCCGTTGCCGCCCGCGCCGTCGCCCGTGTCGCCCGGGCGAGCGCCGAAATCCCCTTCCAGTTCACGAAGGGCGGGTCGGATGCCTCGGCCCATCCGGCGGCGCTGCTCATCGAGCGGCCGAACGAGACCCAGGACCGCGTGGCGCTTGCCGAGATGCTGGCGACCCATCTCCTCCTCACCGGCAACGCCTATGTCGAGGCGGTGAGCGTCGAGGGCCGGGTGCGCGAGCTGCACGCGCTCAGGCCCGACCGCATGCGCCTCGTGCCCGCCGCCGACGGGCGGCCCGCGGCTTATGACTACGAACTCGACGGGCGCTCGCTCCGCTTCGTGCAGGAGGGGGCGGTGCCGCCCATCCTCCATCTCTCCCTGCCGCATCCCTTCGACGACCATTTTGGCCTCGCTCCGCTGCAGGCGGCGGCGAGCGCGGTCGACATCCACAATGCCGCGACGGCCTGGACCAAGGCGCTGCTCGACAATGCCGCGCGGCCCTCCGGGGCCCTCGTCTATTCCGGCGGGGACGGCACCCTCTCCGAGGACCAGTACGAGCGGCTGAAGGCCGAGCTCGCCGAGAGCTTTTCCGGCAGCCGCAACGCCGGCCGTCCCCTGCTCCTCGAAGGCGGGCTCGACTGGAAGGCGCTGTCGCTGTCGCCGAAGGACATGGACTTCATGGAGGCCAAGCACGGCGCCGCCCGCGAGATCGCGCTCGCCTTCGGCGTGCCGCCCCTCGTGCTCGGCATTCCGGGCGACGCGACCTATGCGAACTACCAGGAGGCGAACCGCGCCTTCCATCGCGACACGGCCCTGCCGCTGGCGCGCCGCATCGCCGGCGCGCTGGTGGGGTGGCTGGTGCCGGAGGGAACGCTCCACGCCACTCCCGACGAGGACGCCATCGGCGCCCTCCATGCCGAGCGCGAGAGCCTGTGGCGGCGGATCGGCCAGGCGGCCTTCCTGTCGGACGGCGAGAAGCGCGAGGCGCTCGGCTATGCGCGGGAGAAGCCGGCGGTGTGAGGGAAAGGGTGGGGCATGGCCAGCCCTGTTCCGCAAAGACCAGCCCCCGAAAGGACCGCCATGCTCCCCCAGGGTGCCGAACCCATCGTCCGCGCCTTCATCGAGCGCGCCGACATTGCCGCCCTGGCGCTGTTCATGTGGGCGGCGGTGACCACCGGCCTGCTCGTCTGGACGCTCAGGGAGCTCGCCGCCGCGAACCGCCGCTTCGACGCCTTCGTGCGCGAGCTCACCCGTTTCAACGAGCGGGCCGACCGGCGCCGCGGCGACCGGCAGCCGTGAATGCGACGGATTCCGGTAGCCGCCCCTTAACCCTCGCAGAGACCTGTCCGGGCCGCTTAACCAGCGGCCAAGCGGCTCCCGCTAGCCTTGCGGCCCGTATCGGAGCCGCGTCATGCTGCCCAAGGCCTTCCTGCTCTTCATGCTGCCGGTCGCCGGCCTCGCCGTGCTGCGGCCCGACGCCTTCGAGGCCCTGCTGGGCCTTGCCGGCCACCGACCCCAGCAGGTCGCCACCGCCACGCCTGCCGCCCTTCCGGCCGGCGGCAACGGCGGCTATCCGTCCAGGCGCCTCTATGCCGACCGCGACGGCCATGTGCGGGCGCACGCCCGTTCCGACGGCCGCGGCTTCGACGTGATGGTCGACACCGGCGCCACCATCGTCGCGCTGACCTGGGCGACCGGCCTTGATCTCGGCCTCGTCCGGCCGGGCATGACCATGGACGCGCCCATGCAGACGGCCAACGGCCGCGTCATGGGCAAGCGCGTCACCATTCCGCGCCTCGAGGTGGAGGGCCTCGCCGTCGCCTCCGTCGACGCCGTGGTGCTGCCGCCGGGGGCGCTGGCGGTGAACCTCCTCGGCATGAGCTACCTGTCGCGGCTGCGCCGATTCGAATTCGCCAGGAACACGCTGCTTCTGGAGCAATAGCCGCCCTCCCGCGGGAGGGCATTCCGCGGGACATCGCCCATGATCCAGACCCTCATCGACCGGCTCCGGCCAGAACGCCGGCCCACGCCCGCCGCCGACCCGATCCGGCGCTTCGTCGCCACGCTGGAGGCGCTGGAGGCGCCGCCGAAGCCGGCGGGCGGCGGGCGTATCAGCGCCCTCGACCTGATGGCGACCCCCTTCGCCCGTTCGCCGCGGAGCCCGTCATGAGCCCCGCCGCTGCCTATCCCCCGGCGCGGCTCGACCCCGCCACCGGCATCTTCACCGGCTATGCCTCGCTCTTCGGCATTCCCGACGCCCAGAATGACGTGGTCGAGCGCGGCGCCTTTTCCGCCTCGCTCCTGCGCCGCGGCACGGCCGGCATCCGCATGCTGTGGCAGCACGATCCGGCCGAGCCCATCGGCACATGGCTGTCGCTCGCCGAGGACCCGGTCGGCCTGCGCGTCACCGGCCGGGTGGTGACGCTGACTGCCCGTGGCCGCGAGGCGCGCGACCTTCTCGCTGCCGGCGCCGTCGACGGGCTCACCATCGGCTTCAAGGCGGTGCGCGCCGAGCGCCGCCGCCGCGACGGACCCCGCCGGCTCCTGGAGGTCGATCTCTGGGAGGTCTCGCTCGTCACCTTCCCGGCGCTCGCCGGGGCGCGGGTGACGCGGATAGCCGCCTGATCCCTTTCGCCGGCCGCCTGCCAGCCCCGCCATCGCGGGGGCTTTTTGCGTTTCCACCCCCTCAAACCGCGAGGACCCCATGCCCGAGATCCACAGCGACGCCTCCCCCGAGACCAAGACCATCCTGCCTCACGAGGCGCAGGTGACCCATCACGAGGTCATGCGCATCTTCGAGGCCTTCAAGGAGGCGAACGATGCCCGCCTCGCCGAGATCGAGCGGCGCGCCGCCGACGTCTTCACCGAGGAGAAGCTCGCCCGGATCGACCGGGCGCTCGACGAGCGGCTCGCGCGCCTCGACCGCCTGGCGCTGGAGGCGCGCCGGCCGGGCCTCGCCCCCGAGCGCCGTGACGTCAGGGCCGGCGCCAGCGAGCACAAGGCCGCCTTCGAGGCCTATATCCGCTGCGGCGAGACCTCCGGCCTGCGCAGCCTCGAAACCCGCGCCATGTCGGTCGGCTCCGGCCCGGACGGCGGCTATCTCGCCCCGCCGGAAATCGAGACGACGGTGACGCAGCGCCTTGCGGCGCTCTCGCCGATCCGCGCCATTGCCGGTGTCCGCCAGGTCTCCGGGGCCACCTTCAAGCGTCCCTTCGCCCGCACCGGCCCGGCCACCGGCTGGGTCGGCGAGGCGGCGGCCCGCGCCCAGACCGACAGCCCGGTGCTCGCCGAGCAGGTCTTCCCGGCCATGGAGCTCTACGCCATGCCGGCGGCGACCCAGACCCTCATCGACGACGCGGCGGTGGACCTCGAGAGCTGGATCGCCGGCGAGGTCGAGACCGTCTTTGCCGAGCAGGAGGGTGCCGCCTTCGTCTCCGGCAACGGCGTCAACAAGCCGACCGGCTTCCTCAGCCAGACCCTCGTCGCCAACGCCGCCTGGGAATGGGGCAAGATCGGCTTCACCGTCACCGGCGAGGCGAGCGCCTTCCCCGAGGACGATCCGGCCGACGTGCTCTTCGACCTGATCTACGCGCTGAAGGCCGGCTTCCGGCAGAACGGCCGCTTCGTCATGAACCGCAAGACCCAGGCCGTGGTGCGCAAGATGAAGGACGGTTCGGGCGCCTATGTCTGGTCGCCGCCGGCCCAGGCGGGCGGGGCGGCCGGGCTCTTCACCTTCCCCGTCACCGAGGCCGAGGACATGCCGGACATCGGCGCCGGCACCACGCCCATCGCCTTCGGCGACTTCCGCCGCGGCTATCTCGTCGTGGACCGGCTCGGCCTGCGCATCCTGCGCGACCCCTATTCGGCCAAGCCCTACGTGCTGTTCTACACGACGAAGCGCGTCGGCGGCGGCGTAGCGGACTACGACGCCATCAAGCTGCTGAAGGTGGCGGCGGGGTGATCCGGCATCGGCCGGACTGATCGTCTCCGGCGGGTGGGCTAGGCTTCCTCGCCTGGTCCGCCGGAGGCTGCCATGCTCATCGGAACGCGCGTTCTGACGCTGAGGACCCACACGGGCGACGTGCCGGTGCCCGTCAGCCTCTTCGTCCCGGCCGAGGATGGAGGCGCCTGGCGGTGCGGCTACGAGATCGGTTGGCCCGGCGAGCCGCGGCAGAGCGCCGCGTGGGGTGTTGATGCGCACCAGGCGCTGCATCTGGCGATGCAGAAGATCGCCCTCGATCTCTATGCCAGTGACCACCATCGCGAGGGCCGGCTGTCATGGCCGGGGCAGGGTGCAGGCTATGGCTTCCCGATGCCCAAGGGCGGCCGTGACCTTCTCGTCGGATACGACAAGGAATTCGACGGCTGAAGCGACCGGGCGGGTTTGTCCGAAGTCAGGGGGCGTGCCTTCTGCACCGTCCGCCGCGTCATGCCCGGGCTTGTCCCGGGCATCCGCGAATTCTCTTGAAGGAGTCGGTGTTCAAGACGTGGATGGCCGGGACAAGCCCGGCCATGACGGAAAGCAAGGCCGGAGGCGTCCTTGGAAGGGCCCCACCCTCACCCTCCCCGCGCTGACGCGGGGAGAGGGAGACTTCCGCCGCGCGCTTCGCTCCCGAGGGGTGAGCCAAGCCCGACCGCGCGGCGCGGCGGTCGCGCGAGGCG
>JAEZGJ010000137.1 GCA_023416965.1 Pseudomonadota bacterium | reverse complement strand
AGTGCGTCGCGTGGCGCGCCGCCGCCTCGTAATGCGCGCGCGCGGGGCCCTGGTGCCCGGCCGCCTCGTGCGCCCGCCCGAGCCAGTAGGACGCGCGCGACTGCGACATGGGCGTCGTCGCCGCCTGCCGCGCCGCCTCGAAATGGCGGATGGCGGTGGCGGGGTCGTTGAGATGGCGCAGCGCCAGCCAGCCGGCATGGGCCTCGGCATCGACCCGGTGGCCTCCCGAACGCACCGCATGGGTGGCGGCGACCTGATAGGCGGTGCGCGCCTGGCCGGCGTCGAGCAGCTTGCGCACCATGGCGCGACGCTCCACCCACCAGTCCTCCGCCTTGCCGAGCACGGCCGGATCGCGCGGCGCGGAGACGAGGATGGCCGCGGCTTCCGCCGCCCGGTCCTCGCGTCGCAGCCACTGGGCCCGGGCGAAGAGATAGGCGGGGTCGCGATGCAGCGAGGCCGGCACCTGGGCGAGCAGGGCGCCGCCGTTCGGCTTCTGGCCCCCGACGGCGAGGAAGGCCCGCGCCAGCGCCACCTGGCCGCCGCCGAGTCGCTGGGCGGCTCGCAGGGCGGTCGCCGGCTCGTTCTCGTGCAGCATGCGGTCGAGCCGCATCTTGTGGTCGGTCGCGGTGAGCGAGGAGCCGAAGACGGCGAGCAGCCGCTCCTCCGAATCCGAGGAGAGGTCCGACTCGTGCCAGACTTCCTTTGCAAGCCTCAGGGCGCGGGCGCCGTCGCCGCCGCGCTTCAGCGCGATGGCGTAGGCGATGCGCCCCTTGGACGAGCGCGGCGGGTTGCCCTGGAAGAAGGCGCGCACCGCGTCCGGGCCGGCATTGTCGTCGAGCAGCGAGCCCTCGGCGCGCAGCCGGATGCGCTGGCTCGCCGGAAAGGCCGGATGGGCGCGCAGGAAGGCCGCCTGCCGCTCGAAGCCGACATTGTCGATGGCGCGCAGGATCATCCATTCCGCCAGCACCTTGGCGACGGGATCGCGGATCTGGTCGCGGGCGGCGGTCGCCTGCTCGGCCGAGCCGCGCCGCGCCGCGGCCGCCACCCGGCCGAGGGCCTGAACGTCGGCCTCGCTCGCAGCGCCCCCAGAGGGCCGCCAGACCTGCTGCTCCCGCGAGATCGACGCCGTGGTCTCCGGATCGGCCGCCGCATAGCTCGTGAGCTGGGCCGTCATCATCTCGCCCCCGCCGGCCTGGCCGGCCGCGTCGCTGCCGGACACCTCGCCGCGGGCACAGCCGGCGAGGATCAGGGTGGTCAGGGCGACGCCGGCCCAGAGGGTCAGACGGATGCGGGGGGCGGTGGGGGCCAGGCAAACGGGCATGGGTGAGGGTCCGTCCTGATACGCAACGCGGAACGGCCTCATTCGAACGGGAATGTGGCCTCGAAGAGGTGGTTATCAGGCCGTTTTCCTTGACGCTTCCTTTCCGGGGCAGGGGTGAACCGCCCGGCGTGGTAAAGCAGCCGTTAAGGATGCGGCGCCGCGCCGCAGCCCGTACGGGGCTTGCACCAGCGTCACGCTGTATGGTATCTAGGATGATATTCCCATCAATCCGTCTGTCGCGCCGTGTTCGCCCCTACCGCCCGGCCAGCGTCAGCACCATCGGCCCGCTCGGGGTGGCGACCACCGTGTGCTCGTACTGCACGGTGAGGGCGCGGGGCAGGGCGTAGAGCGTCCAGGGGTCGTCGCCGTCCTCGGCCATTTCGGCGCCGAGGGAGAGGAAGGGTTCCACGGTGAAGACCATGCCGTTGCCCATGACGCGGCGCTCGGAAGCATCCGGCCAGGTGGCGAGCTCGGTCGGCTCTTCGTGCAGCGAGGCGCCGACGCCGTGGCTGGCGAGGTTGCGCACCAGCGTGTAGCCGCGCCGCCGGGCGAAATCGCCGACGGCCTGGCCGATCCCGGCGAAGGGTCTTCCGGCCCCCACCGCCCCGAGCCCGGCCCACAGGGCCTTGCGGCCGTCCCGGCACAGGCGCTCGACCTGCCGCGTCACCGGCGGCACGGCGAAGGAGGCGCCGGTGTCGGAGAAATAGCCGTCCTTCTCGGCGGAGACGTCGATGTTGACGAGGTCGCCCGCCCGGATGACGCGGTCGCCGGGAATGCCGTGGGCGATCTCCTCGTTGACGCTGATGCAGGTGGCGCCGGGGAATTCGTAGAGCATTTCGGGAGCGGAACGGGCGCCCGCCGCCTCCCGGGCGGCGCGCCCGATGCCGTCGAGTTCGGCCGTGGTGATGCCGGGCTCCAGGGCCTTGCCCATGGCCGCCAGGGTCTCGGCCACGATGCGGCCGATCTCCTTAAGCGCGGCAAGCTCGGTCTCGCTCGAAATGGTCATGGTCGCCCATCCTGTTCGCCCCCGCCTATCACCAAGGGCGGCCCGCCCGCCACAGCATTCGCCCTCCGCCCTTGACGTTGCCGCCGTCTCAAGGCTTTGTGACCGCCCCTTTCGAGGCGCATCGCCGCCGCCTGTTCCGTCCGCCTCTGGAGATCGCTCCATGTCCAACCTGTTCAAGGGATCGCTGCCGGCCCTCGTCACCCCGTTCAAGGACGGCAAGGTGGACGAGAAGGCGTTTCGCGCCCATGTGAACTGGGTGATCGAGGAGGGGTCGCACGGCATCGTGCCGGTCGGCACCACCGGCGAGAGCCCGACGCTGACCCACGACGAGCACAAGCGCGTGGTGGAATGGGCCATCGAGGAGGCGCGCGGCCGCGTGCCGGTCATGGCGGGCGCCGGCTCCAACAACACGGCGGAAGCCATCGACTTCTCGCGCCACGCCGAGAAGGCGGGGGCCCAGGGCCTGCTGCACGTCACGCCCTATTACAACAAGCCGAGCCAGGAAGGCCTCTACCGGCACTTCAAGGCGATCGCGGAAGCGACCTCCCTGCCGATCTTCATCTACAATATCCCGCCGCGCTCGGTGATCGACATGAGCGTGGAGACCATGGCGCGCCTCGCCGAAATCCCGAACATTGTCGGCGTCAAGGACGCGACCATGCGGCTCGACCGCGTCTCGGCCCAGCGCGAGGCCTGCGGCAAGGACTTCATCCAGCTCTCGGGCGAGGACGGCACGGCGCTCGCCCACATGGCCCATGGCGGCCACGGCTGCATCTCGGTGACCGCCAACGTCGCCCCGCGCCTCTGCGCCGAGTTCCAGAACGCCTGCCTCGCCGGCAATTACGCCAAGGCGCTGGAGATCCAGGACAAGCTCTTCCCGCTGCACCAGGCGCTCTTCGTCGAGCCGAACCCGGCCCCGTCCAAGGCGGCGCTGGCGATGCTCGGCCGCATGTCGGACGAGGTGCGCCTGCCCATGGTGGCGGCCTCCGAGGCGACCCGCGCGACGCTGAAGACGGCGCTGGTCCATGCCGGCCTGATGAACTGACGGGGGCTCGAGAGCACGCGCCATGGCGGCCAAGCCGGACCCCAAGATCAAGGTCATCGCCGAGAACCGGCGCGGACGCTTCGACTACGAGATCCTCGACACGTTCGAGGCCGGGCTCCAGCTGACCGGCACCGAAGTGAAGTCGCTGCGCGCCGCCAAGGCGACCATCGGGGAGAGCTATGCCGGCCCGTCGGGTGAGGAGTTCTTCCTCTTCAACTGCAACATTCCCGAATATCTGCAGGCCAACCGCTTCAACCACGAGCCGAAGCGGCCGCGCCGCCTGCTGCTGCACAAGCGCGAGATCGCCAAGCTGACAGGGGCGGTGCAGCGCGACGGCCTCACCGTGGTGCCGCTCAAGCTCTATTTCAACGAGCAGGGCCGGGCGAAGCTCCAGCTGGCGCTCGCCCGAGGCAAGAAGCTGCACGACAAGCGCGAGACAGAGAAGAAGCGCGACTGGCAGCGCGACCAGGCGCGGATCATGCGCGACCGGGGGTAGGGCGGGGGCCCGGCCGCGCGGCACAAACGCCCGCGAGGTCGGGGAACAAGGGGCCCACCCTGACCCTCCCCACTGCGCGGGGAGGGGACTTCCGCGTCGCGCCACGTCATTTCGGCCGAGCCAGGCCCGGCTGTTCGGGAAAAAGGCCTCCCAGGGAGTGAGTTGCCATGGAAGGCCCCACTTTGACCCTCCCCGCTGCGCGGGGAGGGGACTTCGGCGTCGCGCTGTGCTCTGGCCGGTTGAGCCAGGCCCTACGTTTCGAGAGAATGGCGGGACATCATAGTCTCCCTCCCCTCGTCAGAGGGGAGGGTGCGGGTGGGGCCATTCACGCGCACAGGGCACCGTAAGCCTTCATCCGGTGCCTTCCGATCTGGCCATCGTCCTCAGCCGCTCCATGCTGAGCCATGCGCCAATCCCCAGCCGTCACCGAGCGGGCCCGGAAGCTGCGGCGGGAATCGCCCAGTCCCGAACGGCGGCTGTGGCAGGTCCTGCGCGAGTTGAACCGGCAGGGCTGCCATTTCCGCCGGCAGGCGCCGGTCGGTCCGTATTTCGTCGACTTCGCCTGGCTGTCGGTGGGGCTGGTGGTCGAGATCGACGGCGATGGCCACTTCACGCCGGAGGCCGTAGCGTCCGATCGCCGCCGTGACCGGTATCTTGCGGACCATGGGATCACGGTTCTGCGGTTCTGCAACAGCGAGGTGGTCGCAAATCCCTTCGATGTCGGACACCGCATCCTTCTGGTTGCTAACGTCCTGCTGGAACGTCGTGGACTGCCTGAGATCCCTCCGAGGGATTGAGTACCCACGGAATGCCCCACCCGCACCTGCCCGCGGTCGCGGGGAGGGACTTCGGCGTCGCGCCATGTTCTGCCGGGTCGAGCCAGGCCCGGCGGTTCAGGACAAGGGCCTCCCAGGGAGTGAGTTGCCATGGAAGGCCCCACCCTGACCCCTCCCCGCGGCGCGGGGCGGGGGCTTGCGCGTCGCGCGGTGTTCTTCCCGGCTGAGCCAGGCCCGACGGC
>JAEZGJ010000095.1 GCA_023416965.1 Pseudomonadota bacterium | reverse complement strand
GGCATGGACGGCGCTGGAGGACAGGCCGTCGGCCACGATCAAGGCGAGGTCGACGGGGTCGCCGGCCCGGCTCGCGCGCCGGGCGCGGCTCGCGTCGCCGAGGCGCCGGCCGAGATCGGGCCTGAGCAGATAGGTTTGCCGGGTGTCGGCGGCGCTCTCCACGAGCACCGTGGCCGGCCCCAGCGCGGCGATCTCGCCCGCCACCCGCTCCGCCTCGAAGGGGCGGTGGACGGCGTCGCGGGCCGTGGCATGGGCGAGGGCGAAGCGCAGGGTTTCCTTCGTCGTCTGGGCCGGGCCGGTGCGGCCGAGGCCGATGCGCGCCGGGGTGAGGGCGGCGAGTTCCTGCCAGATCGCCCGGCTCACGGGGAAAGCCCCGTCATCGCGGCGAGCAGCGGCACGCTCTCCGCCCGCGGCGTCAGCCGCCCGTCCGGCCCGGTAATGCCCTGGCGGCGCAGCCAGTCCTCGAATTCCGGCGCCCGCTTCAGGCCGAGCACGTCGCGGATGTAGAGCTGGTCGTGGAACGAGGTGGACTGGTAGTTGAGCATCACGTCGTCGGCCCCGGGCACGCCCATGATGTAGGTGACGCCGGCCGCCCCCAGCAGCGTCAGCAGCGTATCCATGTCGTCCTGGTCGGCCTCGGCATGGTTGGTGTAGCAGACGTCGCAGCCGAGCGGCAGGCCCATCAGCTTGCCGCAGAAATGGTCCTCCAGGCCGGCGCGGATGATCTGCTTGCCGTCGTAGAGATATTCCGGGCCGATGAAGCCGACGACCGTGTTGACCAGCAGCGGCTCGTAGGCCCGCGCCACCGCATAGGCCCGCGCCTCCAGCGTCTGCTGGTCGACGCCGTGATGGGCGTCCGCCGACAGGGCCGAGCCCTGGCCCGTCTCGAAATACATGACGTTGTCGCCCACCGTGCCGCGCTTCAGCGAGCGGCCGGCCTCGAGCCCCTCCTTCAGCACCGCGAGGTGGATGCCGAAGGAGCGGTTGGCGGCCTCAGTCCCCGCCACCGACTGGAAGACGAGATCGACCGGCGCGCCGCGCTCGATGAGCTGGATGGACGAGGTGACGTGGGTCAGCACGCAGCCCTGGGTGGGGATGTCGAAGCGGGCGATCAGCTCGTCCAGCAGCTTCAGGAGGTCGGAGAGCGCCGCGAGGCTGTCGGAGGCCGGGTTGATGCCGATGGTGGCATCGCCCGTGCCGTAGAGCAGGCCGTCGGCGATGGAGGCGGCGATGCCGCGGGCATCGTCGGTCGGATGGTTCGGCTGCAGGCGCACCGCCATGGTGCCGGGCAGGCCGATCGTGTTGCGGAACCGCGTCACCACCCGGCACTTGCGCGCCACGGCGATGAGGTCCTGGTTGCGCATGATCTTCGACACCGCCGCCGCCATTTCCGGCGTGATGCCCGGCGCCAGCGCGGCGAGGCGACCGGTCGTGGCCTCGTCGGAGAGCAGCCAGTCGCGAAAGCCGCCGACGGTGAGGTGCGCGACGGCTGCGAAGGCCGCGGCGTCGTGCCCGTCGAGGATGAGCCGCGTCACCTCGTCGGTCTCGTAGGGGACGAGGGGCTCGCCGAGGAAGAGCTTCAGCGGCTGGTCGGCCAGCGCCATGCGCGCCGCCACCATCTCCTCGGCCGAGGTCGCGGCGATACCGGCGAGCTGGTCGCCGGAGCGCAGCGGCGTCGCCTTGGCCATGAGGTCGCGCAGGTCGCGGAAGACGTGGCTGTGCCGGCCGACGGTCTGGCGGAAGGTCATGACGCGATCCTCGCGGGCGCGGCGGCGATGCGGCTCACAGGTCGGGGTGCTCCTCGACGAAGAGCGTGTGGCTGACGACGCCTTCGCCTCTCCGCCAGAGGTGCAGCATGAATTGTGCCGGCTCGCGCTTGAATCGGTAGGGCGCGGCGGGATCGAGATCGAAGTCCATGGCGTGGGAGGCGGACGGCGCGAGGCGGATCGGCACGCCGGCGAAGCTCGCCTGGATGGCGCGGTGGACATGGCCGCAGAGGATCGCCTGCGTGCCCGGATGGGCGGCCAGCAGGGCGGCGAACTCGGCCGTGCCGCGCCTGAGGCCGATGCCGTCCATGGCGACGAGTCCCGTCGCGAAGGGCGGATGGTGCATGACGATCAGCCGCTCCCGTCCCTCGGTCTCCTTCAGCCTCGCCTCCAGCCAGGCGAGGCGGGCCGGGCAGAGTTCGCCGTGGGAGGCGCCGTCGGGAGCGAGCGTGTCGAGGCCGATCACCACGCCCTCGCCGCATTCCCGCATGGTGCACAGGAAGCCGCCGGCGATGGTTCCCGTCGCCTCCGGCAGGGCGGCGGCCATGGCCTCGCGCACGTCGTGATTGCCCGGCACCGCCAGCATGGGCAGGCCGATGCGCGCCAGCCGCCCGGCGAGGATGGCATAGACCTCCGGCGTGCCCTCCTCGGCGAGGTCGCCGGAGACCACCAGGAGGTCGGGCCGCGGCTTCAGCGCGGCGAGCCGCGGCACGGCGCGGTCGAGGGCGGCGAGCGTGTCGAAACGGCCGGCGAAGAGCGTGCCGGGGCGGACGATGTGGGTATCGGTCAGGTGGGCGATGAGCATGGAGGCGATGTCACGGAAAGGCGAAGCGGAACAGCCGGGAGAGTGCGACGGCCCGGCCGGCAAGGGAAGCGCATGGCTGACCGGATGGCGCCACGGCCGCACCGGCCCAGGAAAAGGACCCCGCCGCGGTTGACGGGGTTTCCGAAGGGGCGTGTGATCGACGCCGGTCCCCCCGCTCCGGAGCTTTTCCCCCGACCATGACAGGCAGCATCCTCCTCGTTCACCTCGTCGCCGCCGTTGCCCTGCTGCTCTGGGCCGTGCGGATGGTGAGGACGGGAGTGGAACGGGCCTTCGGCCAGCGCCTCCAGGCCGTCGTGCGGCGGACGACCACCACGGCGCCGCGCAGCCTCGCCTGCGGCCTGATGGTGGCCACCGCCCTGCAATCCTCCACCGCGGCGGCGGCGCTCGTCGCCGGCTTCGTCCAGCGCAACACGGTCGCCGTCACCGCCGGCATCGCCTTCATGCTCGGCGCCGACATAGGCTCGACGCTGATCGTCCAGGCCCTCTCGGTCTCCCAGCCGCTCGCTCTGCCGCTGCTGCTGATCCTCGGCGTCGGCCTGTTCACGCTGAGCCGCGGCGCCATGCCGAAACAGCTCGGCCGCATCGCCATCGGCCTCGCGCTGATGGTCATCGCCCTCGGCATGATCGGCAAGGCCTCCGAGCCGCTGCGCGAGAGCTGGCTCATGGCTCAGGTCCTCGCCGCCCTCAGCCTCGACCCCATCCTCACCCTGCTCCTCGGCGCGGCGCTCACCTGGCTGCTCCATTCGAGCGTCGCCACCGTGCTTTTCGTCATCTCCCTCGCCGGGGCCGGCGTGGTGCCGCCCCAGGCCGCGGCGCTTCTGGTCATCGCCGCCAATATCGGCGCCGGCCTCATCCCCCTCGGCCTCACCTGGCGGTCGGGAACGGCGGTGCGCCAGGTCATGGCCGGCAACCTCCTCTGCCGCGTGGTCGCCGGCGCCGCCGCCGCTTTCGCCCTGCCGGCGCTCATGCCGGCACTGGAGGCGGTGTCCGGCGACGGGGCCCGCCTGCTCGCCAACCTCCATACCGGCTTCAACCTCGTCCAGGCCCTTGTCGCCCTGCCTCTGGTCGGCCTCGTCGCCCGCCTCGCCGCGCGCCTCGTCCCCGAGGCTCCCGCGCCCCTCGTTCCGGAGCGGCCGCACCATCTCGACGCCGCGCTCCTCTCCGAACCCTCCGTCGCCCTCGCCAATGCGGCGCGCGAGACGCTGCGCCTCGCCGATGCGGTGGAGGTCATGCTGCGCGAGAGCATCGGCGCCTTCGCCGATGCCGACGGGCGCCGCCGCACCGAGATCCGCGCCCTCGACGACGAGGTCGACCGGCTGCAGGAGGAGATCAAGCTATACCTGACCCGGCTGAGCCGGCGGCCCATGGCCGACGAGGAGGCCCGCCGCTGCGTCGACCTCATCATGTTCACCACCAATCTCGAACATGTCGGCGACATCATCGACCGCGGCCTCATGGCCCTCGCGGCGAAGAAGGCGAAGGGCGGCTTCGCCTTCTCCGACGAGGGCTGGTCGGAGATCGTCGCCCTGCACGAGCGGGCGCTCGCCCAGCTCCGCCTGTCGCTGACCGTGTTCCAGAGCCGCGACCTGGCGCTCGCCCGCCGTCTCGTCGCCGAGAAGGACCGGTTCCGCGACGCCGAGGCGGAGGCGATCCGCGCCCATCTGCAGCGGCTGCGGGAGGGCGCGCCGGCGACCCTCGCCACCAGCACCCTCCATCTCGACGTGCTGCGCGACCTCAAGCGGATCGTCTCGCACCTGACGAGCGTCGCGGTGCCGATCCTGGAGGCTTCGGGCGACCTGCGCGGCAGTCGGCTGGTCGATCCCTGAGGCCGCGCGCTCCGTCAGGCCACCTTGCCGCCGAGTTCGTCCTCGACATGGGCGCGGACGATCTCCTCGAAGCTCGTCTCCGCCCTGAAGCCGAGCTCCGTGGCGCGCCTGGCGTTGAACTTGCGCGACCAGCCCGAGACGATGCGGATGATGAGCTCGTCCGGCTCGCGCCTGACCAGCTTCAGGGCCTTTTCGCCGCCGATCTTGCGCAGCGCTTCCAGCTGCTCGCCGACCGAGGCCGCGACACCGGGCATGGAGAGGTTGCGCCGCCAGCCGAGCTGGGCGGTGTCCATGGTGGCGGCATGGATGAGGAAGCCCACCGCCGAACGCGGGCTCGCATGGGTGTGCACCACGTCGTCGCCCACCGGCAGCACCGCCTCCTGGCCCACCAGCGGCTCGCGGATGATGTTGGAGAAGAAGCCCGAGGCCGCCTTGTTGGGCTTGCCGGGCCGCACGCAGATGGTCGGCAGGCGGATGCCGACGCCGTCGAAGAAGCCCTTGCGCGAATAGTCGGTGAGCAGGAGCTCGCCGATGGACTTCTGTGTGCCGTAGCTCGTCAGCGGCGTGTGGAAGAACTCGTCCTCGATGAATTCGTGGAACGGCGCGCCGTAGACGGCGATGGAAGAGGTGAAGACGACGCGCGGATGATAGGGCGCCTTCACGCCCTCCTGGCGGATCGCCTCGTAGATCTGCCGGGTGCCGTCGAGATTGATGCGGTAGCCCTTGTCGAAATCAACTTCGGCCTCGCCGGAGACGATGGCGGCGAGGTGGAAGATGACGTCCGGCCGCCCGGCGATCATCGGCCCCGCGGTGTTGGGGAAGGAGATGTCGACGGCCCAGCTCGTGACCTTGCCGGCAAAGCCGGCGGGCTTCTCGGGCGCCACCACGTCGACGAGGGAGAATTCGGTGATCGCCTTGCCGCCGAGCTGGCCGTCCTTCATCAGCTTCTCGGTCAGCTTGCGGCCGACCATGCCGGCGGCGCCGATGATCAGGATGTGCATGGACGTGTCCCCTTCCGTTTTTCAAACGATTTGTACCGGAGGCTAGCGCGCTCCGCCGCGGCAGGGAATGGGGCACGGGCGAGGGGGCGGGTTGCAGGTTTGGAGCGTCCGGCAGGGAGGGCTCAGGGGCGGGGGGCGACGAAGGACCGGCACGACGGTCCTCTCCCCCCTCCGTCCCGATTGACCTGGCCTCCGCCCCGCGCGATGGATCGCGGGAAGGGCCGCCAACGAGCCCGCGTGACAGTGCCGGAGGGGAGCCATGGCCCGCAGTCTCGAGGGTGAGTGGGACTATATCGTCTGCGGCGCCGGCACGGCCGGCTGTCTCATGGCGAACCGGCTGTCGGCAAACCCGAAGAACCGCGTCCTGCTGCTCGAGGCCGGCGGCAAGGACGACTGGATCTGGTTCCACATCCCCGTCGGCTATCTCTTCGCCATCGGCAATCCGCGCGCCGACTGGATGTTCCGCACCGAGGCCGAGCCCGGCCTCAACGGCCGCTCGCTCATCTATCCGCGCGGCAAGGTGATCGGCGGCTCCTCGGCCATCAACGCCATGATCACCATGCGCGGCCAGGGCGCCGACTACGACCACTGGCGCCAGCTCGGCCTGACCGGCTGGGGCTGGGACGACGTGAAGCCGGTCTTCCGCAAGCTCGAGGACCATTTCCTCGGCGAGAGCGAGCATCACGGCACCGGCGGCGAATGGCGCGTCGAGGCGCCGCGGGTGCGCTGGGACCTGCTCGACCGGGTGCGCGAGGCCGCCGTGCAGATGGGCGTGCGCCCGCTCGACGACTTCAACACCGGCGACAACGAGGGCACCGCCTATTTCCACGTCAACCAGAAGAAGGGCCTGCGCTGGTCTTCCGCCCGCGGCTTCATCAAGCCGGTGATCGACGACCGCGACAATCTCGACCTGCTCTCCGGCGTGATGGTGGAGAAGGTCGTCGTCGAGGGCGGCCGCGCCACCGCCGTGCAGTTCCGCCAGGGCAACGAAAGCGTCGTCGCGCGCTGCCGCGGCGAGGTGGTGCTCACCGCCGGCTCCATCGGCTCGACCCAGATTCTCGAACTTTCCGGCATCGGCCACGGCGACGTCCTGCAGCGCCACGGCATTCCCGTGGTGAAGGAGAAGCCGGGGGTGGGCGGCAACCTGCAGGACCACCTGCAGATCCGCGCCATCTACAAGGTCCACGGCATCAAGACGCTGAACGAGACCTACCACAACCTCGTCAAGCGCGGCCTGATGGGGCTCGAATATCTCCTCCGTCGCACCGGGCCGCTGACCATGGCGCCGAGCCAGCTCGGCATCTTCACCCGCTCGGACCCGTCGCAGGAGCGGGCCAACATCCAGTTCCACGTCCAGCCCCTGTCGCTCGACAAGTTCGGCGATCCGCTGCACCGCTATCCCGCCGTCACGGTGGCGCCCTGCAACCTGAGGCCGACCTCGCGCGGCTCCATCCACATCCGCTCGGCCGATCCCGCCGACAAGCCCGTCATCGCCCCGAACTATCTCTCCACCGACGAGGACCGGCAGGTGGCGGCGGATTCGCTGCGCGTCACCCGCCGGCTCATGGGCCAGCCGGCGCTGGCGCCCTACCGGCCGGAGGAGGTGCTCCCCGGCCCGGTCATCGGCGACGACGCCGAGAGCCTGGCCAGGGCCGCCGGCGACATCGGCACGACCATCTTCCACCCCGTCGGCACGGCGAAGATGGGCCTTGCCTCCGACCCGCTGGCGGTGGTGGACGAGCGGCTGCGCGTCATCGGGGTGGAGGGGCTGCGGGTGGCCGACGCCTCGGTCATGCCGACGATCACCTCCGGCAACACCAACACGCCGACGCTGATGATCGCCGAAAAGGGCGCGCGGATGATTTTGGAGGATGGGAACGGCTGATCGCTTTGAGGGCGGTGCGTCCCGTCGAGGCTCCCCATTCAGTCCTGAAAACGCAACGTACGGAAGGCCAACATGCGGCCGACTGCATTGCCGCCTCCGTCAAGCTGCCTTCCCATCCCCACTGTGGCGACGACGGTTCTTCCGATGTGCCGCCGGGGCATTTCGGCGACGCGGTTCCATGGCCTGCACATATCGGCAACGCAAAGACCGGTATGCCGCGCCCCGAATTCGTCGACCAACGTCAGATAGCAATTGTCACCGCACTCGTAGGAAACAATCTTCCCCCGAAGCGATCCGTTGGATTGAGCGCAAGCCGCGCCGGAACCGACCGTGATCATGGTTGCCGTGGCAAGGATGGCGATTTTCATTTTTTGAAGCGCTTATCTACCGGATCAATCACCAGTTACTGCCCGCATTCAGCCTTGGCCAGCAGACTTGAGGATCGCCTCCACCACCTCCTGCACCTCCAGCGCCTCGGCCAGCGTCGCGAGGTGGTGCGGTTCGCCGCGCACCAGCGCCGCGACGCCCTCGAGCTGCCGGCGCAGCACCAGCGGCCGCATCTTCTCGTTGGGCAGGGCTTCCGGGTCCGGCTGCCAGGAGCCGTCCGCCATCCGCCGCTCGGCGATCGACCAGTCGCGCAGCCGGACGGCCCCCGCGTCTCCCTCGATCATCCAGATGTTGTGGTCGTCCTTCTCGGTCGTGCCGACGCTTCCCGCCAGCGTCACCGGCAGGGCGCCGGCGGTGAGGCTCGCGGCGATGCGGCGCTCCGACCTGCCCGCCTCCGGATACTCCGCCGTCGCCTTCAGCCCCGCCAGCGGCCCGCCGAGGCGGCGCGACAGGAAGAGGAAATGCGACACCACCTCCCGGGTGAAGCCGCCCTGGGCCGTCGCGTCCAGCCAGCCCGCCGCATCCATCTGCCAGGAGCGCGGCCAGGTGGCGAAGGCGACCTCGATGGCGATGCGTCGCGGCGTCCCCACCACCCCCTCGCCGATCCAGCGCCTCAGCGCCGCCACCCCGAAGGATGAGGCGAAGGGGAAGTTCACCGCGCCCCTGTTCCCCGCCTCGGCGACGAAGGCCCGGGCATCGGCCACGTCCACAGCCAGCGGCTTCTCGCAGAACACGGCCTTGCCGGCCGCCAGCGCCGCCCGCGCATGGGCGAGATGCGATGAGGGCGGCGAGGCGATGTAGAGGCAGTCGCAGGCGGCGATCACCGCCGCCGCGCTGTCGAGGCGCGGCAGGTCGGGAAAGGCCGCGGCGATGCGCGCCATGGCCTCGGCCGAGGGATCCCAGATGCCGGCGAGGCGAACGACATCGCCGGCATGGCCGAGGGCGGCGCCGGCAAGGCGCTCGCCCATGATGCCCGCGCCGACGATGCCGAGCGCGACGGGTTTCGCGGTCATGTCCGCGCTCACGCCGGCATGGCCGTCTCGACGACCTTGGCGAGATAGCTCGTCCCCGCCGGAATGGCGTTGTCGTCGAAATTGTAGGCCGGGTGGTGGCAGGCGGCGGTGTCGCCGTTGCCGAGGAAGATGTAGCAGCCCGGCCGCTCGTTGAGCATGTAGGAGAAGTCCTCGGCGCCCATCAGCGGCGGCGTGTCGGCATCCACCTTGTCCTCGCCGGCGACCGCCTTCGCCACCTTCACGGCGAAATCGGTCTGGTCGGCGTGGTTGAAGGTGACGGGATAGCCGCGCTGGTAGTCGAGCCGGCCGACGCAGCCCATGCCCTTCGCCATGCTCTCCACCAGCTCCTTCATCCGCGCCTCCACGAGGTCCTGGATCTCCGGCTTGAAGGTGCGCACCGTGCCGAGCATGCGCAGGGTCTGCGGGATGACGTTGAAGGCCTCGCCCGCCTTCACCGAGGTGATGGAGACCACCGCGCTCTCGATCGGATCGACGTTGCGCGAGACGATGGTCTGCATCGCGAGGCCGATGGCAAATCCCGCCTGGACCGGATCGACGCACAGATGCGGCATGGCGCCGTGGCCGCCCTTGCCCTCGATGTCGATGATGAACCGGTCGGCGGCCGCCATGGCCGGGCCCTTGCGCACCGCGAAGGTGCCGAGCGGGATGCCCGGCATGTTGTGCAGGCCATAGACCTCCTGGATGCCCCAGCGGGTCATCAGCCCGTCCTTCACCATGGCGTCGCCGCCACCGCCGCCCTCTTCCGCCGGCTGGAAGATCATGATGGCGGTGCCGTCGAAATTGCGGGTCTCGGCGAGATACTTCGCCGCGCCCAGCAGCATGGCCGTGTGGCCGTCATGGCCGCAGGCGTGCATCTTGCCCGGCACCTTGGACTTGTAGGGCAGGTCGGTCGCCTCCTCGATGGGGAGCGCGTCCATGTCGGCGCGCAGGCCGATCACCTTGCCCGACCCGTTCTTGCGGCCCTTGATGACGGCGACGACGCCGGTCTGGCCGATGCCGGGGACCACCTCGTCGCAGCCGAACTCCCTCAGCTTCTGTTCGACGATCCCGGCTGTGCGATGCACGTCGTAGAGCAGTTCCGGATTTTCGTGGAAGTCGCGGCGCCAGGCGGTGATCTCGTCGTGAAGGTCGGCAACGCGGTTGATGACGGGCATGGAAATCTCCGGAAGGGCAGGCGAAGCCGGGAGGCTAGCGCGGCGGAGGCCCGCAGGCGAGGGGGTCGTCCGGATCGCTGGAATGCGCCGGGATGAGGCTCGCGGACATCACCCGCCCGGATTGATCGGCCGGTTGAGCGTCCAGTCGAAGGTGCCGGCGTCGCGCTCGCGCACCGCCTGTTTCCAGCCGACCTGCTCGGCGCGGGTCTTGAAGTTGATGCCCTCCGGCGAGTGGCGGGTGATGCCGTCGAAGATGGTGGCGAACATCTGCGTCTGCTTCAGGCCCATGGCCTCGATCGCCTGGTTGACCACAAGCTTCTGCATCATCAGCTGGTTGACCGGCACGGTCGCCATGCGCCCGGCCAGCGCCTCCACCTCGGCGTCGAGATCGGCGGCCGGCACCGCCTTCAAGACGAGGCCGAGCCTCTCCGCCTCGCGGCCGTCGATCTTGTCGCCGGTGAAGAGCATGCGCTTGGCCTTTTCCGGCCCCAGTCGATAGACCCACATGGCCGTCGTCGGGCAGCCCCAGACGCGCACCGGCATGTAGCCGATGCGGGCCTCCTCGGCCATGACGATGAGGTCGGAGCACATGGCGATGTCGGAGCCGCCGGCCACCGCGAAGCCGTGCACCTTGCAGATGACAGGCCGGTACGAGCGCCAGAGCGACATGAACAGCTCGGTGTTCCGCATCATGAAGGCGTAGTCCTTCATCGGGTCCCAGGGCATGTCCTGCGTCGCCTGGCCGTTGCCGTTGCCTTCGGCGTAATAGGTCAGGTCGTAGCCGGCGCAGAAGGCTTCGCCCTTGCCGGAGAGGACGATGACGTGGACGCCGGGGTCTGCATTGGCGCGGGCCACGCAGTCGGCGAGCTCCTGCGGCACCTCGTCGTCGATGGCGTTCATCACCTCCGGCCGGTTGAGGGTGATGCGGCCGATCCGGCCATCCTTCTCGTAGGTCACCTTCGCCATGCCATCCTCCCCCCTGCGGCCGGTCCTGCCGCGGGGATGCTAGCCGCCGGCCGGCCGTGGGCGGAGTCGGCCGTTGCGCAGGCGCCGCCGTCTCAGACGGCGGCGATCAGCCGGTCGGCTGTGGCGAGGTTGCAGGCCATCGGCACGTCATAGACCACCGCGAGCCGCGTCAGCGCCTTCACGTCCACGTCGTGCGGGTGGGGCGACAGCGGGTCGACCAGGAAGACCAGCAGGTCGATATGGCCCTCGACGATGAGGGCGCCGATCTGCTGGTCGCCGCCCAGCGGTCCGCTCTTCATCAGGCGGATGTCGAGGTCGGGCATGTCGGCCTTGAGGAGCGAGCCGGTCGTGCCGGTGGCCACCAGCCGGTGGCGGGCGAGCCGGTCGTGATGGCTGCGGGCCCAGGCCAGCATGTCGGGCTTCTTCTTGTCATGGGCGATGAGGGCGATGAGCGGCCCCGTCGCCCCGGCGACCGGTTCTGCGGCCATGGCTTGTCCTTTCGGCCTTCCGCCCGCTCAGGTGATGCGGTCGAGCGGCGTGATCTTCAGGGCGGAGATGCGGTTGCGCTGCCGCCGCAGCACCTGGAAGCGGAATCCGTGGAAGGTGAAGGTCTGGCCGCTCTCCGGGATGGAGCGCGCCTCGTGGATGACCAGGCCCGCAATGGTGGTCGCCTCCTCGTCCGGCAGGCGCCAGTCCATGGCGCGGTTGAGGTCGCGCACCGGCACCGAGCCGTCGACATTCACCGAACCGTCCGGCTGCGGGCGCACGCCGGTCACCTGCACGTCGTGCTCGTCCTTGATGTCGCCGACGATCTCCTCGATGATGTCCTCGAGGGTCACGAGCCCCAGCACCTCGCCATACTCGTCCACCACGAAGGCGAAATGCGTCTTGCGGCGCAGGAAGGCCTTGAGCTGGTCCTGCAGGCTGGTGGAATCCGGCACGAACCAGGCCGGCAGGGCGAGGGCGGCGGGGTCTATCTTGGCGAGATCGCCGTCGGCGGCAGCCAGCGCCCGCAGGAGGTCCTTGCCGTGCAGCACGCCGATGATGTTCTCCGGCGAGCCGCGCCACAGCGGGATGCGGGTATAGGGCGCGGCCAGAACGTCGCGCACCACCTTTTCCGGAGCGTCTCCGGCATCGATGGTCACCATCTTGGTGCGGTGGACCATGACGTCCTCGACGGTCAGGTCCTTCAGGTCGAGGATGCCGCCGACCATGTCGCGGTCGAGCTTCCCGAACGAGCCTTCCTTGTGCATCAGGTCGACCGTTCCGCGCAGTTCCTCGGCGCCGGTCAGCACGTTCTGGTTCTCGTTGATGCGCATGCCGAAGAGGCGCAGCACGCCGCGCACGAGAGCCTCCACCGCGACCAGGATCGGCCCGAACAGGGCGACGACGAGAGCCACGGGGCGCGCATAGATCAGCGCCATCCATTCGGGGCGCGAGATGGCGACGGTCTTCGGCAGCACCTCGGAGAAGACGATGAGCAGCACGGACATGACGGCGGTGGCATAGATCACGCCCTCGCCGCCCAGCACCGCCACGAAGAGGCTGGTGGCGAAGGCGGAGACGCCGACATTGACGATGTTGTTGCCCACCAGCATGGCGCCGATGAGCCGCTCGCGGGTGTCGAGCAGGCGGCTGACGATGCCAGCGCGCCTGTCGCCCGCCCCTTCGAGCGCCAGCATCCGCGCCTTGGACGCGGCGGACATGGCGGTCTCGGCGCTGGAGAAGAAGGCGGAGAGCAGCAGGCAGAAGACAATGAGCCCCAGGGCCAGCCAGGGATTGATCGAAAGGTCGTCCATGGTCCTCGTGGGGCCGTCGAGGCCCCGCCCCTGTGGAAGTCCGGGTCGGTGTTCGGCTCTAGACCTAAAGCCTTTCGGCGGGGAGGCAAGGCGCGCGGCGGGACAAGGGGCCCTGCGCGCCACTGGCGGGGGCTCAGACCACCCGCTTCTTGGCGATGACCTGCTCGTCCGACCAGTAATCCTCGAAGCCCATACGCGCATAATAGGCGAGGCCGCCGCGGTTCTCGCGGCGGATCGTCGCGTCGATCACCGCCACACCGGCCTGCCGCGCCGCCGTATGGGTGGCGGCGAAGAGCCGGCCGCCGATGCCGCCGCCCTGCGCCCCGATGGCGACGAAGGTGGCGATGACGGCCCAGTCCGCCGGCAGCGGATTGGCGCCGCTCCAGTCGGGGTCGGTCCATTCCAGCGCCTGGAAGCCGAGGATGGTCCCGCCCCGCTCCGCGACGTGGCAGCAGATGGCGCGCGGCGGGGAGATGTAATGGGCGATCATGCCGTCGATGTCGAAGGGCCTGCGATGGGCGGTGGTGCCGCCCTTGGCGATGATGGCGTTGAGGAGGTCCGTCATGGCCGGGGCGTCGCGGACCTCAGCCGGCCGGATGAGGAGCTCGTCGGTCATCTTCCGCCTCAGTCCCGCGCCAGTTCCTCCGTCAGGAACGCCCGCACGGCGGCGGGATCCACGTCCCTGGCGATGAAGCTCTCGCCGATGCCGCGGGCGAGGATGAAGGTGAGCTTGCCGCGGGCGACCTTCTTGTCCTGGCCGATCGCGGCCATGAGCCGGTCCACGTCGCCGACGCCGCCGGGCACCTCGGACAGCTCGGTCGGCAGGCCGACGGTCTTCAGGTGGTTCGCCATCCGCGCGGCCTCCACCGGCGCGCAGAGGCCGAGCCTGGCCGAGAAGCGGAAGGCCTGGCACATGCCGATGGCCACCGCCTCGCCGTGGACGAGCCGGGCGCCGTCATAGCCGGTGGCGGCCTCCAGCGCGTGGCCGAACGTGTGGCCGAGATTGAGCAGGGCGCGATCGCCGGTCTCGGTCTCGTCGCGGGCGACCACCGCCGCCTTGGCGCGGCAGGAGGTGGCGATGGCGTGGACGCGGTCGCGGCCGCCCTGGAAGACGCCGCGCCAGTGCGTCTCCAGCCAGGAGAAGAAGCCTGGATCGTCGATCAGGCCGTATTTCGCCACCTCGGCATAGCCGGCGCGGAATTCGCGGGTGGAGAGCGTGTCGAGCACGTCGGTGTCGGCCAGCACCAGCCCCGGCTGGTAGAAGGCGCCGATCAGGTTCTTGCCGTGGCGGGAATTGATGCCGGTCTTGCCGCCCACCGAGGAATCGACCTGGGCGAGGAGCGAGGTCGGCATCTGCACGAAGCCCATGCCGCGACGCACGATGGCGGCGGCGAACCCTGCGAGGTCGCCGACCACCCCGCCGCCCAGCGCCAGCACGATGTCGCCGCGCTCCAGCCGGTGGGCGAGGATCTGGACCACCACCTCCTCCAGCACGGCGAAGCGCTTGGTGGCTTCGCCCGGCGCCACCGTGATGCGGTGGTGGCGGATGCCGGCCGCCCCGAGGCTCGCTTCCAGCGCCAGGCCGTGGATCTCGCCGACCTGCGCATCGGTGACGATGGCCACCGCGCGGCCGGGAAAGCGCTCGGCGAGCGTCGCCCCGGCGCCGCGGACGAGGCCCGAGCCGATGAGGATGTCGTAGGAGCGTTCGGCGAGCGCGACGGGCACGCGCGTCAGGCCGTGGGGGTCGTCGGAGGTCTTGGGCAGGGTCACGGCAGCGCTCGTTCGGCGGGCGGCATGATATGGGCGGCGAGCGCCCGGATGACGTCCTCGACCACCTCCTCGTGGGTGGCCTCGCGGGAAAGGACTGTGAGCTCGGCTTCGGCATAGACCGGGTAGCGCTCGTCCATCAGCCGCTTCAGCACCGCCTGGGGATCGTCGGCCTTGAGCAGGGGCCGGTCGCCGCGGCGCTTCACGCGTTTCATCAAGACGTCGAGGTCGGCCTTGAGCCAGATGGAGATGCCGCGCGCGCGGATGCGGGCGCGGGTGTCGGCATTCATGTAGGCGCCCCCGCCCGTGGCCAGAACCTGCGGCCCCGCATCGAGGATGCGGGCGACGACGCGCACCTCGCCGGAGCGGAAATAGGCCTCGCCGTGCCTGTCGAAGATCTCGGGGATCGTCAGGTCCGCCGCCTTCTCGATCTCGGTGTCGGCATCGACGAAGGGCAGGCCCAGCCGGTGTGCGAGCCTGCGGCCGATGGAGGACTTGCCGGCGCCCATCAGCCCGACGAGCACGATGGAGCGCGTGCCCAGCGCCTCGCGCAGCCGCTTCACGTCGATGGCGGCCGGAGCCGCCGAGGATACCTCACCCGCCATGACGCCCGTGTCTCACGGAATCGGGCGACAGGGCAACCGAGCGGTTGGGAGGAGATCAGGCGGCCGTTTCGCGCGCCGCGATGGCGTCGGCGATGGCGACGAGCTTGCGCGCCATCTCGGCGTGCAGGCGCTCCACCATGCGGCCCTCCACCTGGATCGCGCCCTTGGCGGCATTCTCCGGCAGGTCGAAGGCGGCGATGATGGTGCGCGCCCAGGCGACCTCCGTCCCGGCGGGAGAGAAGGCGGCGTTGCAGGGGGCGATCTGGCTCGGATGGATCAGCGTCTTGCCGTCGAAGCCCATGTCCCGCGCCTCGGCGCATTCCCGCGCGAAGCCCGCCTCGTCGGCGATCTCGTTCCACACGCCGTCGAGGATGGCGAGGCCGTGGGCTCTCGCCGCCGCAAGCGAGAGCATCAGCCAGGCGTTCATTGGCGCGCGTCCCGGCACGATGCGCGCGCCGGTCTCCTTGGCGAGGTCGTTGGTGCCCATGACAAAGCCGGAAAGCCGCGTCGTGCGGTCGCTCGCGGCGGCGGCGATGGCCCCGGCGTTCAGCATGGCGAGCGGCGTCTCCATCATCGCCCAGACGGCGGTGCGCTCCGGCGCGCCGGCCGCGGCGATGGCCTTTCCGGCGGCGAGGAGGTCTTCCGGCCGGCTCACCTTGGGCAGGAGGATCACGTCGGCGCCGCTGGGCGCGAGCGCCTTCAGGTCGTCGGCGCCCCAGGCCGTGTCGAGGCCGTTGAGCCGCACCACCACCTCGCGCGGTCCGAAGCCGCCCTCCCGCACCGCCTGCGCCACCTGGCCTCGGGCGATCTCCTTGGCGTCGGGCGCCCCCGCATCCTCGAGGTCGAGGATCACCACGTCGGCGGGCAGCGTGCGAGCCTTTTCCAGCGCGCGGGCGTTGGAGCCGGGCATGTAGAGGACGGAACGGCGGGGACGGATCGGCATGGCGTCGGGGTCCGGAGGTGGGCTATGTGCGGCAAGGCTAGCTGCATCGCAGCATGCATGCCATCGTCCATCCGTACGAGACGACAATCCCGAAAGAGACAAGACGCGTGACACACGCTGATGTGCTGATCGTCGGCGGGGGAATCATGGGTTCCTGCACCGCCTATTTCCTCAAGAAGGAGCTCGGCTATGCCGGCACGGTGCGCGTGATCGAGCGCGACCCGACCTATGCGCA
Source organism: Pseudomonadota bacterium (assembly GCA_023416965.1). Taxonomy (GTDB): domain Bacteria; phylum Pseudomonadota; class Alphaproteobacteria; order Rhizobiales; family Phreatobacteraceae; genus Phreatobacter. The sequence continues at coordinate 9,163 of JAEZGJ010000095.1, read as the reverse complement.
GGCCTCCACCACGCTCTCCGCCGCCTCCATCCGCCAGCAGTTCTCGACGCCCGAGAACATCCGCATGAGCCGCTTCGGCATCGAGGTGATCCGCGGCCTGAAGGAGCGCTTCGGCGCCGACGCCGACATCGGCTTCCGCGAGGGCGGCTATCTCATCCTCGCCTCCGAGGGCGGGCGCGCCGTGCTGGAGGCCAACTGGAAGACGCAAGGCGCCGAGGGCGCCGACATCCTGCTGCTCGGCCCCGCGGAGCTGAAGGCGCGCTTCCCCTGGCTCTCCACCGAGGACATCGCGCTCGGCGCCTGGGGACGCACCGGCGAGGGGTGGTTCGACGCCGCCATGCTGCTCGACCTCTTCCGCAAGGCGGCGCGGGACGCGGGAGCCATCTACGAGAAGGGCGAGGTCGCCTCGCTCGTCCGCGAAGGCGACCGCGTCACCGGTGCGGTGATGACGGACGGCTCGGCGCGCTCCTGCGGCACGCTGGTGCTCGCCGCCGGCGCCTGGGCGGGCAGGCTCGCGGCCGGCATCGACGTGCCGCTTCCCGTCGAGCCGAGGAAGCGGACCGTGTTCGTGGTGAAATGCCCCGAGACCTTCCCGGACATGCCGCTGATCGTCGACCCCTCGGGGGTGTGGATGCGGCCCGAGCGCGACCTCGTCATCGGCGGCTGGGGACCCGGGGAGAACGATCCCGACCCGGCGGCCTATGGCGACTTCGAGCCGGCCCACGACGAGTTCGAATCCTATGTCTGGCCGGCCTGGGCGACGCGCATCCCGGCCATGGAGCAGCTCCGCCAGATCCGCGCCTGGGCCGGGCACTACGACTTCAACACCCTCGACCACAACGCCATCCTCGGGCCGCATCCCGATGTCGCCGGCCTGATGTTCGTCAACGGCTTTTCCGGCCACGGCCTGCAGCAGGCGCCTGCCGCCGGCCGGGCGCTGGCCGAACTCATCGTCCATGGCGGCTGGCGCAGTCTCGACCTCTCCGTCTTCGGCTTCGACCGCATCCTGCGGGGCGAGCCGGTCCTCGAACTCAATGTGATCTGACCCCCGGAGCCTCCCCCATGAAGATCTGCATCTTTGGCGCCGGTGCCGTCGGCGGCAACGCCGCGGCCCGGCTGATCGCGGCGGGCGATTCCGAGGTCTCCGTCGTGGCTCGCGGCGCCCAGCTCGCCGCCATCCGCGACAAGGGCATCACCCTCCACACCGATGGCCAGGCCCTCGGCGGCAAGCCCGTCGCCGCCACCGACGATCCTTCGACGCTGCCGCCGCAGGACCTCGTCGTGGTGACGCTGAAGGCCCATTCGCTGCCCGCCATCGCCGCGCCGCTCAAGGCGCTGCTGGCCCCCGGTGCCGCCGCCCTGTTCTTCACCAACGGGGTCCCCTGGTGGTGGAACCACGGCCTCGCCGGCGAGGGCTCGCTCCCCCTCCTCGATCCCGATGGCCGGCTCTGGCGCGACCTCGGGCCGGAAAGCGTGCTCGGCGGCGTGGTCTATTCCGCCAATGCCGTCACCGAGCCCGGCGTCATCACCCATTCCGCCGGCAACCGCTGGATCATCGGCGAGCCGACCGGCGACGTCTCGCCCCGCGCAGATGCAGCGGCGGAGGTCTTCCGCAAGGCCGGGCTCAACGGCGAGGTCACCGCCGACATCCGCAAGGCGATGTGGGAGAAGCTCGTCCTCAACATCGCCGCCAATCCGCTCTCCGCGCTGACACGCCTGCCGCTCGGCCGCTGGCACGAGGTGCCGGGCATCGGCGATCTCGGCGTCACGCTGATCCGCGAACTGCTCGAGGTGGCGAAATCCCTCGGCTGGGACCTCACCGGCAGCGTCGATCCCGCGGCCTCGGTGCCGGCGAAGCCGGGGCGCCCCGGCGGCCGGCCCTCCATGCTGCAGGACGCCGAGGCCGGCCGGCCGATGGAGGTCGAGGCCATCGTCGGCCAGTTGCAGGCCTTCGGCCGCGAGAACGGCGTCGCCACCCCGGCCATCGACGTGGTGCTGCCGCTGCTGCGCGCCCTCGACGCCTCGAACCGCGAGGCGGTGAGGATCTGACCGGCCGCCGCCGGCGCATCCCAGCGATCCGCCCATGCTCTCGCCTCGGCCGCGCCCCCGCGCTAGCCTTCCAGGCCTCGCCTGCAGTCCGGAGCCTCCCATGCCCATCGTCAACCGCATCTCCGCCCTCCACGAGGAGGTCACCGCCTGGCGCCGCGACATCCACGAATATCCGGAGCTGCAGTTCGACGTGCATCGCACCGCCGGCATCGTCGCCGACAGGCTCAGGGAGTTCGGCTGCGACGAGGTGGTCCCCGGCATCGGCCGCACCGGCGTCGTCGGCATCATCCGCGGCCGGACGAACAGGTCCGGCAAGGTGGTGGGCCTGCGCGCCGACATGGACGCCCTGCCGCTGACCGAGATCACCGGCCTGCCGCACGCCTCCAAGGTGCCGGGCAAGATGCACGCCTGCGGCCATGACGGCCACACCGCCATGCTGCTGGGCGCCGCGAAATATCTCGCCGAGACGCGCAATTTCGACGGCACGGTGGCCGTCATCTTCCAGCCGGCGGAGGAGGGTGAGAAGGGCGGCGAGGCCATGGTCCAGGACGGCATGATGGAGCGCTTCGGCATCCAGGAGGTCTACGGCATGCACAATGCGCCGGGCCTGCCCGTCGGCCAGTTCGCCATCCGTCCCGGCCCGATGCTGGCGGCGGTGGACAATTTCCGCATCCATGTCGAGGGCAAGGGCGGCCACGCCGCGCGTCCGCACCAGTCCATCGACACGATCCTCGTCGCCTCGCACATCGTCGCGGCGGTGCAGTCCATCGTTTCGCGCAACGTCGACCCGCTGAAGAGCGCGGTCGTCTCCATCTGCGCCTTCAATGCCGGCTTCACCAACAACGTCATCCCGCAGACGGCGGAGCTGCGCGGCACGGTGCGCACCCACGATGCCGGCGTGCGCGACTTCATCGAGGTCAGGCTCAGGGAGGTGGCGGAGCGGACCGCCGCCGTCTTCGGCGCCACCGCCACGGTGGAGCACGAGCGCGTCGTGCCGGCGACCGTCAACGATCCCGCCTATACGCCCCATGCGGTCGCCGCCGCGGCGGCTGTGGTGGGCGACAAGGCAGTCAACGACGACGCCCCGCAGATCATGGGAGGTGAGGACTTCTCCTACATGCTCCAGGCCCGCCCCGGCGCCTTCATCTTCATCGGCCAGGGCGACACGGCCTCCGTCCACCACCCGGCCTATGACTTCAACGACGAGATCATTCCCCTCGGCATGAGCTACTGGGCCAAGCTAGTCGAAAGCCGCATGCCCGCCTGAAGGCGCGGCGCCGGACTATTCACCCGGCGCCTTCGTCTCCATGGCCAGCGCATGGACGCGGCCCTTCAGCTCGGCGTCGAGGGTCTGGTTGACCATGCGGTGGCGCTCCACCCGCGACTTGCCGGCAAAGGCCGCCGAGACGAGCCTGACGCGGAAATGGGTCTCGCCGCCCTCGCGCCAGCCGCCATGGCCCTCGTGATGGTGGCTCTCGTCGATCACCTCCAGCGCCGTGGGGGCGAAGGCGGCGGTCAGCTTCTGCGTGATGGTGTCGCGAACGGTCATGGTCGTCTCCCGGACCCGCCATATCGGCCGCCATCGCCCGCGCCGCAAGTCCGCGGCGCGTTCGGCCGCCTTGCCGGGGGCCTCGCCGCTCTGATACATCCCGCCCAACGAGCCGTGAGGGGGAAACCCATGCAGAAGTTCACCGTCCTGACCGGGGTCGCCGCGCCCATGCGCACGATCAACGTCGACACCGACATGATCATCCCCAAGCAGTACCTGAAGACGATCAAGCGGACGGGCCTCGGCAAGGGCCTCTTCTCCGAGATGCGCTACAAGGACGACGGCTCGGAGAACCCGGATTTCGTGCTCAACAAGCCGGCCTACCGCAACGCCCAGATCCTGGTCGCCGGCGACAATTTCGGCTGCGGCTCGTCGCGCGAGCACGCCCCCTGGGCGCTGCTCGATTTCGGCATCCGCTGCGTCATCTCCACCAGCTTCGCCGACATCTTCTACAACAACTGCTTCAAGAATGGCGTCCTGCCCATCAAGGTCTCGCCGGAAGACCTCGAGAAGCTGTTCGAGGATGCCGACCGCGGCTCCAACGCGACGCTGACCGTCGATCTCGAGGCGCAGGAGATCCGCGGCCCGGACGGCGGCACGATCAAGTTCGACATCGACCCGTTCCGCAAGCACTGCCTGCTCAACGGCCTGGACGACATCGGCCTGACCATGGTCAAGGAGAAGGCCATCGACCGCTTCGAGACGACGGTCTCCGCCGCCCGCCCCTGGCTCTGATCGGGGCCGGTGAGGGTCTCCGACGGCCTCGATGAGGCCCAGACCGTTCCGCCCCGTCATGCCCGGGCTTGTCCCGGGCATCCACGAATTCCCTTGTGGCCGCGGTGTTCAAGTCGTGGATGGCCGGGACAAGTCCGGCCATGACGCGAAGAGGGTGCCGGCAGTTCGGATGGCTCAGGTCAACCGCAAGGGTGCCACCCGCCCCCCATTCCCGGAGGACAGCCCCATGGAACGCCGCCTCATCTCCACCGGCTCGCCCTTCGAGAAGACGGCCGGCTATTCCCGCGCCGTGGTGCAGGGCGGCTTCGTCTTCGTCGCCGGCACCACCGGCTACGACTACGCCACCATGACGCTTCCCGCGGGCGTCGAGGCGCAGACGCGCAACTGCTTCAGGACCATCGCCGCGACGCTGAAGGAGGCCGGCACCTCCATGGCCAACGTCGTGCGCGCCACCTACTACATCACCGATCCTGCCGATGCGGAGGCGGTCTTCCCCATCTTCGGCGAGGTCTTCGGCGACATCCGCCCCGCCGCCACCCTTCTCGTCGTCGCCGGCCTGTTCAAGCCGGAGATGAAGATCGAGATCGAGGTCACCGCCGCCCTGCCGGGCGGGGCCACCGACACCCTCTTCTCCTGACCCCGCCGGCGGACACCGACATGACCGAGCCCACCCTGCCGAGCCTCGCCGACCTGCGCGGCGAGATCGACCGCATCGACGCCGCCATGCACGGCCTGCTCATGGAGCGCGGCCAGATCATCGAGCGGCTGATCGAGGTGAAGAAGACCGCCGAGACCGGTTCCGCCTTCCGCCCGGCGCGCGAGGCCGACGTCGTCCGCCGCCTCGTCGAGAACCACAAGGGCCGCCTGCCGGTGGAACTCGTCGTGCAGATCTGGCGGCAGATCATCTCCACCTTCACCTATGTCCAGTCGCCGCACTCGGTCCATGTCGTCATGGGCCCGGAGCAGGAGAATGCCCGCGAGCTCGCCCGCTTCCATTTCGGCTTCGGCGTGCCGCTGCTGAAACATTCGAGCCCGGCTTCCGTGATCGCCGCCATCGCCCGCGACCGCGGCGATCTCGGCCTCATCGGCCTCGGCCCCGCCCGCGAGCCCTGGTGGGAGAAGCTCGGCGGCCCCGGCCAGCCCATCGCCAGGGCCACCGCCCCGGCGATCGCCCGGGCGGCGAGCCCGCGCCCGCCGCAGGCCCTCGTCATCGGCCATCCTTCCATCGACACGGCGGGCCTCGACACCCGCCTCGTCGCGGTGACCCTCGCGGGCCGCCCGGCGCTGGAGGTCGACGCGGTGCTGGCGAGCGCCGACGAGGGCGGCCGCCACCACCTCCTCGCCTGGGGCCCGCGCGAGGCCTCCGAGGCCGAGATCGCGCAGGACGCGGCTTCCGGCATGGCTGTTGAAGCTGCCCGCACGGTCGGCTACACCGCAAGGCCTATCGCCGCCTGACGGTGATACCAGGCCTGCCCTTGCTTTCCGGTGCCGACATGACCCTCGAAGCCACGCGTCCCGTTCCCCGTCCCGGTGTGATGGCTATCGACGCCTATGTGCCGGGCAAGTCCGGTGCTCCCGGCGTCGCCAAGGTCTACAAACTCTCCTCCAACGAGACGCCGCTCGGCGCCAGCCCGAAGGCCATCGAGGCGTACAGCAAGCTCGCCGGCAAGCTGGAACTCTATCCCGAGGGCTCCTCCGCCGAGTTGCGCGAGGCCATCGCGGGCCTCTACGGCCTGGACGCCGACCGCATCCTCTGCGGCTCGGGCTCGGACGAGCTCCTGTCGCTGCTCACCAACGCCTATCTCGGACCCGGCGACGAGGGCGTGTTCACCGAGCACGGCTTCCTCGTCTACAAGATCGCCATTCTCGCGGCCGGCGGCACCCCCGTCGTCGTGAAGGAGAAGAACCTCACCACCGACGTCGACGCCATCCTCGCGGCGGTAACGCCGAAGACGAAGATCGTCTATCTCGCCAATCCGAACAATCCGACCGGCACCTACATCCCCTTCGACGAGGGGAAGCGGCTCCATGCCGGCCTGCCGAAGCACGTGCTGCTCATCCTCGACGCCGCCTATGCCGAATATGTCCGCCGCAACGACTACGAGAGCGGCCTCGAACTGGTGGCGTCGAACGAGAACGTCGTGATGACGCGCACCTTCTCGAAGATCTATGGCCTCGCCGCCCTGCGCATCGGCTGGATGGTCGGCCCCGCCCATCTCATCGACGCGGTGAACCGCATCCGCGGGCCGTTCAACGTCAATGCCGCGGCGATTGCCGCGGGCGCCGCCGCCATCGCCGACCAGGCCTTCGTCCAGAAGGCCATCGAGCACAACGAGACCTGGCTGCCCTGGCTGACCGCGGAGATCGAGAAGCTCGGCCTGAAGGTGACCCCCTCGGTCGGCAATTTCCTTCTCATCCATTTTCCGAAGGATGCCGGCAAGACGGCGGCCGAGGCCGACGGCTATCTCGTCTCCAGGGGCCTGGTGCTGCGCCGCGTAGGCGCCTATGGACTGCCCGACGCGCTGCGCCTCACCGTCGGCAGCGAGGAGGCGAACCGCCACCTCGTGGCGACGCTCGCCGAGTTCATGAAGCGGTGACCGGCCAGCCCCTGTTCGGCAAGGTCGCGCTGATCGGCATCGGGCTCATCGGCTCGTCCATCGCGCGCGCCCTGCGCAACGTGAAGCTCGCCGGCACCGTCGTCGCCGCCGACCGCTCCGAAACCGTCATCGCGCGCGTGCGCGAGCTCGCCATCGCCGACGAGGCGACCACCGACATGGCGGCGGCCGTGAAGGACGCCGACCTCGTCATCGCCTGCGTGCCCGTCGGCGCCATGGGCGCGGTCGCCGAAATCATCGGCCCGCATCTCAAGCCGGGCTGCATCGTCTCCGATGTCGGCTCCACCAAGGGCTCGATCGTCGCGCAGATGGCGCCGCACATGCCGCCGGGCGTGCACCTCATCCCCGCCCATCCGGTGGCCGGCACGGAGCATTCCGGCCCGGATTCCGGCTTCTCGGAACTCTTCCACGGCCGCTGGTGCATCCTCACTCCCGTGCCGGACACCGATCCCGCGGCGATCGAGAAACTCGCCGCCTTCTGGCAGGGGCTCGGCTCCAAGACCGAGGTCATGGCGCCCGACCACCACGACCTGGTGCTCGCCATCACCAGCCATGTGCCGCATCTCATCGCCTACAACATTGTCGGCACCGCCTCGGACCTCGAAAAGGTCACCGAGAGCGAGGTGATCAAGTTCTCGGCCGGCGGTTTCCGCGACTTCACCCGCATCGCCGCCTCCGACCCGACCATGTGGCGCGACGTATTCCTCCACAACAAGGAGGCGGTGCTGGAGGTGCTGGGCCGCTTCACCGAGGACCTCATCGCCCTCCAGCGCAACATCCGCTGGGGCCAGGGCGACCAGCTCTTCGACCTCTTCACCCGCACCCGCGCCATCCGCCGCTCGATCATCGACCAGCGGCAGGACACGGCCGATCCGGATTTCGGCCGGAACCGCAAATGACCATGACGGCCGACGAGATCATCGCGCTTCTCGGCCTCCAGCCCCATCCCGAGGGCGGCCATTTCCGCGAGACCTTCCGCGACGCCCCCGGCGCGGATGGCCGCTCGGCCTCCACCGCGATCTACTTCCTGCTGAAGCGCGGCGAACGCTCGCACTGGCACACGGTCGACGCGTCCGAAATCTGGCACTGGCATGCCGGCGCGCCCTTGAGGCTTTCGCTGGCCGCGACCGACGCCGGCCCGGTGACCGAGCTCGTCCTCGGCGCCGATTTCGGCAAGGGCGAGCGGCCCCAGGGCGTCGTGCCGCCACATCACTGGCAGGCGGCCGAGACCCTCGGCGACTGGACCCTGGTCGGCTGCACGGTGGCGCCCGGTTTCGACTTCGCCGGCTTCCGGCTGGCGCCTCCCGGCTGGAAACCGGGCATCTGACCGATCTTACGAGGGAAGTTCGCATGACCGAAATCGCGTTGGTCCGCACCCTCGAGGAGCGCCTCTTCAACGCCTGGCCGGCGCTGCAGACCGTCTATGTCGACGGCTGGATGCTGCGCATGGCCGGCGGCCACACCAAGCGCTCCAATGCGGCGAGCCCCTTCTATCCCTCCTCCATCACGGGCGAAGAGCTGATCCGGACGGTGAAGAGCCTCTACCGCAAGGCCGGCATCGAGCCGATGGTGCGCATCACGCCGCTGGCGGGCGAGGGTATCGACCGGGCTTTCGCGGAGGCCGGCTGGACCGTCTATGACGAGACCGACGTGATGGTGGCCTCGCTCGCGAGCCGCGTGAAGATGGAGGGCGCTCCGGACGCGGCGGTCGTCCTCTGCGAGGAGCCGACGGAGGCCTGGGTGACCGGCGCGGCGGAGGCCTATGAGCTCGCCGACTGGCAGCGCGACATGCTCGGCCGCATCGTCGGCGCCATCCGCGTCGAGACCGCCTTCGCCACCGTCTATGTCGACCGCAAGGCCGTCGGCTTCGGCCTCGGCGTCGCCGACCGCGGCTATGTCGGCCTCTACGACCTCGCGGTGCATCCCTCCGCGCGCGGGTCGGGGGCGGGCCAGCGCATGATCGGCGCGCTGCTGCACTGGGGCCGCTCCCACGGCGCCCACTCGGCCTATCTCCAGGTCCGCAAGACCAATGTGAAGGCCCATGCGCTCTACCAGCGCCTCGGCTTCACGGTCGCCTACGACTATCACTGCCGGCGGATGGCGCAGGGGTGAGCTTCGGCGTCGGCAGAGCTGCATTCGGCAATTGCGCCCTTCGAGGCTCGTTCGCTGCGCTCTGCGGGCTCCACGACCCCCAGCGCCCCACCCGCACCCTCCC
>JAEZGJ010000069.1 GCA_023416965.1 Pseudomonadota bacterium | reverse complement strand
GATCATGGTCGCTCGCCGCCTCTCCGTCCTGCTGCTGGCCGCGATCACCCTCGCCACGGCCTCTGCCGCCCCGGCGCAGACGACCGGCGCCGTCTCCGCCGCCGGCCGTACCCAGCCCGCATCCTCTGATGGCTCCCGCAGCGCGCTTCCCGCCGTCGTCGCGGCGGCGCACCTGACCGTCGAGGGCCCGCGCACGCGCCTGACCTTCGACCTCACCCGCCCGGTGGAGATGCGCGCCTTCGCCCTCGCCGATCCCTATCGCGTCATCATCGATCTCGACGAGGTGCACTTCCACATCGCGCCTCTGGCAGGCGAGAGGCGCGGCCTCGTCAGAACCTTCCGCTTCGGCCTCTTCGCGCCGGGCAAGTCGCGCATCGTCGTCGAACTGGCGGGGCCCGCGGTGATCGAACGGGCGCTGACCATCGAGGGCGGGGAGGGGCGCCCGCCACGCCTCCATCTCGACCTCCTGCGCACGGATGCCGACGGCTTCCGCCGGGCGCTCACCGATCGCGCTGTCAGCAACATCGCGCGCCGCGGCGACCGCGAGACGCTGGGGCCGCGCCTGTCGCCCCGCGCCGAGGAGGACAGCGGCCCGCCCGTCGTCGTCATCGACCCGGGCCATGGCGGCATCGACCCCGGCGCCACGGCCCCGTCCACCGGCGACGAGGAGAAGATGATCGTTCTCGACTTCGCCAAGGTGCTGCGCGACAAGCTCGCCGCCGGCGGGCGCTACCGCGTGGTGATGACCCGCGACCGCGACATCTTCATCCCGCTCGCCGACCGGGTGCGCGTGGCGCGCGAGGCCCGCGCCCAGCTCTTCATCTCGGTCCACGCCGATTCCATCAGCGGCGCCAACGAGAACGCCCGCGGCGTCACCGTCTACACCCTCTCCGACCGTGCCTCCGACGCCGATTCCGAACGCCTCGCCGAGCGCGAGAACAAGGCCGACGCCATTGCCGGCCTCGACCTCTCGGACGAGCCCTCCGAGATCGCCGACATCCTCATCGACCTGACCCGCCGCGAGACCCGCATCTACTCCGCCAATTTCGCCCGCACGCTCGCCGGCGAGATGCGCCAGGTGACGCGCATGCACCGCCTGCCGCTGCGCTCGGCCGGCTTCCAGGTGCTGCGAGCCCACGACATCCCGTCGGTCCTGGTCGAACTCGGCTTCGTCACCAGCCGCCGCGATGTCGAGATGCTGACCTCCGCCATCTGGCGCGACCGCACGGCGGAGTCCATGGCCAAGGCAGTCGACCAGTTCTTCGCAGCCCGCAATGGCGCGCCTGTGGCCCCGGCGGCACGCCGCTGAGGGGCGTGCAGCGCCGCCATCAGCGGGTCACATCCGCGCCACAGTCGCAGGCCAACCGTGCCGTCATGCGCCTCCCGCTGCCAGAATCGGGATGCGGGCCCGGCCCAGGCGATGGGCGGAGGTTCCGCTCCGTGCTAGGATGGCGAGATGTGAGAACAGGGCATCCCCAGCCGGTTTTTGGACCGGCCCCCTCCCGGGGACGATGAGAGGCGCAGCCCCCGAGGGCGCGAATTGAGCGGATGAGGCTGGTTTTTCGATTTTTCGGCTGGGCTTTCGGGTTGGGAACGATCGCGTTCCTGCTCGGCGCCGCCGGCGTGGCGGTCTACGTCACGCAGGTGACGAAGGAGCTGCCGGACTACAACACGCTGCGCAACTACGAGCCGCCGATCATGAGCCGCGTCCACGCCGCGGACGGCCAGCTCATGGCCGAATATGCTCGCGAGCGCCGCCTCTACCTGCCGATCCAGGCGGTGCCGAAGCTCGTCGTCCAGGCCTTCCTCTCGGCCGAGGACAAGAACTTCTACACCCACAACGGCATCGACTTCACCGGCATCGCCCGCGCCGCCCTCACCAATTTCCAGAACCGCGGCTCCAACCGCCGTCCGCAGGGTGCCTCGACCATCACCCAGCAGGTGGCGAAGAACTTCCTCCTGTCGGGCGAGCAGACCGTGGATCGCAAGGTGCGTGAGGCGCTCATCGCCATGCGCATGGAATCGGCCTTCACCAAGGACCAGATCCTCGAACTCTACCTGAACGAGATCTATCTCGGCTTCGTCATCCCCGGCTACGGAGCCTATGGCGTGGCCGCCGCCGCCCTCGTCTATTTCGACAAGTCGGTGCACGAGTTGACGATCCCCGAGGCGGCCTACCTCGCCGCCCTGCCGAAGAGCCCGACGCAGCTCCACCCGTTCCGCAACCGCGACCGGGCCCTCGAGCGCCGCAACTACGTCATCACCCGCATGGTCGAGGACGGCCACATCACCGCCGAGCAGGGCGAGGCCGCCCGCCGCTCGCCGCTGACCGTCAACCCGCGCTCACCGCGCCAGCAGCAGTTCGCCGCCGACTTCTTCGCTGAGGAGGTCCGCCGCGAGATGACCGACCGCTTCGGCGACAAGAAGCTGCTGGAAGGCGGCCTGTCGATCCGCACCACGCTCGATCCCAAGCTCCAGGTCGCCGCCCGGCAGGCGCTGACCGCCGGCCTCATCCGCTTCGACGAGCAGCGAGGCTGGCGCGGCCCGGTCACCCGCATCGAGGACATGCGCGGTGACTGGGGCATGAAACTCGCCGAGATCCGGAACTTCAACGATATCGGCTGGCGCCTCGCCGTCGTCATCGACGCCCAGGGCGAAACCGCCCGCATCGGCCTGCAGCCGGCGCGCGAGGCCTCGGGCCAGGTCAGCTCCGCCCGCGACATCGGCCTCATCACCGCCGAGGGCGCCCGCTGGACGCGCCGTCCGGTGAGCCGCACGCTCAATGCCGGGGACGTCGTCTATGTCGAGCCGCTCGCCGGCCGCGACGGCCAGTTCCGCCTTCGCCAGATCCCGGAAGTCTCCGGCGGCCTCGTCGCCATGGACCCCTATACCGGGCGCGTCCTCGCCATGGTCGGCGGCTTCTCCTTCGCCCAGAGCCAGTTCAACCGCGCCCCCCAGGCGCGCCGCCAGCCGGGCTCCTCCTTCAAGCCCTTTGTCTACGCAGCCGCCCTCGACAACGGCTACACGCCCTCGACGGTCGTGATGGACGCGCCCTTCGAGCTCGCCACCGGCACCGGCGAGGTCTGGCGGCCGGAAAACTATTCCGGCCAGTTCTACGGGCCGCAGACCCTGCGCTTCGGCATCGAGCGCTCGCGCAACGTCATGACCGTGCGCCTGGCCAACGACGTCGGCATGCCGCTCATCGCCGAATATGCCAAGCGCTTCGGCGTCTATGACGACATGCCCTCGTTCCTGTCCTATTCGCTGGGCGCCGGCGAGACGACGGTCATGCGCATGACCGCCGCCTATTCCATGTTCGCCAATGGCGGCCGCCGCATTCGCCCGACCCTGATCGACCGGATCCAGGACCGCACCGGCTCCACCATCTTCCGCCATGACGACCGCCAGTGCCAGGGATGCACGGCGCCGCGCTGGCAGAACCAAGACGAGCCGATCCTCGTCGACCGCCGCGAGCAGGTGCTCGACCCCATGACCGCCTACCAGATGACCTCGATGATGGAGGGCGTCGTGCTGCGCGGCACCGCCACCTCGCTGCGCGCCCTGGGCAAGCCGATCGCCGGCAAGACCGGCACCACCAACGACGCCAAGGACGCCTGGTTCGTCGGCTTCTCGCCCGATCTCGCCGTCGGCGTCTATGTCGGCTACGACAACCCCCGCAGCCTCGGCAGCAACGCCACCGGCGGCGCCCTTGCCGTGCCGATCTTCCACGACTTCATGAAGGTGGCGCTCGCCGACCGCCCGGCCGTGCCCTTCCGCGTGCCGACCGGCATCAAGCTGATCCGCATCGATCCGCGCACCGGCCTGCGTGCCGGCGCCGGCTCCGGCGGCGCCATCCTCGAGGCCTTCAAGCCCGGCACGGCGCCGCCCGACAGCTACCAGCTGATCAATCCCTTCGACTCCGCCGCCGCCGGCGGGCCGCGCCGCGGCCCCTCCAGCGAGAGCAACCGCGCCATCGGGACGGGAACGGGCGGGCTGTACTGAGGCGCGCGTGCCGAGGTGGAAGCGAGACGAGGCGGCCTGCGGGCCGCCTTTTTCGTGTCGCGGCCGCCGCGGCCGGGTTTACCGGGCATTGAGACAAGCGGCCTAAGCCCCTGGCGCCTTTCCCCGTTGCGGAACCGCTCCCATGCATTCGCCCCCGTTCGCCTTAGGCCTCCTGCTGCTTGTCGCCGCCGCTCCCGCCGCCGCGCAGCGCCCGGCCACGCCTGTCGCCGCCGATACCTGCCAGGCTCTGGCGCGGTCGCTCTCGGATGCCACCGGCATCGCCGTCCGGGCAGCGACGGGGCCTGCCCGTACCGTCGATGACCGCGCCCCCCACGGCGAGGGCTGCGTCATCACCGGCACTGCGACAGGGCTGACGCGCCGCTTCGGGGAGGTTTCGGACCGGCTCGTCGGGACCCTGCGGGGCTGGCGGCACGACGTCGCCTTCGACGCCGACGGGCCGATGAGCCTCGTCAGGCGCTACAGCCGCGACGGCGTGAGGGTCATCGTCTTCCTGGAGACGGAAAACCCGCCGGGCACCTGCGCCGACGTCCCCATCGGCGACTGCCGCGTGCCCCTGCGGCGCTGGACCTGGACGCTGAAGGCGGTCGCCTACCGCTGAGCCGCTGGCCTCACAGGAAGCTCGCGATCGCCTCCAGCGGCTTCTTCTCCAGCGCATGGGCGGGGATGGTGGCCCCATCGGCGGGGTGGCCCACCACCATGAGGATATAGGGCTTCTCGTCGGCCGGCCGGCCGCAGATGGCGTTGAGGAAGCCCATCGGCGCCGGCGTGTGCGTCAGGCTGACGAGCCCGGCCCGGTGCAGCGCCACGATGAGGAAGCCCACCGCGATGGAGACCGATTCGGGCACGTAATAATTCTTGCGCATGACGCCGTCGGCGCTGGCCGAGCGGCGCGCCCCGAAGACGGCGATCAGCCAGGGTGCAGTCTCGAGGAACGGCTTGTCCGGATCGGTGCCGAGCGGGCCCAGCGCCTTCAGCCACTCCTCGCCCGCCTTGCCGGCATAGAACTCCCGCTCCTCCGCTTCCGCCGCCTCGCGGATCCGCCGCTTCACGTCGGGATCGCCAATGACGCAGAAATGCCAGGGCTGGTGATTCGCCCCGTTCGGCGCGGTGCCGGCGGCCCTGATGCAGGTCTCGATCAGGACGCGCGGCACCGGCCGGTCGGAGAAGTCGCGCACCGTGTGCCGGCGGCGGATGTCGGCGAGGAACGCGTCTGCCCTCGCCTGCATTTCCTCCTCCGGCAGGGCGACGTGGTCGGGCAGGGGCACCGGCACATAGGCGCTGGTGGTCATGTCGCGTCAGGCCTCCGGCTGCGGGTCGCGCAGCAGGTGGTAGAGGATGATGGCGCCGAAGGTTGCCGTGCCGATGCCGTCCAGCGTGAAGCCGGCGATGGTCAGCTTGAAGTTGCCGGCGCCCAGCACCAGCGCCACCGCCACGGTGATGAGGTTGCGCGGGTTGGAGAAGTCGACCTTGTTCTCCACCCAGATGCGCCCCGCCGTCGCGGCGATGAGGCCGAAGACGACGATGGCGAGGCCGCCCAGGACCGGCACGGGGATGGTGAGGATCAGCGCGCCGAACTTGGGCGAGAAGCCGAGCAGGATGGCGATCAGCGCTGCAGCGACGAACATCAGCGTCGAATAGATGCGGGTCACCGCCATTACGCCCATGTTCTCCGCATAGGTGGTGACGCCCGTGCCGCCGGCCGAGCCGGAGAGCATGGTGGCGATGCCGTCGCCGACGAAGGCGCGACCGATATAGGGATCGAGGTTGCGGCCGGTCATGGCGGCGATCCCCTTGAGGTGGCCGAGATTCTCGGCGACCAGAATGATCGCCACCGGGGCGATGAGCACCATGGCCCGCGCGTCGAAGACCGGGGCGGTGAAGTTCGGCAGGCCGAAGAGCGGCGCCGCCGCGACCTTCGAAAAGTCGATCGGTGCGCCAAGGCCCATGCCGTTGGCGAGGACGAGATAGAGCAGATAGCCGGTGAGCGCGCCGAGGAGGATCGGCAGGCGGCGCCACAGGCCCGGCGCATAGACGGCAAAGGCCCCAACCGCGACCACCGTGAACAGCGCGATCCAGCGCGGGAAAGCGGCGCCCTCCGCATTGCCGGGGCCGGTGCCCGAGGCCATGCCGATGGCGATCGGCGCCAGCACCAGGCCGATGGCGGCGACGATGGCGCCGGTGACGACCGGCGGCATGACCTTCTCCACCCAGCCGTGTCCGATGGCCATCACCACGAGGCCGATCACCGTGTAGAGCGCGCCGGCCGCGATGATGCCGCCGAGGGCGAGGCCGATATTGGGCGCGCCGCCCGCCGCCGTTCCCGCCGCGATTGCCGCCAGGACCGGGCCGATGAAGGCGAAGGACGAGCCGAGATAGCTCGGCACCCGCCCGCCGGTGACGACGAAGAAGATCAGCGTCGCGATGCCCGAGAACAGGATGGCGACATTGGGGTCGAAGCCCATGAGGATGGGCGCCAGCACCGTGGCGCCGAACATGGCGACGACGTGCTGCAGGCCGACCACGACGGTCTGGCCGAGCGGCAGCCGCTCGTCAGGCATGACGATGCCGCCGCTCTTCTCGGTCCACTTCGGAAAATAGCCCTCGGCCATGGTGAGCCCCCGTGATGCGCCGTCCGGTTCGTGATGCCGGTTTCGGCCGATGGCGCGACATTAGGCCCGAACGGGCGCGCGCTACAGGCCGCCGCGGCGCCATCCACCGGAAAAGCGGCCCCTAGGGGAGGGCCCGGAGCCCGAGTGCGGCGAGCGCCAGGGTCGCCGAGGATGCCGCCGTCCGCACGCTGTTCCAGCGGTTCCAGGGGGCGGCGAAACTGCGCCACGCCGTCCTGGGATCGGCGGGCTGGTCGCCGAGGCGCTCGAGCGCGTCGTTGAGGGGGATGTTCAGCCCGGCGGTGATGCCGAACACGCCGAGCGCATAGACGAGGCCGGCGCCGGCGAACCATGCCGCCGCCTGTGTCGCGGCCCCCCACCAGGCCGTCGCGGCAGCCAGCCCCAGCAGGAGAGGCGTCCCGAGGAAGGCCAGGAGGAAGGCCGGATTGACGATGACGACGTTGATCCGCCGCATCACGGCGATGGCCGTCCGCGCCGGCATCTGGTCGAGCGCCGGCATCACGGAGCACCAGTAGCTGAAGAACAGGCCGGCGACGGCTCCGCTGGCGAGGACGGCGAGAAGGGCGGTCGCGCGGGCGGCGGTCACTGGCATCCTTCCGACTGCGGGGGCCGGTCCCGCCCCGTGGCCTGCACCGGCCGGCGCCACCATGGCATAAGGCGACGACGACGGCCTGTCAGCAGCGGCCGCGCGAGGAATTGCCATGCCCGTCCTGCCGCCCTCCCGCTCCATCACCCTCATCGGCGTTCCCGTCGAGGAGGGGGCCGGCACGCTCGGCTGCGCCATGGGTCCGCGGGCGCTGAGGACCGCCGGCCTCGCGTCGGCGCTGCGGACCCTCGGCCACGACGTGGCCGATGAGGGAGACCTCTCGCCCGCTCCGGTCCAAGGCCTGAAAGCCTCGCCCGAGGCGCGCAACCTGCCCGTCGTCGCGGGCTTCGCCCGTGCCGCCCGCGCCGCGGCCGCGGAGGCGCTCGCCGCCGGCCGCGTTCCGGTGCTGCTTGGCGGCGACCATTCCCTGTCGATGGGATCGGTGACGGCGGTCGCTGATCATTGCGCCGCCGCCGGCCGGCCGCTCTTCGTGCTCTGGCTCGACGCCCATGCCGATTTCAACACGCCGGAGACAAGCCCGTCCGGCAATCTCCACGGCATGGCGGCGGCCCTGGCCGTCGGCGAGGCGGGGCTCGACGTCGTGCTGGGTCCCGAGCGGACGAAGGTCCCTCCCGCCCGGCTGACTCTGTTCGGCGTCCGCTCGATCGACGGCGAGGAGAGGGCCCTTCTGCGCTCCCGCGGCATTGCCCTCGTCGACATGCGGCTCATCGACGAATTCGGCGCGGCGGTGCTCATCCGCCGGGTCATCGATGAGGTGGCGGCCGCCGACGGGCACCTCCACGTCAGCCTCGATGTCGACGTTCTCGATCCCGCCATCGCGCCCGGTGCCGGCACGCCTGTGGCGGGAGGGGCGACCTATCGCGAGGCCCACCTGGTCATGGAACTCCTGCACGAGAGCGGCCTCGTCGGCTCCGCGGACGTGGTCGAGCTCAACCCTTTCCTCGACGACAGGGGTCGGACGGCGCTGCTCCTGGTCGACCTCGTTGCCAGTCTCTTCGGCCGGCAGGTCTGGGACCGCGACGAATCTGCCATGCGTTCGACTTTGGGATAGCTGCCATCTGCTCATTTTCTGAGCGGAGGTAACGCAGCGTTAAGCGCGGGTCTCCGACAGTTCCCGCGGGCCGCTGGGGAGCGGCCTCTCTCCCGGAGCTTCCGACATGCCGCGCTTCCTGCCGGGTAATAGCCTGGCCGCCAGGCTCTATCTGCTGCTGGCCCTTTTCGTCGTCTCTATCATCGCCGTCGCAGCCTACAATCTCCACGCGCTGCGCAGCGGGCTCGTCGCGCAGAAGGAGACCGAGCTTCGCCATCTCGTCGAGACGGCGCTCTCCATCGCCCGCGAGGAACAGGCCGCCGCCGGCCGCGGCGAGAAGACCGACACGGTTGCCCGATCCGACGCCGCCCGGCGCATCGGGGAACTGCGCTACGGCCAGGGGGACTATTTCTGGATCAACGACACCGCTGCACGGATGATCATGCATCCGACCAATGCGCGGCTCAACGGCCAGGACCTTTCTGCCTTCGAGGATCCGACCGCCAAGCGCATCTTCCTGGAATTCGCCCGGATCGGCCGGGAGGGCGGCGGCATCGTCGCCTATATGTGGCCGAAGCCCGGCGCCGAGAAGCCGCAGCCGAAGCTCTCCCACGTCGCCGGCTTCGCCCCCTGGGGCTGGGTCATCGGTACCGGCGTCTATATCGACGACCTCGACGCGGCCTTCTGGCGCGCCGCCCGCGCCGACCTGATCGGTGTCTTCGTCATCGCCGCGCTCGCCGGCTTCGTCTTCTGGCGGGTCGCCCGTCAGCTGTCCTCCGCCGTGCGGCAGATGACCACCACCATGAACGCCCTGGCCGAGGGCGACCTCTCGGTCGAGGTGCCCGGCCTCGCCCGCCGCGACGAGATCGGCGCCATGGCGCGCGCCGTCGAGGTCTTCAAGGTCAATGCCGTCGAGCGCGCCCGCCTCGAGGAGCAGGCGGTCCGCGAGGAAGAGGCCAAGCTCGCCTATACGGCCAAGCTCAGCGACATGCTCGACGCCTTCAAGTCGTCGGTCGAGAGCGTGCTGACCACCACCAGCGATACGGTCATCAGCCTGGACGGCGCCTCCACCCACCTCACCGCCATGGCCGAGGAAGCTGCCGGCCGCTCCGGCGAGGCCCAGGACGCCTCCGTCAACACCTCGCAGAGCATCCAGAACGTCGCCGCCGCCTCGGAGGAACTCGCCACCTCCATCGCCGATATCTCCACCAAGGTCGGCAGCGCCACGGACGTGGTCGGCCGTGCCCGCGAGGTGACGGCTGAATCCGTCCGCCAGATCGGCAGCCTCGCCGAGGCGGGCCGGAGGATCGGCGACGTGGTCGGCCTCATCGAGGCCATCGCCGCCCAGACCAACCTTCTCGCCCTCAACGCCACCATCGAGGCGGCACGGGCGGGGGAGGCGGGCCGCGGCTTCGCCGTCGTGGCCCAGGAGGTCAAGCAGCTCGCCGGCCAGACGGCCAAGGCCACCGCCGAGATCGCCCAGCAGGTCACCGGCATCCAGGACTCCACCCAGCGCGCCGCTTCCACCATCGGCTCCATCGCCGAGACAATGTCGGAGGTGGAAGCCATCACCCGCATGGTCGTGGCCTCGGTGGACGCCCAGTCGCAGGCGACGCAGGAGATCTCCCACAGCGCCCAGCGCGCCGCCACCGGCACCGGCACGCTCACCGGCAGCGTCGAGGCGGTGATCGGCGTCATTGCCCGGACGTCCGAGACCGCCGCTTCCGTGAGCGCCCGCTCGCAGGAACTGGCCGGCCAGGCCCGCCGCCTGTCGGACGAGGTGAAGCAGTTCATCATCGCGCTGCGCAGCGGCCCGCTCGACCGCCGGAAGCTGCGCGAGGCCGGCTATGGCGGCCCCGAGCGCCGCCGCGCCTGATCTCTCCCGCCGCACGGGCCGCGGCGAGAGCACCGCATTGACAGGAGGGCGCACGTGACTAGGGTGCGCCCTCTTTTCATCCACCCCGAAGGGAAGTGCCCCATGCGTGCCGACATCGTCGCCACCGCCGAGGCCATCAAGGAGTCTGTCGGGCTCCTGAGGAGGCATCTTTGACTGGGATGTCTCGGTCAAGCGCCTCGCCGAACTGAACGCCCTCGCCGAATCCAACGATCTCTGGAACGATCCGGACAAGGCGCAGAAGGTCATGCAGGAGCGCAATGCGCTCGATGCCCGCATGACCGCCCTCACCACCATCAACCGTGACCTGGCCGACAATCTCGAGCTCGCCGAACTCGCAGAGGCCGAGGACGATGCCGCCACACTCGACGAGGCCGCCAAGGCCCTGGTCGAGACGCGCCAGCGCGCCGAGCGCCTGCAGCTCGAGGCGCTGCTCTCCGGCGAGGCCGACGCCAACGACACCTATCTCGAGGTCCATGCGGGTGCCGGCGGCACCGAGAGCCAGGACTGGGCCCTCATGCTCATGCGCATGTACACGCGCTGGGCCGAGCGCCGGGGCTTCAAGGTCGAGGTGGTCGAGGAGAGCGAGGGCGAGGAGGCCGGTATCAAGTCGGCGACCCTGCTCATCAAGGGCCACAACGCCTATGGCTGGCTGAAGACGGAAGCCGGCGTGCACCGCCTGGTGCGCATCTCGCCCTTCGATTCCAACGCCCGTCGCCACACTTCCTTCGCCTCGGCGACGGTCTATCCGGTGATCGACGACAAGATCGACATCCAGATCAACGAGAGCGACGTGCGCATCGACACGATGCGCTCGGGCGGCGCCGGCGGCCAGCACGTGAACAAGACCGAATCGGCCGTCCGTCTCGTCCACAATCCGACGGGCGTCATGGTGGTCAGCCAGGGCTCGCGCTCCCAGCATGCGAACCGGGCCGTCGCCTGGCAGATGCTGCGCGCCAAGCTCTACGAGCGCGAGCTGAAGATCCGCGAGGAGGCGGCCGCCGCCGACTTCGCCGCCAAGACGGACATCGGCTGGGGGCACCAGATCCGCTCCTACGTGCTCCAGCCCTACCAGCTCGTGAAGGACCTGCGCACGGGAAAGACCTCCGGCGTGCCGTCGGACGTGCTCGACGGCGATCTCGACGGATTCATGGAGGCGACGCTGGCCATGCGCGCCTACGGTACCAAGGCGGGCGACACCGACGACGTGGAGTGAGGCGCGCCCGCTTCGTCCGACCAGGGAACAGGCCGCCCCGCCGGGCGGCCTTCTCCTTTCAGGCGGCGTGGAGAGGCGTCAGCACCGCGTCGGATAGGCGCGTTGCCCGGTCACTTCGAAATCGCGCCACATGGCGTTGACCGAGCGGATCATCTCGGAGGCCATGGACCGGGGAAAGCGCGCCTGGACGAGATAGACCACGCCGGGCTCGTTCCGCTTCTGGGCGACGAGATCGTAATAGTCGAGGTCGGTCCGGAAGCGGTCGCCCTGCAGCACGCCGCGCCCGCGCACGGTGAAGCCGCGGAACCCGGCCTGCCCCTGCGGCAGGTCCGCATCGTGGCTGATCTCGCCACGTCGTGGGCGGGGGCCCTCGACGAGGTTGTCCCAGTACCAGGACTGGGCCGTGCAGGAACCGCGGGCGCTGTTTGCGCTCACCACCACGACGGCGTCGCGGTTCTGCTCGTGCACCAGCACGGAATTGACCGGTCCTGGCAGGTCGTTGTCGCTGTCGAGCCGGAAGCCCGGGGGAATGGCGAAGGACCAGCGGTCGCGACGATGGCGATAGGGTCCCTCGACTGCCGGAGGGCCCGCGGGCGGCACGGAGCCGGTCACGTCGCCCTCGGGCCGCGGCTGCGGAACCGGCGCCGCCTGCGGCTCCGCCGGGGCGGCCGGGGCGGTGGGCTCTTCGGCCGGCCGGGCGCGTACGGAGCCTGTGGTGACGGCATTGTCGGCCGCGGCCGCGGCGGCCTGGCGCAGCGTCTGGAGCTCGCCTTCGAGGCTGGCGACCCGTGCCGCCGCCTCCTGCGCCTTTTTCTCGGCGGCGGCGACGGCGCTTTGGGCCGCCTGCAAGTCGGTCTGGCTGCGCCGGGCCTGGCCGGTCGCCTCCGCCGTCTGGTTCTGCCGCTGGATGAGTTCGGTCTGGCTGTGGGCGAGCTGTGTACGGGCGAGGCGCAGATTGGCCTCGGCCGTCTCGGCCCGGCGGGCGGCGGTCCGGGCCTGTTCGCGCAGGCGCGCGAGTTCGGCGGAAGCGCTGGCGGCCACCTGAGCCTTTTCGCCGGCGGCCTTGGAGAGGGCGGCGATGCGCGGATGGGCATCGCCGCGCAGGGGACCTGCGAATTCTGTCACACCGGCCGCCGCCAAGCTGCCGACGAGGAAGGCGGCGGCGGAAATGCCGATCCACTTGACGGGCAGATTGCCGTTGGCGGGCGCCGGTGGCGGCGAGGCCACAGCCCGGTCGAGGGCGGTGCGCAGCCGGTCGTTCTCGGAGGAGAGGCGCGCGACGCTCTCGCGCAGCGCGCTCGCGCCGTCGGCGAGGGCCTCCCGCGGGTCTGGTGGAGTCGCGGCCGCATCGGTCCGCGCGGCCTTGAGATAGGCGGTGAACGCCTCCAGCATGGCCTTCAGCCGGTCCTGCGCAGCGGTGCTGCGCTCCTGCAGCACGCCATGGACCTTGCGGAACTCCACGGCGAAGCGCTCCTTCTCGCCGGTCTCGAACCGGGCCCAGATCGCCGCAGCGGCGGGATCCTCGGGGTGGCGGCGGGCGAAGGCGACGTGCGCCGGTTCGCGGGCGGCGCCGCGGTCGGGGGCGACGGCCCTGGCGAGATCGGCGAGGCCCGGTCGCCCCAGCTTCTCGCCGAGCGCGCCGAGCAGGGTCTGCCAGGCTCCGTCGCCCGCCGGATGCGCGTCATCGCCGAGCCAGGTCGACAGGTCCGGCGCCGCAAGCGAATCGAAGGGCGGCTCGAGCTTGTCCGTCGCCAGCGGGTTGAGCCTTGCCGCCACGAGACGGCCGCTCTCGTGGGCGCCGCGTGCCAGCGTATAGAGTCCGGCATGGTTCTCGGTGGGGTCGAGGATCTCCGCCGGCCAGAGGGCCACGAGCACACGCGCGCCGGCCGCCGCCTCGCGCAACGCCTTGGCGGCTCCGCGCCCCCTGGGCTCGATGTCGGGGTGAATGGTCAGGCCGAGATCGGCCAGCGCCTGCCGGACGACCTCGACGCGGCTCCGGTCGGAGCGCCGATGGGCCAGAAACAGATCCGTCACGGATCTTCTCCCGTGTTGTCCCGCCGGAAGCGGGGTAAGTGCCAGGTGGCATGCACGTCGGGGGAACGGCCGCGGGCGGCCGCGGCCCTCAATCGGCGGAGGCGAACCTCACGCCGGCGCGCACGAAGCGCATGGGATCGACGGCTTCGCCGTTGATGCGGGTTTCGTAATGCAGGTGCGGCCCGGTCGAGCGGCCGGTGGACCCGATGCGCCCGACCCGCTGGCCGACGCCCACCAGGTCGCCCTCCTTGACCTCGATGCGGGAGAGATGGGCGTAGCGGGTGGCGATGCCGTTGCCGTGGTCGATCTCGACGAGGAGGCCGTAGCCGCCGAGCGATGCCGCATGGACCACCCGGCCGCTCGCGGCAGCGAAGACCGGCTCGCCGGTGGCGCCGCGGAAGTCGATGCCCGAATGCATGGCCCAGGTTCGCAGGAAGGGGTCGAGACGCGCGCCGAAGCCGGAGGAGAGTTCGAGCTCGCCGGCATGGGGGCGGGCGATCGGGATGCTGGCCACCAGCCGGTTCAGCCGCTCGTGGTTGCGGATGACCGTCTGCAGCCGGAAGATCTGCTTCTCGAAAGGCGAGGCGTCCGGTGTCGGTGCGGGGAGGGGGATGAGCGGGCCGCCCGTGCCGGCAGTGGAGCCGCCGCGGGCGGTGGGCGCGAGGCGGACTTCGGCAAGGCCGAGTTCGGCGAGCATGGCGCGAATGCGCCTGGCCCGCCGCTCGGCGCGGGTCTCGAGGCCCTGCAGCAGGCTCTGCTGGTTCTGCTCGACGCGGTCGAGAGAGCGTTCGACGCCGGCGACCACATCGAGCCGGGTCGGCGCCGAAGCGAGGGCGAAGGGGGCATCCGCGGGCGCCGCTGCCACCACCACGCGGGATTCCAGCCGGGAATGCTGGCCGGCGGGCGGGGTGAGGCGCACGGTGTCGCCGGCGACGGCCGGCCGCGGCGCCGGAGCCGCCGCGTTGCGGTTGCCAGCTCCCGGGCGCACCGGCAGCTGGACGTCGCCGGCCGATTCCTTCAACGAGGTGACGATGGCCTGCCGCGTCTCCAGCAGGGCCTGGCGTCGGGCCACCTGGTCGACCCGCCGCTCGAGTTCGGTCTGGTCAACCATCTGCCGGCTGGTCATCCGGTCCAGCTGCGCGCGCAACTCGCGGATACGGTCCTCGTAGGCGTGCTGGAGACTGGCCTGGCGGCTCATCACGCCGCCGATGATGTCGTCCTTGAAGGCGAGATAGCTGGTGACCGCGACGCCCCAGAGTGACAGGCCGAGGGCGGCCGCCACCACCGTTCCGGTGAGCGCGTAGGACAGCGACAGGGTGCGCGTGCCGCCGCGACCGCGCCAGGCGAAGGTGAGGGCCCCGGTGGGAACCTGGGCCCGCAGATTGGCTTCCTGGGCGAGCTGCGCGCGATTGTATCGCTGGCTGGGCTGCGGCATCGGCGTCCATCCATACGCGAACGTGACGCCCCATTACTGCCGATTAAGGTTAACGAACCGTGCCCGCGCCGACGCCTGCCGCCAGGGGAGGCGGCGCGCCCGCGTCAGAGCGCCTCCGCCGCCGCGAGCACCTCGGCGGCATGACCCTTCACCTTGACCTTCGGCCAGATGCGGGCGATACGGCCGGAGCGGTCGATGAGGAAGGTGGCGCGCTCGATGCCCATATAGGCCTTGCCGTACATGCTCTTCTCGACCCACACGCCATAGGCTTCGACCACCTTGCCGTCCTCGTCCGAGCCGAGGGCGACGCCGAGGCCGTGCTTGGCCTGGAACCGGTCCAGCGCCTTGGCCGGATCGCGCGAGACGCCGATGACGGTTGTGTCGGCGGCCTCGAACCGCGCCTTCAACTCGGTGAAGTCCTTCGCCTCCTGGGTGCAGCCGGGCGTGTCCGCCTTCGGGTAGAAATAGAGCACCACCTTGCGTCCCCTCAGCGCGGCGAGGTCGATGGCTTCGCCGCCGCCGCCCGCGATCGCCACCGCCGGTGCCTCATCCCCCACCTTCAGCCCCATGACGCCATCCTTTCGTCGGTTTTTCCTGCGAGATCGATGACCCATACGCTTGCGCGAGATCAACGGATTTTCGCTCGCCCCGGCCGCGAAAATCGGTGACAGGTCCCGGCGCGCGATCTGAGCCGTGGAACCGTGCCTAACATTCGGTTAAGCCGGACCGGGTCACATTGACGGTCGCGCGGCCAGCGCGGCAATTCCGGGCCGAGGGATGGGAGACGGAATGGATTGGCGCCCCGACCAGGGCAGGGCTCCCTGCGACCGGACGACGATGGAAGGCCGCGCCCGCGGCTGGCATCGCGCGCCGGCCCGGGCGTTCGCCGGCTGGTGGGCCAACCGCCGGGTCCCCGCCTTTCTGACCGCCCTTGTCGGCGGCTCGCCCTCCTGCTGGTCGACCCGCCGGCGCGTCTGCACCGGTGCCCTGGCCGGGCTCGTGCTGCTGGTGGTCTTCCCGGTCCTCTTCCTCGCCTGGCAGATCCAGCGCGGCGGCATGGGCCTCGACATGGTCACGCCATGGATCGCGCGCTCTCTCTCGGACCAGCTGGGCGACGGCCGCACGGTGACCATCGGCGCCGCCGTCATGGTCCGCGACGGCAGCGGCAAGGTCGAGGTCGAGGCACGCGACGTCGTCATTCACGATAGCGACGGCCGTCGCGTCGCCTCCATGCCGCGGGTGGCGCTCGGCCTCGATTCGCTGCCGATCCTGGGTCGCCCCTCCATTCGGCGCATCGACCTCGTAGGCGCCTCGGTGGCACTGAAGGTCGGCGAGGACGGCCAGATCGCTCTCGCCGCCGGGCGCTTCCGCACCCAGCTTCCCGAGGACGCGGGCACCGCAGCCCCGGGCGCCTCTGCCCCCGCCGCCGAGGCGAGCTCCACCCTTCCGGAGCCGGAGATGTCGCCGTTCCGGCGCCTCGGCATCTGGCTCGACCTCATCGAGAAATCCGGTCTCGACGGCCACCGTCTCGCCGGTTTCGGCCTGCGCAACGGCACGGTGATCGTCGACGACGTCCGCTCCGGCAAGCGGTTCGTCTTCGCCGGCATCGACCTCGATCTGACCGTGCCGACGAGCGGCGGCCTGTCGGTCGAACTCGACGCTTCCGGCTCAGGCGCCCGCTGGACCTCGACAGCGACCGTCACGCCGCGCGACGGTTCCGGCCGCCGGCAGATCGACCTCTCCATGCGCGACATGGCGCCCCGCGACCTGTCGCTGGCCCTGCAGGGACCGCAGGTCGTGTTCGCCGACACGCCGATTTCCGGCACGCTGCGCGCCACCGTCGGCGAGGACGGCGATCCCGTCGCCTTCACCGGCCGCGTCACCATGGGGGCCGGCAAGGTCGGCGACGTCAACGACGAGGCCATGCGCATTGCCATCGACAGCGTCGCCGCCGACGTCCACTGGCAGACCCGCGCCCCCGGCCTGATCGTGGACAAGGTCGAGGTGGTGGCCGGCCACAACCGCGCCTCCCTCAACGGCATCGTCACCCCGCCCGCGCGCCACGGCGAGCCCTTCGTGGTCGAGCTGCAGACGCTGCAGGCCGTGACCTCCGTGCTCAATCCGCACGAGCCGCCGGTGCCCATCAACGTCCGCGGCGCCCGCTTCACCTTCGACCCGCTCTCGCGCAGCCTCACGGTGGACGGGCTGACGGTCGACCAGGGCGCCGATCCTCTGGCGCGCCTGACGGGCAAGGTCGTCTTCGCCGAGGGCTCGCCTGCCATCCAGCTCGACGTCGCCGCCGCGAAGATGCCGCTCGCCACCGCCCTTGCGCTCTGGCCACGCGCCTCCAATCCGCACGCCCGCGACTGGGTTGCCGACAACATGAGCGGCGGCACCACGGAGGACACCAGCATCCGCGTCGCTGTGCCGGCCGGGTTGCTGGCGACGAAGCACTGGGTGCTGGAGAAGAATGCGCTGTCGGTGCGCTCCAAGCTGCGCGGCACGTCGCTGCGCGTCATGCCGGGCCTGTCCCCGCTCAAGGAGGCCGACATTGACGTCGATGTCGACGGGCAGATGGCGAGCCTGGTGGTTCAGCGCGGGCGCATCGAACCTGCCCCGGGGCAGAACCTCGCCCTCACCCAAGGGACGTTCGAGATCGTCGACCACCGTGTCCAGCCGCCGCAATCGGTGACGAAGTTCCGCCTGCAGGGCACCGCCTCGGCTGCCTTCGCGCTGCTCGGCGAGGAGGCCTTCAAGGGAGCCGCCACTGGCCCCACCCTGCCCACCGGCAAGGTCGAGGGTATGGTGACGGCGCAGGTCACCGTCAACGTGCCGCTGACCGAGGCGTTCCAGCCCAACCTGATCGATTATGCCGTCGACGCCGACTTTACCGGCTTCTCCGCCGACAACGCCTTCGGCGAGATGCGGGTCGAGCGCGCCGCCTTCAAGGTCATGACGACGCCGCGCAGCCTCACCATGCGCGGCCAGGGCGTGCTCGGCGGCGCCCAGGCCAATTTCGACTACCGCAAGCCGCGACCCGACGCCAAGCCGGAGATCCGCCTCACCGCCACCCTCGACGACCGCGGTCGCGCCCGGCTCGGCATCAATATCGGCACCCGCATCGTCGGCCCGACGCCGGTGAAGGTGATGACGGTGGGCGAGGATTCCGGTCGCTACAACGTCGAGGTGGATCTCGGGCCGGCCACGCTCTCCGACCTGCTGCCCGGCTGGAGCAAACCGCGCGGCCAGGCGGCCAAGGCGCGCTTCGTC
Organism: Pseudomonadota bacterium; assembly: GCA_023416965.1. Classification (GTDB taxonomy): domain Bacteria; phylum Pseudomonadota; class Alphaproteobacteria; order Rhizobiales; family Phreatobacteraceae; genus Phreatobacter. The sequence continues at coordinate 14,917 of JAEZGJ010000069.1, read as the reverse complement.
GCCGTCGAGGGGGAGGGAGGCTGGAAGCTCGAGGACCTCATCGTCGAGAGCCGCGGCCTGCTGGTCCGGGGGTCAGTGACCTTCGACGACAAGGGCGGCCTCGTCTCGGGCGTCTTGCCCGCCTACAACCTGTCCGATGGCGACCGGATGAACATCCGCATCGAGCGCGCCGGAACCGGTCACAGGGTGGTGGGCCGCGGCGAGATGATCGATGCCCGCCACATCATCAAGTCGCTCTCCGAGCCGCCACGGCCCGGTCCAGCCACGGCAGGGGCGGCGCCGACCGAACTCGACATCGACTTCAAGGCCAATGCGGTGGTGGGCGGCAACGGCGAGGTCATCCGCCAGTTCGACATGCGCATGGTGCGCCACGGCCAGGCGATCCGGTCGCTGACCGCGACCGGGCGGGTTGGCCGCGACGCCCCCTTCGCCGTGGAGCAGCGGGGCCAGGGCAATGCCCAGCGCCTGGCGGTCAGCGCCGGTGACGCCGGGGCGCTGCTGCGCTTCCTCGACATCTACCGCTCGCTGCAGGGCGGCACGCTGGCCCTGATCATGACCCCGCCGCTGCCCAACGGAAACATCCGCGACGGCAGCGTCGAGATCACCGACTTCCGTATCCGCGGCGACCAGGCCATCTCTGGCATGGTGGCCGCCGCCGGCAGCGCGCCCAACGCGCCGCGCCAGCAGCAACAGCAGAACGATGCCTTCGCCTTCTCCCGCCTGCGCGCCAATTTTGCCCGCAGCGCCAGCAAGGTGACGGTCTCCGACGGCCTGCTCTGGGGTGCGGCGATTGGCGCCACGGTGGAGGGCGAGTTCGACCCCGGCCGCGACCGCTTGCTGCTGCGTGGCACCTACGTGCCGGCCTATGCGCTCAACAACATCTTCGCGCGCATTCCCGTCCTCGGCTTCTTCCTCGGCGGCGCCCCCGACGAGGGTGTCTTCGGCATCACCTACCAGATAGCCGGCGCCGTCAGCGCGCCGCGCCTTACCATCAACCCGCTCTCCGCGGTGACGCCGGGCTTCCTGCGCAAGATGTTCGAGTTCCGCGGCGCCGCGCCCGCCCCGCCGCCCATGCCGGGCGATGCGGCCCAGCGCTGACGGCCCTCAGCCGCGGACGATCTCCTGCCCGTCCATCACCCAGGCCTTGAGCCCGCCGGCGAGGTGGGCGTCATAGGGCAGGCCGGCCGCCTGGGCCGCCTCGCTGGCGTGGAGCGAGCGCACGCCGCCCGCGCAGGCGAAGACCACCCGCTTGCCGGCCGGGTCCGGGATCGCCGCCGGGTCGAACTGCGACAGCGGCAGGTTCACCGCGTCCGGGAAGCGCGCCATGGCGACCTCGTGGGGTTCGCGCACGTCGACGAGCAGGATGGTGTCCTCGGCAAGACCGCGGGCGACGTCGTCGGGGGTGAGGTCATGGACAGGCACTTGCATCTCCCTGGTGGACCGGACAGCGCATCATAGCAGCAGGCCGGTATGCCGTGCATCGCCGTCACGGCGGACGTTCCGTCAGGCGAGGATCACCCCGCCCGTCATGGGCTCCTTCACCCCTGTCGTCGCCGGAAAGGTGAGCGGCAGGCCCTTCAGGCTGCGCACGGCGAGATAGGCGAAGGCCTGGGCCTCGAGGAAGTCGGAGGACCAGCCGACATCCTCGCCGGTGCGGATCTCTGCGCCGGTGACATGGGCGAGGAGGCGCAGCAGCTCCGGGTTCTTCGCCCCGCCGCCGCAGACGATCCACAGCACCGGCGGCTCGCGCACGAAATCGGCGGCGCGGGCGATGGAGCGCGCGGTGAAGGCGGTCAGCGTCGCCGCCCCGTCCTCGGTCGCGACATTGCCGACGATCGAATAGGCGAAGGCGTTGCGGTCGAGGGATTTCGGCGGCGGCTTGGCGAAGAAGGGATGGACGAGGAGCCAGGCGACGAGGGCTTCGTCCGCCCGGCCGCGGGCTGCTGCGGCGCCGCCGGCATCCATGCGCTCGCCCGTGCGCTCGCCCATCCAGTCGTCGATCAGCGCATTGCCCGGCCCGGTGTCGAAGGCGAGCAGCGTTTCGCCCGCGCCGATCAGCGTGACGTTGGCGACGCCGCCGATATTGACCACCGCCAGCGGGCGGGGGAGGGCCGCCGCTGCCGCAAGCGCCCGGTGGAAGACCGGCACCAGAGGCGCGCCCTGGCCGCCGGCGGCGACATCCGCCTGCCTCAGGTCATAGACGACCGGAATGCCGAGCCGCTGGCGCAGCGCCTCGCCGTCGCCGATCTGCACGGTGAGGCCGAGGGCCGGTCGGTGCAGCACCGTCTGGCCGTGGAAGCCGACGACGCCGATCTCCGCCCGGGGAAGGCCATTCTGCTCCAGGAAGAGTTCCACCGCCTCGGCATGGGCGCGGGTGACGAGCGCCTCCGCGCGCGCCAGAAGCTGCGACCGCTGCGTCCGGTCGGTGAGCTGGGCGCCTTCCTTCAGCGCCGCGCGCAGCAGGTCACGCTCGTCCTCGCTGTAGGCGCGGTAGCCGGTCGGGCCGAACCCGGCGATGGTCTCGCCGTCGGTGTCGAGGAGCGCCACGTCGACGCCGTCCAGGGAGGTTCCCGACATCAGGCCGATGGCGCGCATGGGTCCCGCCGATTCGAAGGATGAAATTGCAGCCCGCCTCTGCTACACCGCGCCTCCGCCGGGCGCGAGTGCCCGGCGCTCAGCCCCAACTGGAAAGATCATGGCCGCCCCTCAGTCCGACTTCCTGCGCATCCTCACCGAGCGCGGGTTCATCCACCAGTGTTCCGACATGCAGGGCCTCGACGCCCTGGCGGCCAAGGGGGAAGTCGTCGCCTATGTGGGCTATGACTGCACGGCGCCCTCGCTCCATGTCGGCCACCTCCTGTCGATCATGATGCTGCACTGGCTGCAGAAGACCGGCGCCGGCAAGCCGATCACCCTCATGGGCGGCGGCACGACGCGGGTGGGCGACCCCTCGGGCCGCGACGAGACGCGCAAGATCCTCTCGATCGACGACATCAACGCCAACAAGGATGCGCTGAAGGGCGTCTTCGCGAAGCTTCTGACCTTCGGCGAGGGCAAGACCGACGCGATCATGCCGGACAATGCGGAGTGGCTGACGAAGCTCAACTACATCGAGATGCTGCGCGACATCGGCCGCCACTTCTCGGTGAACCGCATGATGACCATGGACTCGGTGCGCATGCGGCTGGAACGCGAGCAGGAACTCTCCTTCATCGAGTTCAACTACATGATCCTCCAGTCCTACGACTTTGTGGAGCTGGCGCGGCGCTACGGCACCAACCTGCAGATGGGCGGCTCCGATCAGTGGGGCAACATCGTCACCGGCGTCGATCTCGGCCGCCGGATGGGCACCCACCAGCTCTACGCCCTGACCTGCCCGCTGCTGACGCCCTCCTCCGGCGCCAAGATGGGCAAGACGGCGGCCGGCGCCGTCTGGCTCAACGCCGACATGCTGTCGAACTATGACTACTGGCAGTTCTGGCGGAACACCGAGGACGGCGACGTCGCCCGCTTCCTGAAGCTGTTCACGCTGCTGCCCATGGCCGAGATCGACCGTCTCGCCGCGCTCCAGGGGGCCGAGATCAACGAGGCGAAAAAGGTGCTGGCGACGGAAGCCACGGCCCTGGCGCGCGGCCGCGAGGCCGCCGAGGCGGCCGCCGAGACGGCCAAGAAGACCTTCGAGCAGGGGGCCCTCGGCGACGACCTGCCGGTGGTGACCGTGCCGGCGGCCGAACTCGCGGCGGGCATCGGCGTGCTCGCGCTCTTCGTCCGCGCCGGCCTCGTCAGCTCCAACGGCGAGGCGCGCCGCCAGGTCCAGGGCGGCGGGCTGAAGCTCAATGACGAGACCGTGAGCGATCCGCAGGCGGTGGTGACCGCAACCGCCCTGAAGGACGGCGTCGCCAAGCTGTCCTTCGGCCGCAAGAAGCATGTTCTGGTGAAGGCAGGGTGAGACCGATGACCATGAAGTTCTTCTACGGCCCGAAGACCTGCGCGCTCGCCTCGCGCATTGCCCTGGAGGAGGCGGGCGCCGCCTACGAGCCCGTCCGCGTCGACTTCGCCTCGGGCGAGCAGACCAAGCCCGCCTATCTAGCGGTGAACCCCAAGGGCCGCGTGCCGGCCCTCGTCACCGACCGCGGCGTTCTCACCGAGAACGTCGCGATCCTCGCCTTCGTGGCGCAGAACCATCCCGACAAGGCGCTGGCGCCGCTGGACGATCCCTTCGCCTTCGCCGAGATGCAGGCCTTCAACGCCTATCTCGCCTCCACCGTGCACGTGAACCACGCCCACAAGCACCGTGGCCATCGCTGGGCGACGGAGGAGAGCTCCTTCCTCGACATGCGCCGCAAGGTGCCGGAGACCATGACGGCGAGCTTCCGCCTCATCGAGAACGATTTCTTCCGCGGCCCCTGGGTCATGGGCGAGGCCTATTCGGTGGCGGACGCCTATCTCTTCACGGTGACGCGCTGGCTGGAGGGCGACGGCGTCGATGTGGCGCAGTTTCCGCGCGTCGCCGACCACCTGAAGCGGATGGGCGAGCGCCCGGCCGTGCAGCGCGCCCTGGCGGGGGAATGACCCCGTCAGTAGTGGTAGCGGCACTGGGCGATCTCCAGCACCTCGCCGCGCACGCGGTAGACGAGACGGTGCTCCTGGTCGATCCGCCGCGACCACCAGCCCTGGAATTCGTTCTTGAGCGGCTCCGCCTTGCCGGTGCTGGCGAACGGCGTGCGTCTGCACTCGCGGATCAAGGCGTTCAGCTTCTTCAAAATCCTGCGATCCGGCTCCTGCCAGTGCAGGTAATCCTCCCGAGCAAGGGGGTGGAACGCGACGGTCATTCCAGGAGATCGCGCACGACGCCTTCGCCCTCATCGAGCCCGGTGATCGCTTCCAGCAGGCGCCGCCGATTCTCGGGGCTCTTCGTCAGATAGGTCGTCTCCTCCATCGACGTGTAGTCCTCCAGCGAGATCAGCACCGCGGGCGGCTTGCCGCCCTCGCGGGTGATCAGAACCGGCGCATGGTCGGCCGTCACCCGGTCGAGGGTGGCGGCGAGAGTCTTGCGGAGTTCGGTCGAGGTCTTGACGCGCATGGCGTGAATGTACGCCAAACGTACGCAGTCTCAACCGCGGCGCGGCGCCGCCCAGGGCCGCTGCGCCGCATCCCGCTTTCCAAAAGCGGCGATGGCATCGCCTTCTGCCAGCGTCAGGTCGATGTCGTCCCAGCCGTTGAGGAGCTGGGTGCGCCAGACCGGATCGATGGCGAAGCGCACCACCACATTGCCGCAGGCGATGGTCTGCGCGGCGAGGTCGACGGTCGCCGGCAGGGCCTCGACCGCCAGCAGCGCCTCGGCGTCCTCCTCGGTCACGGTTGCCGGCACGAGGCCGTTCTTGACGCAGTTGGAGGCGAAGATGTCGCCGAAGCTCGGCGCCACCACGACGCGGAAGCCCTGGTCGGCCAGGGCATAGACGGCGGCCTCGCGCGACGAGCCGCACCCGAAATTGCGCCGTGCCACGAGGATGCTCTGGCCGGGGGAGGGGGACGGCGCGCCGCCCTCCGCCAGCAGGTCATGGAGCAGGAAACGGCCATAGCCCTCGGGCTGGCGCGGCTCCTTCATGAAGCGGGCGGGGATGAGCTGGTCGGTATCCACATTGGCGACAGGCAGCCTCAGGACGGCGGCGGTCTCGCGGGTGAAGGGGATCATGCGAACCGCCTGACGTCGGTGAGGGTTCCTGTGACGGCGGCCGCCGCCGCCATGGCCGGCGACATGAGGTGCGTTCGCGCCCCCGGACCCTGCCGGCCCTTGAAGTTGCGGTTGGTGGTGGAGGCGCAGCGCTCGCCCGCCGGCACCGTATCGCCGTTCATGCCGACGCACATGGAGCAGCCGGAGGCGACCCATTCGAGCCCGGCCTCGGTGAAGATGCGGGCGAGGCCCTCCTCCTCCGCCTGCTGCTTGACCAGCGACGAGCCGGGCGAGACGAGGCCCGGCACCACCGCCTTGCGCCCCGTCAGAATCTGCGCCGCGGCGCGCAGGTCCTCGATCCGCGCATTGGTGCAGGAGCCGATGAAGACGCGGTCGATGGCGACCGATTGCAGCGCCTGTCCCGGCGCAAGCGCCATGTAGTCGAGCGCGTCGCGCGCCGCCGCCGCCTTCACCGGATCGGCGATGCGGCGCGGGTCCGGCACCGTGGCAGAGATAGGCAGCGCCTGTTCCGGGCTGATGCCCCAGGTGACGGTGGGCGCGATCTCGCCGCCGGCGAGGCTTACCTCCCGGTCAAAGGCGGCATCCGGCTCGCCGGCGAGCTTGCTCCAGTCTTCCACCGCCCGGTCCCACAGCGCGCCCTCCGGCGCGAAGGGGCGCCCCTTCAGATAGGCGAAGGTGGTGGCGTCGGGCGCCACCATGCCGCAGCGTCCGCCGGCCTCGATGGACATGTTGCAGAGGGTCATGCGCCCCTCCATCGACAGCGCTCGTATGGCTCCGCCCGCGAACTCGATCGCGTGGCCCGCCGCGCCGTCGGCGCCGATCGTGGCGATAACCGTCAGCATGATGTCCTTGGCCGAGATGCCCGGGGCGGTGCGCCCCTCGACGCTGATCCGCATCCGCTTCGGCTTCTTCTGCCACAGCGTCTGCGTCGCCAGCACGTGGGCGACCTCCGAGGCGCCGATCCCGAAGGCATAGGCGCCGAAGGCCCCGTGGGTGGAGGTGTGGCTGTCGCCGCAGACCACCGTCAGCCCCGGCAGGGTCAGTCCCTGCTCGGTGCCGGTGACGTGGACGATCCCCTGCCGGGGGTCGTCGAGGCCGAACAGGGTGATTCCATGGGCGGCGGTGTTGGCGCCGAGCTGGTCGACCATCCGTGCGATCGACGCGTCGGGAACCGGCCGGCCACGTCCCCGCGTCGGTACGTAATGGTCGGCGACGCCGAAGGTCAGGTCCGGCCGCGCCACCGCCGCTCCGCGGGCGGCGATCTGCCCGAAGGCGTGGTGGGAGCCTTCATGGACGAAATGGCGGTCGATCCACAGCAGCGACAGGCCGTCCGGGCGGCGCGTCACCACGTGGCTGTCCCACAATCTGTCGAACAGGGTGGCGGGCAGATCCACTCTCATCTCCACGACGATGCTTGACGGACGAACATTGTATCATAGGATAGACAAAGCTCGAAACTTCGCTATCTCTATCCATCGAACAGGCTGGCAGACAAATGCTGACCGTCGCACCACTCAACAACGGGACCACGCCAAGGCGCCCCGGTGCGACTCCCGGCCTGAGAGGGAGAGAGGTCATGGCGGAAGCGATCGAAACATCGAAAACGCGGCGCGTCTATCTGACGTTGAGGGACAGGATTTCCTCCGGCGAGCTGACACCGGGCACGCGCCTTCCCTCCGAGCCCGATCTCGCCGGCCTCCACGACGTATCCAGGGTCACGATCCGCCGGGCCCTCGCCGAACTTGAGCGGGAAGGGCTGATCTCGCGCCGGCCGGGTGCGGGAACCTTCATCACCGCCCGGATGATCAAGCGACCGATCGTCGCAGACCTGTCGAACGCGCTCGCCCATCTGGTCGAGATGGGCCGGTCCACCGACGTCCGCCTGCTGCAGTTCGGCTATGTCGAGGCCAATCCCGATGTCGCCGAGGCGCTGAAGCTCGAGCCCGGCGAGCGCGTGCAGCGGTCTGTGCGGGTCCGCATCATCGACGGCGAGCCCTTCTCCTATCTCGTCACCCATGTGCCGCAGCGCATCGGCACGACCTATACGGAGGCCGAACTCGGCGCCCAGCCGCTGCTCACGCTCATCGAGAGGTCCGGCGTCAAGGTGGACCGCGCCACCCAGACCATCACCGCGGCGCTCGCCGGGCCCGACATTGCCGAGGCGCTCGGTGTCGATATCGGCGCGCCGCTCCTTGCTCTGAACCGTGTCGTTTTCGATGTGAAGCGGCGCGGTATCGAGCATCTGGCGGCATTCTACCGGCCGGACCGCTACTCGTTCCAGATGGACCTCGTGCGTATCGATTCCGGCGGCGACCGCCTGTGGTCGCCGGTGGAGCGCCTGCGCATGGGCGTCGGCCTCAACGGAGCGGACGCCCACGATTGAGCCTGGCGCCCCGGGCGCCGCTGATGACCACACGAGCGGGCGATCAACGCCTGCCGCTTCCAGAGTGTAACGGACGGAGACCAGCCACCATGACCGACTGGACTGCAACGACGCGACGTAGCCTCCTGAAGACCGGTGCCGCCGGCGCCGCCCTCCTCGCCGCACCGGGCCTCGTCAGGGCACAGGCCCCGGTGGTGAAGCTCGGCATCCTCCAGCCCGTCACCGGCGCTCTCGCCCAGGATGGCGAATATGGCCGGCTGGGCGCCCAGCTCGCCATCGACGAGATCAACAAGGCCGGCGGCATCAAGTCGCTCGGCGGCGCGATGATCGAGATGGTCTTCGGCGATGCCCGCTCCAACCCGGAGGCCGGCAGCCAGGAGGTGGAGAAGATGCATGCCGAGGGCGTTTCCGCCATCGTCGGCGGCTTCGCCTCACCCATCTGCCTCGCCGCATCGCAGGCCGCTTCCCGCTACGACATCGCCTATGCGGTCGATGTCGGCGTCTCCGACCAGATCGTCTCGCGCGGCCTGAAGAACACCTTACGCTTCGGCCCCGGCTTCGGTGCGGTCACCCGCGCCGCCATCGAGAACCTCGTCAAGCTGAACGACGCCGCCGGCAAGCCCGCGAAGACCGTGGTGCTGGTGCACGAGGACGGCCTCTTCGGCACCGGCCTCGCCAAGCTGATGAACGACCGCCTCTCGGCCCTCGGCTTCCAGATCCTCGAGACGATCCCGCATCCGACGCCGGCGCGCGACATGTCCAATGTCGCGCTCCGCATCCGCGCCCTGAACCCCGATCTCGTCATCCCGTCGAGCTACTATGGCGAGTTCGTGCTGCTGGCGCGCACCATGCAGCAGCAGCGCATCCGTCCGAAGGGCATCTATGCGGTGCTGAACGGCGCGGCCTCGAACTTCCGCTTCGTCAAGGAATTCCCGGACGCAGCCAACAACGTCATGGACTGCAATCACTGGGCCGATCCGCGCAAGCCGAAGACGGCCGAGCTGCGCAAGCAGGTCGAGGCCATGGGCCGCTTCTGGCTCTACAATGTGCCGCTGAACTATTCCTCGGTTCGGCTTGTGGCCGATGCCGTCGAGCGGGCGGGCTCGCGCGACCGGATCAAGATCATCGAGGCGATGGCCGCCTCCACCTTCGCCGACCACATCATGCCGTATGGGGCGACGAAGTTCGAGAACGGCCAGAACACCGCCGCCGCCCCGGTCAACACCCAGGTGCAGAACGGCGACATCAAGGTGATCTTCCCCGACGCCTTCGCCGACGCGAAACCCGTCTTCCCCGTGACCGGCTGACGGCCGCCGTCCCGCATTCCCGCCCCGCGGCCGGTTCGCCCGCCGCGGGGTTATCATGCCGGTGAGGTTTCTCTCCCGTGTTCAGGTCCTATCCGCCGCAGATCGTGCTCGAGGCCGTCCTCAACGGCCTCCTGACCGGCGCCGTCTATGCGCTGGTCGCCCTCGGCCTCACCCTCGTCTACGGCGTGCTGCATATCATCAACTTCGCCCACGGCGCCATGCTGACGCTGGCCATGTTCGCGGTGCTGGTGGCCCATCTCGGCTTCGGCGTCGACCCCTATCTCGCCATCCTGCCGCTGACGCCGCTCTTCTTCGCCTTCGGCTACGGCCTGCAGCGATTCGTCATCTCGCCGGCCAGCCGCAACGACGACGGCGCCATCCTCCTCGTCACGCTCGGCCTGTCGATCGTCATCGAGAACCTGCTTCTTGCGGTCTTCCGATCGGACACGCGGGCGCTGACCCTGGACTATTCCTTCTCCGTGGTGGACCTCGGTTTCGCCCTCTTGTCGCTGCCGCGGGTCATCGGCTTCGGCGTCGCCATCCTTGTCGCGGCCGGCCTCTGGGCCATCCTCGCCCTGACCGATACCGGCAAGGCGATCAGGGCGGTGGCGAAGGAGAAGCTCGGCGCGTCCCTTGTCGGTATCGACGTCAACCACATCTACGCGGTGACCTTCGGCCTCGGCGCCGCCACGCTGGCGGTCGCGGCCTGCCTGCTGATGCCGTCCTTCTACGTCAATCCGCGCGTCGGCAACGCCTTCGTCCTCGTCGCCTTCACCGTGGTGGTGCTCGGCGGCATGGGGTCCATCGCGGGGGCGCTGCTCGGTGGGCTCGTGATCGGCGTCGTCGAGAGCCTGTCGGGCCTCTATCTCGGCGAGAGCCTCGGCCAGATCGGCATCTTCCTCATCTTCATCCTTGTGCTGCTCGTCCGGCCGACCGGCCTGTTCGGAGCCAGGGCATGAGTTCCGGGGCCTTCGCCGCCTACCGTCCGATCCTCGCCGCCATCGCCGTGCTGGCGGCCCTGCCGCTCGCCGTGCCGGTGCTCGTCGGGGCCGGGCTCTTCGCCGGCGCCAACACATTCTACAACCTGATGATCTTCATCCTGATCATCGCCCTCGCCGCCCAGGGCTGGAACATTGCCGGCGGCTATGGCGGCCAGTTCTCCTTCGGCCATGCCGCCTTCTTCGGCACCGGCGCCTATGCCCAGGCGGTGCTGCAGACCCGCTACGGCGTCAATGCCTGGGCGGCGCTGCCCGCCGCCATGGCGCTGGGCGGCCTCGTCGGGGCGGTGATCGGGCTGCTCGCCTTCCGCGCCCGCCTGCGCGGCTCCTATTTCGCGCTGGTGACGCTGGCCTTCGCCGAAGTCTTCCGCATCCTCGCCAATGCCGCGCCCATCACCGGCGGCGCCGCCGGCACGCTGGTGCCGCTGCGCATCGGCTTCGGCCAGATGCAGTTCGAGGCCCCCGCCGCCTTCTTCTATCTCGCGCTCGCCTTCGTCGCCGTGGTGCTCGTTCTCAACCGGGTGCTGGAGCGCTCGCGCTTTGGCGCCTGGCTGGTGGCGGTGCGCGAGAACGAGGATGCCGCCCGCGCCCTCGGCGTCGACACGCTGGCGGTCAAGCTGAAGGCCATCACGCTCTCCGCCGCGGTGACGGCGGTCGCCGGCGCGCTTTACACCCAGAAATTCCTCTATGTGGACGCCAATATCGCCTATGGCGCCTGGATCTCCGTGGAGGCGTTGCTCGCCCCCATCGTCGGCGGCATCGGCACCGTCTTCGGCCCGCTCATCGGCGCCATGGCGCTGATCGGCCTCGGGGAGGCGGCCAAGACCGTCATTCACGCCGCCTTCGGCTCCGCCGTGCCCGGCGTCGACCTCGTCGTCTACGGCGTGCTGCTGATCCTGGTCATCGCCTTCGCGCCGCGCGGCCTCATCGGCCTCCTAAAGGGCAGGGGAGGGCAGTGATGCTGGTGGTCGAGGGCCTCACCAAGCGGTTCGGCGGCCTCGTCGCCGTCAGCGACGTCAGCCTGACGGTGCCGGAAGGGTCGATCACCGGGCTCATCGGCCCGAACGGCGCGGGCAAGACGACGCTGTTCACGCTCGTCTCCGGCTTCCAGGCGCCGAGCGCCGGGCGGGTGCTCTTCGCCGGCGAGGACGTCACCGGCGAGACGCCGGAACGGCTGGCGCTGCGCGGCATCGCCCGCACATTCCAGATCGTCCAGCCCTTCGCCGGGCTGACCGTGCTGGAGAACGTGGCGGTGGGCGCCTATCTGCGCCATCCCGGCCGCGCCGAGGCCATGGCCCATGCGGAGGCCGTGGCGCGGAGCGTCGGCCTCGCCGACCTCGATCGCCCGGCCGCCTCCCTCACCGTGGCGGGACGCAAGCGGCTGGAACTCGCTCGCGCCCTCGCCACCGGTCCGCGCCTCCTGCTGCTCGACGAGGTGCTGGCGGGGCTGAACCCCTCGGAGATCCGCGACATCATCCCCGTGATCCGCGCCATTCGCGAGAGCGGCGTCACCATCCTGATGATCGAGCACGTCATGCAGGCGGTGATGAGCCTGTGCGAGCACGTCCACGTCCTGGCCAATGGCTGCCTCATCGCCGCCGGCTCGCCGGGCGAGGTGGTGGCCGACCCGGCGGTGGTGGAGGCCTATCTCGGCCCCGGCGCCGCCGGCCGCCTGCAGAGGGGGGCCGCCCATGGCTGAGCCGATCCTCGCCGTGGAGAACCTCGTCGCCGGCTATGGCGCGACCGAGATCCTGCGCGGCCTGTCGATGACCGTGGCCCCGGGGGAGATCGTAGCGGTCCTCGGCTCCAACGGCGTGGGCAAGACGACGCTGAACATGGTGCTGTCCGGCATCCTGCGGGCCTCCTCCGGCACGGTGCGTTTCCTAGGTGACGACATCACGCGCGCAACGCCTGGCGAGATCGTATCCCGCGGCCTGATCCACGTGCCGGAAGGCCGCAAGATCTTCCCCAACATGACGGTGCGCGAGAACCTCGTCCTCGGCTCCTACCGGCGCGGCAAGCCGGCGCGCGCCGCCAATCTCGACAGGGTCTTCGCGACCTTCCCCCGCCTCGCCGAGCGCACCGGCCAGTTCGCCGGAACCCTCTCCGGCGGCGAGCAGCAGATGCTCGCCATCGGCCGCGGGCTGATGGCCGAACCGAAGCTGCTCATCCTGGACGAGCCCTCCCTCGGCCTGTCGCCGCTCCTTGTCGAGGAAATGTTCGCCCTCGTCCGGAGCATCCATGCCGACGGCCTCGCCGTTCTGCTGGTCGAGCAGAACGTCGTGCAGTCGCTGGAGATCGCCTCCCGCGCCTTCATCCTGGAAAACGGCGTCTTCGCGCTGTCGGGTCCGGCCGCGGACCTCGCCGCCAGCGACGACCTGCGCCGCGCCTATCTGGGGCTGTGACGATGACCCGACACGCCCTTGCCCCCCGTTCCATTGCCCTGCGTCCTGCCGGAGACTTTCGATGACCCGCCCTGCTGACACCCTGCGCGCCCGGCTCGACCAGCGCCCGGTCCTGGTCGCACCCGGCGTGGTCGATCCGCTGACGGCCGAAATCGCCGTCAGCGCCGGCTTCGAGGCGCTCTACCTGACCGGCGCCGGCATCGCCTATACGCGGCTCGGCATGCCCGATATCGGCCTGACCACCATGACCGAGGTCGCCGACGTCATCGCCCGCATCGCCGACAAGGTGGACGTGCCGCTCATCGTCGACGGCGATACCGGCTTCGGCAATGCCGTCAGCGTCCAGCGCACCGTCCGCGTCTTCGAGCGGGCAGGGGCGGCCGCCATCCAGATGGAGGACCAGACCTTTCCCAAGCGCTGCGGCCACCTGCGCGGCAAGGACGTGGTGCCGGCTGAGGAGATGATCGGCAAGATCAAGGCGGCGGTGGACGCCCGCCGCAACGGGATGCTCGTCATCGGCCGGACCGACGCCGGCGCCGTCGAGGGCTTCGACCGCGCCTTCGAGCGCGCCGCCCGCTATGCCGAGGCCGGCGCCGACATCATCTTCGTCGAGGCCCCGCGCACGCGCGAGGAGCTCGCCTCCGTCCCGCAGAAGCTCGGAGGCATCCGCCCGCTCATGGCCAATATGGTGGAGGGCGGCCGCACCCCGATGACGCCCGTCCAGGACCTCGAGGCCATGGGCTACAGCCTCGTCGTCTTCTCCGCCGGGGTCGTCCGCGCCATGGCCAAGACGGCCCGGCGCTTCTACGACACGCTGCGGGCCGACGGCTCCTCCGACGCCGTGCGGGACGAGATGTATTCCTTCGACGAACTCGCCGAGATCGTCGGCACCAGCGCCCTGCTGGAGGCCGGGCGGCGCTACGACGCCGCCGGGGGCGGGGAATGACCCTCGATCCTGTCACCCTCGCGGTCCTCAAGGGCCGGCTCGAGCAGATCGCCGACGAGATGGACGCGACGCTCTACCGATCGGCCTTCAACCCGATCATCGCCGAGGCGCGCGACGCCTGCCACGGCCTCTACCACCGCGACACCGGGGACACCCTCGTCCAGGGCACCAAGGGCCTGCCGATCTTCGTCGGCGCCATGGCCTTTGCCGTGAAGGCGGTGATCGACAAGGTGAAGGCGCAGGGCGGCCCGGCGCCCGGCGACACCTTCCTCTTCAACGACCCCTATGCCGGCGGCACCCATCTCAACGACGTCCGCCTGGTGCGCCCCGTCTTCCGCGACGGCGAACTCTTCTGCTGGCTCGCCTCGGCCGGCCACTGGCTCGACATCGGCGGCAACGTGCCCGGCGGCTACAATCCGGTGGCGACGGAGAGCTTCCAGGAGGGCGTGCTGATCCCGGTGGTCCGGCTCGTCGCGGCCGGCGAGATGCGCCAGGACATCCTCGACATCCTCGCCGCCAATTCGCGCCTGCCGAACTCCAACTGGGGCGACCTCAACGGCCAGCTCAACGCCCTCGATCTCGGCGAGAAGCGGCTGCAGGCCCTGCTCGACCATTATGGCGCGGCCACCGTCGAGGCGGCCTTCGAGGCCTTCTCCCTCCGTGCCGAGGCACTGATGCGGGAGGCCATCGCCGCGCTGCCCGACGGCACATATGCCTTCGAGGACCGGCTCGACAATGACGGCATCGTCGACGCGCCGCTGACGGTGGCCCTCGACCTGACCATATCCGGCGAGACCATGGTGCTCGACTTCTCGCGCTCCTCGCCCCCCTGTGCAGGCCCTATCAACATTTCCGTGCCGACGACGATCGCCGCCTGCTACGTCGCGCTCAAGCATGTCTTCACCGATGTTCCCGCCAATGCAGGTTGCCTGAGGCCCATCACCTTCGTCGTGCCGGATACGACCCTGCTCGGCGCCACGGCGCCGCGGCCCATGGCCGGCTATACCGAGACCATCCTGCGCCTCATCGGCGTCGTCTTTGGCGCTCTCGCCAGGGCCGTGCCGGAACGGGCCATCGCGGCGCCCTTCGGCACGATCAACGCCCTTTCCATGGCCGGACACCGGGCGAACGGCCAGCGCTGGGTCATGTTCAACTTCTTCGGCGGCGGCCTCGGCGGCAATCC